>NZ_JARFYN010000031.1 GCF_030272695.1 Martinezella calliandrae
CCTCGAACGGCTTTGCATTAAAGGCCCCGGTTGGCCCATAGGTCTTTCGAAAGAACTCGGCGAGTTCGACATGTTCGGCGAGTTCCAACTCGCTTTCCCAGCGCAGTCTCCACTGCACGTCAGCGCGCATGCAAAGACCTCCTTTTGCTTGCTGTAGTTCTCAGAGAAACATCGTGCGATTGAAGCAACGGCTCGTCTGCTGGACGTCGGTTGCAGTCATTATCGATTGTGACGCTAAACAATCGTGAAAGTAGAGCCTTTCTATGCCGCTCGCGTCAGAGGTGGTTGACTCTCTCAATACTTCCGACCTTCCTCAGTCGCTTGTACACTTGCGCCGATGTACTTGTCTGCTATTCGACATACTTGTCAGGTTATCGACATTTTTCTCATGCACCATCGGCGCAAATCGGTAAAATTGATTGTTTGGATAGCATCCATCCACGGTTTGGATGAAGGATAAAATGCGCTTTAAAGGACTCGACCTAAATCTGCTTGTTGCGCTCGATGCACTGATGACCGAGCGTAATCTGACGGCGGCGGCACGCAACATCAACTTAAGCCAGCCTGCCATGAGCGCGGCCGTTGCTCGATTGCGCGCCAATTTCGACGATGAATTATTCACGATGAATGGGCGCGAACTTGTCCTGACGCCCCGAGCAGAGAGCCTCATTTCGGCAGTCCGTGAAGCTTTGCTCCACATTCAGCTCTCCATCATTTCCTGGGAGCCATTTGATCCCTTTCAATCGGATCGCCGTTTCAGGATCATCCTTTCCGATTTCCTCACGCTGGTGTTTATGGAAAAAGTCGTGAAGCGTGCGGCGCGCGAAGCTCCCGGAGTGAGCTTCGAATTTCTGCCTCTTGCCGATGATTACGAAGAGCTTCTGCGCCGCGGCGAAGTCGATTTTCTAATTCTGCCGGAAGTGTTCATGCCAAGTGCGCATCCCCGAGCGAAACTGTTTGAGGAGACACTCGCTTGCGTCGGCTGTCACTCGAACGAGCAGCTATCACAGCCGCTTACGTTCGACAGATATATGTCCATGGGTCATGTCGCGGCCAAATTCGGGAATGCCCGCAGGCCTTCCATCGAGGAATGGTATCTGCTCGAACAACGGCTTCAAGAGACGTATCGACGTCGTCGTGCAGGGCTTTAGCATGATCCCACCCGTGCTAACGAATACCAACCGTATAGGGACAATGCCGCTGCGACTGGCTCAACATTTCGCAAAAAACCTGCCCCTGCGGATCATGGAACTTCCACTGCCACTTCCTGCATTCACCGAAGCCGTTCAATGGCCTGCGCTTCACAACGGTGCTCCGGCAAGCCTTTGGATGCGCGGGATCCTGTTGCAGGAGGCATCCCGCCTTGCTCCTTCGCTCGCAGATCGTTGAGCGTCTCGGGCACGCCTGGATCTGGAGGCAGATGTAGATTTGAGCCATTCCGGGCGGGATCTCGCCAGATCAACGCAGACTCAGGTGCCAACAAATTAGCAGGAATGTCTTTGAAGGCGGCAATGGAGCGTCGCTTTCAAACAGTCGTCGATGCGAGCTTGCAATCATTGGCCTGTGTTGACTACCGCATTGATTTCGCACCCGAAGTCCCGGAAGAACATTGCGTCAATTACGTGCTGGAGTGAACGTGGGCTGAGGGCGGGACTTGGCCCATAGGATAAGCCGACAAGTCGAGCCCACGGGTTCCGCGCCGGAATGGCATGCTCAAATTCGATCGACCGTCGCAGCGCCCCTTGCGCCTTCCCCGAAAGCTGTGGCGCACATTTCATGATTTGCCGTCGCCACCAGGGATATCGACGGCAGCGCGACACGAAGGGTTATCTGCCGGAGCGCCATCGCCATGGTCACAGGTCTCTCCTATGCGACCTAACAAGCAGAAAACGTCCCGCAAAGTCTCTTCATCGAAGGTCCGCAACTTCTCGATACAGCCCAGCAGCAGAACTGCTTTGGCTTCAGTCCGACCCCAAAGATGGGGTGCTGCCGGCGCAATAATCTCTTCCGGAGTTGCGTCCAAAACCTCACAAAAGTGAATCAGTCGACCCACTGTCAGACGAGAGACCTTATTTTCGTAGCGGCCATAGACCTGTTCGCTGAGACCAAGCAAGGGCGCGAGCTTCGAGCGAGACAGTTTTCGTCTGTCGCGAGCCTCGCGAAGGCTGATGCTGATCTGTTCTTCGAGTTCAGCGCTAAGTGCTATTCGCCCGTCAAAAGGTTTTCGATAGACCGGCTTGTTTATGCCTGGATCGTCGATTCGCTTTAAACCGAGTTCTTTAATCCATTGCTTCAATGATGGTCCTGCCATTGCTCGGACTGAAGGTCAGCGCTCAGGACCTCTTTATACGGATAAATGTCGCCGTTAAAACCTCTAATGTCAAATTTCCGATCTTATTTGGCGCATGTTATGGACGCACGATCTCATGAAAAATTCGCCGTGCCTGAAACTATATAAATATATATCAAATGGTTAAGTGCGCATTGCGTGAAATCCACCTCGCATGCGGAACCGAGTTGGCGCACCAAATTGGCTACCGTTGGGACAATGTGAACGCGGGAGCCTGCGAAGGACTGGCTCAATCGCTCCGCCAAACCGCGCTTCCCCGCCCTCAATATCCATCATAGGTTGATTATTTGTAGGAATATGGCTCGACCAAATAGCTGCCTCAAACTCCTCGTCGCGAAAACAAGCAATATGTTTGGCGCACTCGCAGCATCTTGTCATTTCGCAATTCCGGTAGAAGATTCGAAATATTCCAACAAATTCAGCGTCATATCCGCTAATTTCGCGAAAAGCAGAATCGGACTTGATCGCAAAAAACGTGCCAAATTGGCTCGGAAAGCATTTACACAGCTCGGAGAAATCAGCATATTGGGCCGCGTTGTCGCTATCCAGGGTTGGTAACCCAAATCACCGGCCCTTCTCTTCATTTTTGTACGACACGAGATCGCTTCAAAAAATAGAAGGCTGAGGAAATGAAAAAAATCGCATACGTGTTGGAGTCGGAAACCGCCTTGTTTCGAGCCGTTAAGTTGCATCGTGGAGGTGGAGATAGCATTGCACCGATCTATGACCTGATCGGCGGCAGGGTGATCGAGATGATCCGCTTTGACGAAAAGCACTGGCTGTTTTTTGACGAGGACGCATTGCGAGACGGCCTAACCGCCTTCACGATCTTTGATGGCTGCCCGAAGCCGCTTGCCGGAAATATCGTTCTTATCGGAGGCGACGGTGGACAGCTTTATCGGTCGCCATTGATAACGATTGCGGATGCGGCAGCACGCTTCCAATGTTGCCGACCGGTGCTCGACCCTGTCTTTGTCACGACTGACGACATGACGTCGAAGGGTCTCATTCTTGCGGGAGCATTAGCGAGCTTACAAGTGCGCATTGATCGCCGGCCCCCAATGCTGGAAGAGAGCCGATATCATGACAATCATCGTTCAATACAATGATATCATCGCCACACTCGCGGGAACGTCCGCGAGTGTGGCGGCAAGGCTGCGCAACGCAGAACTGACGGGTCCGTGCATTTGCAGGTGATCGATCATTGAATTGCCGCCGCGGCACTGCGGCCAGACAGATTATGGATATAATGGAGCCCCAGGGAAAGGCCCGCAACTATTCACAATCTCAATATGGGGAACCCGCGCATCGGTAGGCGATAATCCGACCAGAAGATCCGATCTCACGCCGGCGGCAGAAACCGGGTTCATATGGACTCGCTGGGCGGCACACCAGAACCCTCCTGCTGCCGTCGCCAAGACCTTGCAAGGAGACGGCCGGAAGGGCTGATGACGGAGCGGTCATCAATTGCGTCGATGATCAGCCGGCCGATCATGGTCTGGTTTTGGAAAACCTGCCCTCGCCCAAATCGCCATTCCATTCAGCCATCCAGATTCACATCCGCGCTCCTCAACCGTAAGTACGGGAGGGCCGCCGCGTTCCAGGCTGGTGTCATTGGTCCGATTTTAAAGCGCTTGGCGAATTGTCGAACCCATATCCATAAGGCGAACCAAAAAGGCTCGCGCAAAACGGCATTTATCCAGGCCGCTCAATCTTCTAAAAGTAATATAAAATCAATGACCTAACTCGCAGATCGCCCCGACTGTGACGTCAAGTAGCAGCCCAGATCGGTACATATCTTGCGCCAAATTGATTTGTTGAGATATGCTTTCCGCATTACCCACAACGATCCCGACACATGAGCCGGGCTTGAAACGGAGATGACGAAACCGACCAGAAAAAGAAAACCGCTCCCGAAGAAATCCGGAAGCGGGTCTGTAAGAGAATAAATTAAGCCAAAACCTTTCTCGCAGACCCTTCCTTCCTTGTCAACAAAAAACACCAATTTGGTGAACGGCGGAGCTTTGCCTGGTCCCGAATGGAGACGAGGACATGGACGATACGACCCCCCATCAGCGGCCAGTCGGCCGCAAGATGACGCCCCAACGCGCCGAATTCCGGCGCTTGGCACAATCGGCAGAAGTCGGAATGGTGACCCGTGCCCAATTGGCGGTGCTTGCTCAAAATCTGACTTGCACAGGTCTGATAAACGGAACCGAAAGCCATCTTTTGCTGATATTGATCAACACCGCTCCCGCCGATGCCTTCGACAAATCGGGGCAACCAATCGTCTTCAAATCAAACCGTCAATTGGCATTTGAGGTCGGACGCTCGGTCGGTCGGGTCAGTCGAATGCTTTCCCGGTTTTTCGATCTGGGCCTGATCACGATGCAGGACAGTGGAAATTATAAACGATATCCGATCAGAAACAGTGACGGCGACATAACGGATGGATGCGGTGTCGACCTTCGAATATTAATCGCGCGCTATGGCGAGCTCGATCGCCGTGTAAAAAAGATCCGGGCGGAGAAGAAGGCGACCGAAGCGGCGCTGCGACGCTATCGAGGCGCGTTGCGAAATACCCGTTATGCACTGGCTGCCGCTGATCTTAGTGCAACGGCGCGCCGACGCGTCGCCGACCGTATCGAGCGCATCAGCAATTATGTCGGCATTGCCGCCAAGGCATCCAACCATATGCTACGTCGCGCGACCTTCCTTCTTGAATGGTCCATCGACCGGCTGATGCAGCTGGCCCCTCGACGTCAGGGCCAGCTTGAGGCAGAAAAAACGACACGTTTAGATGTCGAAAACGACATGCACAAACAGATTACACCTCCTTATCAATCAGAACGTAGTAATGGCCAACCTGCTTCGGTTCATGCTGGACGGCTTGGTTTTCCAAAAGCCGGCGCCGCCAGCAACCGGGCCTTGGAACAAAGCGCGGCGGCCCGGCCAGGCTCAATCGGCGAGCGGGACACTGGGCGGCAGGCCCTGGTTGCCCTCAAGGATGTCTTGCGCGCAGCGCCGACGCTTAAGGAGCTTGGATGCAGTCCCAACAACTTTCGGGACCTTGTTCGGCTGACACCGATGTTGTGCCGCTTCA
This sequence comes from Martinezella calliandrae, assembly GCF_030272695.1. Classification (GTDB taxonomy): domain Bacteria; phylum Pseudomonadota; class Alphaproteobacteria; order Rhizobiales; family Rhizobiaceae; genus Rhizobium; species Rhizobium calliandrae. The sequence goes on from NZ_JARFYN010000031.1 coordinate 5,454, forward strand.
CCGGTATTTCAGAGGGTATCCGTAGCAATGCCGTCGCGACGATGGGCGAACTGCAAGCAGCAGTCGCAGTGGCAATTACCCTTGAAAAAACCAACCGGCAAGAAGTCGCCTCGCCCGGCGGGTATTTGCGGGCAATGACTGAGCGGGCTGCCGCTGGCAAATTACATCTTGCCCGCTCGGTCTTCGGGCTGGCCGCCCGCAGCGGTCCGGAGGCATTTGACCGAACCGTCGGGCAAACTTAGCTGACGGCCGATGGCGATATCATCATCGGCGTTGCCGCAATCGGCGCATGCGATGATCAAGCAGAAATGAAAGGATGTGGCCTCACGCCGCGCAAGTGCGATGTCGTTATTTCAGAAAGAGGATGATGGAGAACATCTTTGGCGAGATCACCGGTTAAGAGGAGCGTCGGCTGGCCGGGGCGGTTCATGGCCAAGATCCGAGCTTACCAACGCTTGACGTCTCGTCAGATCGGGTTGTCGTCGGCGGTCATGCGCCTCAAGAGCCGAATGAGGTCGTGCGTCGCGTCGCTCGGAAGCTTTCTGACTATTCGATCCAGCGTAAGACGATCCTCGGCTTCCTCCTGCGTGCGCCCCCAAAGATGCGGCGCGGCTTCAAAGATCATATCTATGGGCGTGAAGCCGAGAATCTCACAAAGATGGATCATTCGGGTGACCGTCATTTTGGAAAATGCCCGTTCGTAGCGACCGTAGACAGGTGTCGACAGACCGAGCATTGGCGCAATATCTGCGCGAGTGAGGCCCTTGGCCTCGCGCGTTTTTTTCAGAAAGGCGCTGATCAGTTCTTCCATGTCTCCCAGCGTCGTCACGTTGCCGTCAAAACCGGGCTTCCGATAGATCGGCTTGTCGACTTCCGGATCGGTGGTGTCCACGAGGCCTTTTGAACTTTTGTAGCTTGCTAGATCTTGCGTCACCGCTCGTCCCTTTTTCCAGCAAATTGCTGGTTGGCTTGGCTCACATCGGAATCGACTTGGATCATCTGTTTCCACCGCTTTTTAGTCGTTTTCCATACCTTCATGAACGATCTTTTTCGCTTATAACAACTTTAAAGCGTTTAGCCAAATTGCTTCAGTAAACGCCTGGCCGACGCACTCAAATCTGGGGCGCAATATCGGCGGTCGGATTTGAAAAGGAGCAAAAGTTCTTCATCGCGACCGCGTCCTCATGATCACTATTGCCTTGAAATACGGTCGAAATTGGCGACATGCCTCGAAGCGGCTCAAGATAGTTGTTCGCGGTCATCATACGAATACCACGTCAACGGCCGACCCGAACGTGCGATCCATTTTCGTGTTTGTTTATATCCCATTTGGTTAATTGGAAAAGGAAGATTTTGACACTGATCAAAGAGCTGCAGGAAGGCTTGGCTGGTGCGCTCACTTTCCAGTTGAACCCGCGCGACTTTGTGAAGCCACCGCGGACGAATGACCGAGACAGAGCTCTTCGCAAACTGACCCCGCGAAAGCTTCTTTTGCGCCGGCATCGGCGTTTGCGCAGCTTGTTGTCGCGCCAGTCGCTCCAACCCCGGATCGAGCAGCCTAATTTAAAGGCCGACGAATAGACCTTCGAGGAACTTCTGTCTCGGATCCGCCGCCGCGACCGTCCGCCTCATCTTTTGAACCTTCGGCGGTCACCGCCATATGAGCCCCTTGCTTGGCAGCTCACAGGATTATAGATAAATTCATATTTTATCGATAATTATTCTGCAACGAGACGGGACCGGAGATGCTTTGACGGCTCTGCTGCAACAAAGGATGGGCGCAAAGCCTTAAGATTAGGTCATTCCGAAGCCGAAAAAATCTATAATCTGCCATTCAACGATTTGCTGTTTCGCGCGCATAGCATGCATCGGGCGAATTTTGATCCCAACACCGTGCAGATGAGCCGGCTGCTTTCGATCAGGACCGGCGGCTGCGCCGAGGATTGCGGCTACTGCAGCCATTCGGCACACTATCCAACCGGGCTCAAAGCGTCGAAGCTCATGGAGGTCGAGAGGGTTGTCGCCGAGGCGGCCAAGGCAAAAGAGGGCGGTGCAACGCGTTGTTGCATGGGCGCTGCCTGGCGCAGCCCGAAAGAACGCGACATGGAGGCGATCGTTGCGATGGTTCGCGGCGTCAAGGCACTCGGCATGGAGACCTGCATGACGCTTGGCATGCTGTCGACAGGGCAGAGCGCCGAACTCGCGGCTGCGGGCCTCGACTATTACAACCACAATATCGATACTTCCGAGCGCTTCTACAGCGAGATCATCACCACCCGCACCTTCGCCGATCGACTGGAAACGCTTTCGAACGTACGCGACGCCGGGATCAAGGTCTGCGCCGGCGGTATCCTTAGCATGGGGGAAACAGCCGACGACCGCATTTCAATGCTGGTGACGCTCGCCAACCTGCCCTCGCCGCCGGAAAGCGTGCCCATCAACATGCTCATTCCGATCCCTGGGTCGAAGCTCGCCGATGCCGCGCCGGTCGATCCCATCGAGTTCATCCGCACCATTGCGCTTGCGCGAATTCTGATGCCGCAATCCCATGTGTGCCTGTCAGCTGGTCGGGGATCGCGCTCTCCCTGTCAGTATCGCATCGAGCCACGCCGTTCATTTCGGGGGAAAAGCTGCTACTGACGGCCGCAGGAGCCGGCCTGACCGGAGGTGCCGTCGTTTTCGGCACATAGTCCGGCAACATGATCCAGGTGAACGCATCCGAGAATGAAATCAGCTGATGCGCGTCCGCCGAACCATGTCCAAGACGAATGGTGGCACACCGGATGGAAGACAACCACCTGTTGCTGCGACCTGCAACGTGGCTGCGTTGTACTGATCAACCGGTTCGTGCAGGCTCAGATGGCGAGGCGGCATCTCCACAGAGCGAACGAAGAGCATCGGGGTTCATAATGTAGACTATCCTCGCATGTCGCAGGGCGATGACGCTACGCTCCCTCAATTCCGTTATGGCGCGCGAAACAGTCTCGATTGTCAGGGCGAGGTAGTCGGCAATATCCTGCCGCGACATGGCGAGTGTTAGCTGCCGAGTGCCTCCCAAGCGGTTGGAGAGATCTGTCAAAAATAAAGCGACCCGCTCAATGGCAGACTGCCGTCCGATAACCACCAGGTGTTCCTGAGCACGCTCCATGCCGTCTACCGCAAGCGCCAGAAGTTCCGGCAAATGCTGCTGGACAGGGCCTCGCTCAAACACCGCCATTCTTGTCTCGGCGATGGCTTCGGCAAAAAACCGATGCTGAGGGCCAGCTTCGAAGCCGAACATTTCCCCCGCAAGATGGAAGGAAACGACCTGGCGACCTCCGTTCGCGAAGACGCGGGATACCCGAACAGCTCCAGCAGAAACCTGAAAACACTTATCCGTGGCGTCGCCTTCTGCGTATATCTGTTCGCCACGCTGACACGTCACGATCGAGTGTACTCTCGGTATTTGCGCCCTGACGATTTTCGCGGGCATCGCGCAACTCGGTACTGCGGGCTTAACATTGGCATGCATCTCATATCCCCCATCGTCCGGGGAGATTGCCGGTTCTTATCACGGTAATAAATCCGGTTTCATCACTAAGAAAAATTACTTAGGCGCAACGCTGGACGGTCTCATTGCCACTTTATCCATATCCGCTTTAAGACCTGTTCGTCATTGGAAGCGGCCGCTCACAACCGTCCTGAGATCGTGCTGCTGATCGATTTGGTCGGAAGGACCAGGGCAGCCTGGCCGCCACTGCGGGCGCTCAATCGATAAGCAGATGGCATGTCACCGCAGTTTCTGCAGAAATTCCGCGCGACTGGCTCGATCTCATGCTGACGTCCGGTCGCATGACGCGCTTTTTTCGAGGAGTTTCTCCGTCCGAGACATCGCAGGATCTAGGTGAATAGTCCTTCAACTTTAAGCGCACGGGCCAAGGGCAGAGATCACCGGAGATCCCAACGGTTCCCCGGAGATCAAGCATTGTCATTCCGTTTTGCATTAATGGCTTGCGCTAGAATGCCGCGTATGGCGAGATCAAGGCCGCGAAGACGGCTCGAAGTCGACAGCGAGAGCCATGCGGACAAGATGCGGAAGGTTTTTTGCTTTCATTTTCGACATGACGCTGGCGCGATGAACGTCCACCGTACGACGGCTGATGTCCAGGTCATGTGCGATCGATTTGTTCGGACAGCCGGCCACCACAGCAAAGAGCACCTGGCGCTCCCTTTTGCTCAGGGTTCGGACGCGTGCTTGAATGGAGGCGATCTCGTCGACATTAGCATCAGGGCCGCGCAAACGCTCTGAGGCTCGTTCGATCGCCTCTATTATCACGCTATCCTCGAAAGGTTTCTCTATGAAGTCGAGTGCACCCGCTTTCATGGCTTCGACCGCCACCGGCACATCGCCATGTCCGGTGACCACGATGGAAGGAATGGGGATCTTTTTCACGCCAAGTTGGCGGATGAGGTCAAGACCTGACATCTCGGGCATCCTGAGGTCAGTGATAAGAATTCCCCTGTGGACGTGCGGGGCGAAGGAAAGAAACGAGATGGCCGATTGATGCGCCTTAACGGCATAGCCGTTCATGGCCAGTATGAAGACGAACGATTTGCGCATCGGCTCCTCATCGTCGACGATATGAATCGTAAAGTCAGTTGGTTGCATCCGTTTTTCCTTCCACATAGGCGGGAAGCGTGAACTGGAAGGTGGCTCCACCAGCAGCGTTTTTTGAGACTGTCATTTCACCTCCATGGGCTTCGACAATACGTTTCGAGATCGAAAGGCCGATCCCCATCCCACTCGCCTTGGTCGTGACGAACGGCTTGAAGAGCTCCGCGGCAATTTCTTGCGGAATGCCTCCGCCGGTGTCTTCCACGATGACGGCGACTTCGCCCGCTTCGGTTGGCATCGTGCGGATAGTGAGCTCGCGATGCTCGACGTGGCGCATTGCCTCTATGGCGTTTCGCATCAAATTGATGAGGACCTGCTCGACCTGAACACGATCGACCATCACCATCTCAGCGCCGGGCACGTATTCGAATACAGTCCTGATGCCGTTTTCGCGGCAACCGACAAGCGCCAGCGCGCCTGCTTCCTTCACCACTTTGCGAATGTCTTCGGGTGCCCTTTCCGTTTCGCCTTTCGTGATAAGCTCCCTGAGATGTTTGATGATCTGTCCCGCCCGAAGGGACTGACTTGCGATCTCCTGTAGAGCATCTCTCATCTCCGTTGCGACGGTGTTGTTCCTGTCGCGCAAGAGCCTCGTGCACCCACAAGCGTAATTTGCGATCGCCGACAGAGGCTGGTTCAGCTCGTGCGCAAGGATAGATGCCATTTCGCCCATTTCGCCCAAACGGGCCAATCTCGCCAGTTCCGCCTGTATGCTTTCGAGGCGGGCGGCAGATTCTTCTCGCTCCGTCAGATCTCTTATGAAGCCGGTGAAAAACCGTTCACCACCCGATTCCATCTCGCCCACGGTGAGCTTCAAGGGAAAGGTCGATCCATCATTTCTTCGCCCAACGACGACGCGATCGATGCCGATGATGCGCTTCTCGCCGGTTTTAAGGTACCGTTGTATATAGCCGTCGTGGTCGCCTCGATGAGGTTCGGGCATTAATATTCGCAGGTTCTCGCCGATGACTTCCTGTTCTGCATACCCGAACTGCCGGATGGCGGCGGTGTTGAAGGAAACAATCGTGCCATCGCTGGTACTGACCACCGCAGCGTCGGGCACTGTGTCCAATATCGATCTCAGATGCGCATCGCGGGCTGTGACGACAGTCTCAAACTTGACGATGGCGTGTCTCGTCGCCTGCAGCGCCTCTCCCAGGCAAGCAATCAGCAGCACCGATGCGCCGAAGAAAACCAATTCGACAACAGTCGGATCGGCGGCATCGTGTAGTCGCTGAACGAACACAGCCGAGGCAAGCGACGCGCCCGCGGAAAGAACAATCGGTTTCAAGCCGCCGACCATTGCGACGATCAGAATAGCGGGAGTAAACGACAATAGAGTTAGGTTGTCGCTGATGAACTGCGATAGGGCCAATCTCAGTGCGAGAACGCCTAACGGTGCCGCCACGATAATATAGCCGGCGATCGGTTTGCCTCGCCACCTGACGAACATCTTACCGATTCGCGTGGTCCCACCAACGCTTTGTGAACGCGCTCCGTCATCCACCAGAGGATTAGGTGCTGTCGCCATGCTGAGCCTCTCGACTGTCAGAGCAAGATTGAGCCGAACGCTCTTCATTGACTAACCGCGGCGGCTCCCATCATCATTCGCATGTGGGTCGGCGTACGACCGCAGAACATAAATCAAGAGAAGTCCGAAACACTTTTTGTTGTCGATCAAAGAGCTATGCAAAGCGCGTGCCTAAGATGCCACGCATTCCCAACCGCTCTCTGTAGAAGGATTTCGAATGCAATCGGCTCTTATTGTAAAATATGGCGAGGAGCGCCTGCCCCGCTACACGAGCTACCCGACATCGCCGTGCTTCACACCCGATGTTGATGACAGCACCTATGGCGACTGGCTTACCGCCGTCCCGCTGGAGAAGGCGGCATCGCTTTACGTGCACATACCGTTTTGTCGGTCGATGTGCTGGTACTGCGGCTGTCACACGACGATCACGCGCGGCGACCGACCGATCGTCGACTATCTGCAAATGCTGCGCGAGGAGATATGCCTTGTATCTGCAAGGACGAAAGCGCCGATCAATATCGACCACCTACATTTCGGTGGGGGAACGCCAACAATCATGGGGCCGAAAAAATTGCTAGGGCTGATTGAGCTTCTGCATGAGCATTTCGGTTTCACCGATTCCACGCAAATCGCGTTGGAAATCGATCCGAGGACGCTAGATCAAGAGATGGCGACGGTTCTCGGAGAAGCGGGGATACACCGAGCAAGCGTCGGAGTGCAGACCTTCGATCCAGTGGTGCAGAAGGCGATCAACCGTATCCAAAACATTGAACAGACGATGCAGGCGGTTTCTCACCTGCGTCGGGCGGGCGTCGATAGCATCAATTTCGATCTTGTGTATGGCCTGCCACACCAGACGGTCAAATCCTGCATCGAGACGACCAAGGCCGCAATCGAGATGTGTCCTGACCGATTCGCAGTCTTCGGCTATGCGCACGTACCTTCCTTCAAAAAGCATCAGCGACTGATCGACGAAGTCGCGCTCGCCGACGCGGAAAGCCGCATTGCCCAGGCAGAGGCAATCGCGGAAAACCTTCTTGCAGCCGGCTATCGCCGCATTGGGATCGACCATTTCGCTCGGCCAGGCGACAGTCTGGCGATTGCGCAGGCAAACGGACAACTGCACCGCAACTTTCAGGGCTATACGACTGACGCATGTGAAACGCTCATCGGGTTCGGTGCGTCGGCGATTGGCCGCATGGCAGGTGGCTACGTTCAGAATGAGATACACCCCGGTCGCTATGCGAAGCGGATTGTATCCGGGCGTTTGGCCATAACGAAAGGCTACCGTTCGTCGGCCGAGGATCGACTGCGGGCAAGCGTCATCGAGCGCCTGATGTGCGACTTCCAAGTCGACGTCCCGGCGTTGGCTGCTGTAAAGGGCTTGGAGTCCGGCGCACTTCTCGACGGTAATGTCAGGCTTGCCATGCTAGAGGCCGACGGAGTTCTTGAAAACACGGGCGGCGTTATTCGTTTGCGGGAAGACGGGCGATTCCTGATCCGCGCCGTTGCTGCCGCTTTCGATTCGTACCTGCTGCAATCTGCGCGGAACTACAGCAAGACGGCTTAAAGTTCTTCTCTGCACTGCCGGAATCATACCGGGGAAAGGGGACGGGAGCGGCTTCGACGTGTCAGTTATACCGCCGGAAAGCCGCTTGGTTTCTAAGCGGCTTGCCGGGGCCGGACGAAGAGTTGTTGGCAGCCATCTTGCGCTCGCACCAACGAACGCGGATGGAACCGAAAACTAATTTGCCGCAACTCTTCGAGCGAGAGCCATCACATATTCATCTGCGATATCTGCCAAGGTCAGAGCGACCTCGGATTCCTTCCAACCGGCGGCAACAGCCGTTAGCACGAACTCTCGAAATGCCCCGGTCAGTACCTCCTCGCGCTCGACAACGCGATAGGGGTCATTCGCGGCGTGCTGAGGGGCGCTGATCTTTATTGTTGTCGGTCGGATAGGTGTCATTGAGACCTCCCCCTGAAGGTATGACTTATTGCAGATTTGTCCTGCACCTCTGTCTTAACTGCATCGCTATTATGCTTCTTTTCTAAAAGGTTAGGCGGGGTGTGTCGTTAGCCATGCATCCGGGAATTTGCCGGAGCGTCCATTTTTGAAATTGCTGGTTCGAAATTCTTCGCTTTAGGTGTGGGGGCGGTGTCCCGACGCTGCGGCCACAAACGCCGGATGACGTTCACGGGTACCTCAAGGTCTTGGTTGTTGCGATCCATTCCCTGGTTTTCTGTTCCGGATTCTCGCTCAAGACAATATCGGTCACAACTGCTGCACTATCGGCCCCATTTTCAAACACGCCGGCAATGCGCTCAACGGTGAGCCCGCCAACGGCGACAAGCGGCAGGGGGCCGATGCGGCTCTTCCAGTCGCGCAGCCGGCCGAGACCTTGCGGCGCCCAGGCCATCGCCTTGAGAATGGTGGGATAGATCGGACCGAGCGCGATATAGGCCGGGCGCACCGCAAGCGCTGCCGCTAACTCCGCCTCGTCATGCGTCGAAAGTCCGAGCTTCAAGCCGGCCTCACGGATGGCGGCAATATCGGCCGCCGCCAGATCCTCCTGGCCAAGATGGATGAAATCACACCCTTCCTCGATGGCAAGCTGCCAATAGTCGTTGATGATCAACTGGCATCCATGCGCCACACAGACTGCTTTTGCCCGCCGGATGTCTGCGCGTATATCCGATAGCGTTCGTTCCTTGATGCGCAGTTGCACCAGCTTGACACCAAGCGGAACCAGCCTTTCGATCCAGGTGGCGCTATCGACGATCAGGTAGAAAGGATCCAGCTTCACGCGAAAACCGCCTTTCCGATTACAGGCGTCGACGGAACCGCCATGTCGCGCCGCTCCAGCATGCCGGCGCCGAAGGCCTGCCTGCCGGCATCGATGGCCTTGGCAAAGGCTTCCGCCATGATGGCGGGATCGCCCGCGCCGGCAACCGCGGTGTTGAGAAGGACCGCATCGAAACCCAGTTCCATCACGGTCGCTGCATGCGACGGGCGGCCAATACCGGCGTCGACGATCAGCGGCACCTCTGGAAAATGCGCCCGCATCGAACGAAGGGCCAAAAGGTTGAGCGGCCCCGCCGCAGTGCCGATCGGCGCGCACCAGGGCATCAGCACCTTGCATCCGGCTTCCAGCAGGCGCTCAGCCACCACCAGATCGTCGGTCGTATAGGGAAAAACCTCGAAACCTTCAGTGCTCAGAACTCGCGCCGCTTCCACAAGAGCGAAGACATCCGGCTGCAGCGTATCGTGATTGCCGATCACCTCCAGCTTGATCCAGTTGGTCTGAAACACCTCGCGCGCCATCTTGGCCGTCAGCACCGCCTCGGATACACCGTGGCAGCCGGCCGTATTGGGAAGAACGCGAACACCGAGCGCCCGGATCATATCGAAAAACGCGCCGCCATTTCGCCCGCCGGCCGTTTCACGTCGTAGCGACACCGTGACAATTTCCGTCCTGGATCGCATGACAGCATCGGCTAGGACGGCCGGCGAGGGATAACGCGCGGTGCCGAGAAGGAGGCGCGACCCAATCTGGGTTCCATAGAGATCAAGCATAGTTCAGCCTCCCTGCATTGGGGTCAGGATCTCGATCCTGTCGTTATCGTTCAGAAGATGGTCGTCGCGATCCTCGCGATGAACGAGTTCGCCGTTGACGGCGGTTGCAAGCCACTCGCCCTCATATTCGAGCGCCGTTAGAAGCTGCGAAAGTGTAGTCGCGGCAATTGTCTCGGGTTCGCCGTTGATGATCAGGCGCATCAGGAGCTCCTTTGTTTCGTTTGTCCGGAAAAAACCATATCCGCGGCTTCGACCGCCATTGCTGGCGCCAGCAGAAAGCCGTGGCGATAAAGACCATTGAGGAAGATGACATTGCCCTCCCGCGTCACCCGGGGAAGGTTGTCTGGAAAGGCCGGGCGTATGCCGGTGCCAGTTTCGACGATGGTGGCATCGGCGAAAGCGGGATGCAGCGCATACGCGGCGTTCAGCAGCTCCATCAGCGAGCGGGCGGTGATCTGCCCTTGGAAGTCCGTTTCAATCATTGTCGCGCCGACCAAGAACAGGCCCTTGCCGCGCGGCACGATATAGACGGGAAAACGCGGATGCAGCAGGCGGACAGGACGCGCAAGGGCGACTTCCTCCGTCTGCAGATAGAGCATCTCGCCCCGCACACCGCGTAACTCCCGGCTTTTGCCGATGCGCGCGGCCCCGGTGCAATCGACGATGTCAGGGAACTCGCGGTCATCCGCGATTTCATTGACGAAGGTCACACCCTTCACCAATAAATCCGCTTTCAGTGAACGTAGCGCCTCGCGCGCGTCCAGATGGGCTTCCTGCGGAAAGAACAGGCCTTGCCGGAAGCGAACGGCAAGCCAAGGCTCGAGGACGGGGATTTCGTCTTCGTCAACCCAACGATAACCCGTCGTGCGGCTAGCGAATCGCTTCAGCTCGCTTTGATCCCGGTTCGGCGCGACGACAAGCGTTCCGTTGCGAACGACCTTGCCCGGCAGCATCACGTCCCATCGGTCGGCGGAATCCCGACCGCGTTCGAGCACGGCCTGATCGGCACTTTCCCGCTCGCACCATGGCGCCAGCATGCCGCCGGCGAGCCAGGAGGCGGCTCGCCCGAAGTTCGGATTCGGGTCGAAGATGGTGACCTCAGCACCGCGAGCATGAAGTTCGTGAGCCACCGTGAGGCCGGCGACACCGGCTCCTTTGACGAGGATACGCATGTCACTCGGCCGGATGTGCGGTTTCATCGATCGGCATGTAGAGGTCGCCGCCCTCCCGGTATTTCGCCGCCATCGCTTCCAGTCCTTCCTTCTGCGCCTCGGCGCGGATGTCGTGCGAAATCCGCATGGAGCAGAATTTCGGACCGCACATCGAGCAGAAATGCGCAACCTTGTGGGCTTCCTTCGGCAAGGTTTCGTCATGGAAGCTGCGAGCCGTATCGGGATCGAGCGACAGGTTGAACTGGTCCTCCCAGCGGAACTCGAAGCGGGCACGCGACAATGCGTCGTCGCGGACCCGGGCGGCCGGGTGCCCCTTCGCAAGATCCGCTGCATGGGCGGCGATCTTGTAGGTGATGACGCCGGTCTTGACGTCGTTGCGGTCGGGCAGACCGAGATGCTCCTTCGGGGTGACGTAGCAGAGCATGGCCGTGCCGAACCAGCCGATCATGGCCGCGCCGATCCCCGAGGTGATATGATCGTAGCCCGGCGCGATATCGGTCGTCAGCGGCCCAAGCGTGTAGAAGGGCGCCTCGCCGCAAACGGCGAGCTGCTTGTCCATGTTTTCCTTGATCTTGTGCATCGGCACATGGCCGGGGCCTTCGATCATCACCTGGCAGTCTTTTGCCCAGGCGATCTTCGTCAGCTCGCCGAGCGTTTCGAGTTCGGCAAATTGCGCGGCATCATTGGCATCGGCGATCGAGCCGGGGCGCAGGCCGTCGCCGAGCGAGAAGGAAACGTCATAGGCCCGGCAGATGTCGCAGATCTCCTCGAAATGCTCGTAAAGGAAGCTCTCCTTGTGATGATGCAGGCACCACTTGGCCATGATCGAGCCGCCGCGCGAGACGATGCCCGTGACGCGGTTGACGGTCAGCGGGATGTAATGCAGCCGCACGCCGGCATGGATAGTGAAATAGTCGACGCCCTGTTCTGCCTGCTCGATCAGCGTGTCGCGATAGACCTCCCAGGTCAGCTCCTCGGCAATGCCGCCGACCTTTTCAAGCGCCTGATAAAGCGGCACGGTGCCGATCGGCAGCGGCGAGTTGCGGATGATCCATTCGCGGATGTTGTGGATGTTGCGGCCGGTCGATAGGTCCATAACGGTGTCGGCGCCCCAGCGAGCCGCCCAGACCATTTTCTCGACTTCCTCGGCCATGGAGGAGGTGACGGCGGAATTGCCGACATTGGCGTTGATCTTCACCAAAAAATTCCGGCCGATGATCATCGGCTCGCTTTCCGGGTGATTGATGTTGGCCGGGATGATCGCCCGGCCGGCTGCGACCTCCTGGCGGACGAATTCCGGGGTTACATGATCCGGAATATGGGCGCCGAAGCTCTCGCCATCGCGAATCAAGGCTTCGGCTTTGGCCTTGCGGCCGAGATTTTCGCGGATGGCGATGAATTCCATTTCCGGCGTGATGATGCCGGCGCGTGCATAGGCGAGCTGGGTGACCGCCTTGCCGTCTCTGGCCCGCAGCGGCTGGCGCTTGGCCGGAAATTCCGGTGTCAGCCGCTCGCCAGTCACAAAGCCGTTGTCTTCGGGACGCACATGCCGGCCTTCATAGGCCTCGACATCGCCGCGGCCGAGCACCCAATCGCGGCGCAGTTGCGACAGGCCCTGTTCGATGCGAATATCTGCTCCCTCGACGGTATAGGGGCCGGAGGAATCATAGACGACGACAGGCGGCTCGCCCGAGGTCGGATGGACGCTGATCTTGCGCATCGGTACGCGGATGTCGGTGTGTATGTCTCCCGGAATGTAGATCTTCCGCGACGCCGGCAGCGGGCCGGTGGTGACGGTCGGGGTGAGGTTCTTTGCGGCAATGGTCATGGTTTGAGGCTCCAAGTTGCAGTTGGAGACCCAGTCAATCAGCCGGAATGATGAAAAGACGCCGGTAGGGAATCCGCGCGGGAATCCGAAGCCTTCGAGCGCTTGCACCGTCCCTACGCCAGTATGAACTGGATCAGGTTCAACGGGTCACTGCGCCCACAATCGGCAAAGCCGTATTGTTCAGCAGTATCTCAGCCCCTTGCCGGGACCCCCCTGGTGAATGGGAAGATGCTAATGCTTGCCAGATGAAGCTGTCAAGCCGGCAGCGATCTGCGTTGATTGGTCCTGCATGCTCTCCATTTGACGAACCTTTCGGGAGGCGTGGTAGAAGCTGCTGCTTGCAATGTCGTTCTTGACCATATCGCAAGCGCTTCTTCTATCGCAAAAGGGGTTGCTGGTCGCCCAGAAGCTTCATCGACTAGAAACGATAGGTCACGCCGGCGCCGAGCAGCCATGGATCGAGCTTAGCCTTGCCACTGACGCCAGCGCCACCGACATTGGCATCGAAATCAGGCCTCAGGAAGATTTTTTTCGCGTCGAAGTTCATGCCCCAATGGTCGTCGATCATATAGTCGAAGCCAGCCTGCAGGGCGACACCGAATGTGTTTCTGACATCGAGGCTGCGCGCAGTTTTTCCTGACTGGTTGTAGAAGACCGTGTAGTTGACGCCGGCGCCGACATAAGGCCGAAAAGCGCCAAGCTCGGTGAAATGGTATTGTAAGGTGAGCGTTGGCGGCAGCAGCCAAGTCTTGCCGATCTCGCCAAGCGCTGAAATCGAGCCGCCGCCATGGACCTTGGCGTAAGTGGTACCGAGGATGAGTTCCGCAGCGATATTCTCGGTGAAGAAATACGAGATATCGAATTCTGGTATGATCGTGTCCGAGAAGGAAAGATCCGAACCCGGCAATCCGTCGACGCGTCCAGAATCGGTGGTGACCACACCAAGCGCCCGCAGCCGCATCTGCCAAGGGCTTCGGTTCGCCGCCACGGGAATGGGAGCCCTACCTTGGGGTATCGTCAGATCGGCAGCTTCTGCAGTGCTAACGGCAACCAATGCTGCGGCAGCGATGATGGCGCGTGCGATGTCGTTGGAAGTCATCCTTGTCTCCTTCGATCCGAAATTCGTTCAGTCGAGGAGCAGTAGCATCGGCTGGCTCGCCATGATTTGAGGCGGCTCAACTAAAGGAGATTAGTCTGTTTATCGCGGACAAACCCGCTCCTTCTGTGGCAGTTTCGCAACAATAAGACACGTGAAAAGGTGCTTGCTGCGGCGAATTTGCGCGACAGCAGCAAGGGCGGCGGGAAAGCCCTTTTGCTGCGGCTTGACGGTATACTTTCGTGTTTGGCATGAGACGAGATCGACTATTCCCAGGCGATCGGAAAGCAGCGGGCAACATCAACCCGGTTTCGGCTGGTCATTGCGGAAGTAGGCTGTTCGAGCGGGACCGTCGGTGATTCCCGGCACTTGCGAAACCAAGGCAATTTTATTCCTTGTCAACAGTGCTTGCTATTCTCGTTTTATTGCTCCTCATCGGGTGCATCACCCTCATTCTCTAGAATGCGCCAGGAAGCGCCTTCCAAATCGTCATACTGCCCGCTCTCAAGCGACCACAGAAATGCTCCAATGCCAAGCGCACCCATGAACAAAGCAAGCGGGATCAAATAGATCAGCACGCTCATGAAATGGAGACCTCCTTCTGCGGGGCGGGATCGGCAGCACGAGCCTCGCATACCAACCGAACTCGCCACCCATTCAGGCGCAATGTATTCGTCACGACTATCAGCGAAGAGCAGGACATTGCGATGGCTGCGACAAGCGGCGTGGCATGGCCCGCGATGGCGATGGGAACAGCGAGCAGGTTATAACCGATGGCAAGTGCGAAGTTCTGTCGGATCAAGGTAGTTGCTGTTCGCGCAAGTGAGATTGCTTCGGGAACCGCGTCGAGCCGGTCGTTAACGAATACGAGGTCCGCAGCCTGCCGGCCGATGTCGGAAGCGGTCGCGGGCGCCATCGACACATGTGCTGCCGCCAGCGCCGGCGCGTCGTTGATGCCGTCGCCAACCATCATGACCCTGTTGCCGGCCTCGCTCAAACGGGCACACTCCTCCACCTTCTGCTTCGGATTGGATTCGGCAATCCACCGATCCATATGCAATGCTCGTGCCGTCGCCGCGACCACGGCTTGCCGGTCGCCGGACAGGATCATTGTCTGCAATCCCGCGCGACTAAGTTCGCCGATAGCCTCGGCTGCCCCGGGGCGAAGCGTGTCTTCCAAGTAGAACCGGGCGACTTCGATGCCATTCCTCGACAGCACGACCTCGCAGAGCGAGCCATCGGCTTCTTTTTCTTCGCGCGGCGGGATCAAACAAGCGAACCCCGTATTGCCGAGACGATATAGGCCGGCAGTGGTTTCGACCTCGAGGCCCGCGCCCGGAATCTCGACAACGCTGTCGAACCGTTGCCCATTGCCACCGGCACTCCGCAGCAACGCCAGGGAGAGCGGATGGCGGGAATGCTCTGCAAGACCTGCCGCGATCGCCTTTTCCTCCGGCCCCACCTCCGCCATCTCGACGAGCCGTGGCTGGCCCATCGTCAACGTACCGGTCTTGTCGAACACGACGGTATCGATTTCAGCGAGCCGCTCCAAAGCGGATCCGTCCTTGATGATGATGCCGCGGCGAAACAGGCTGCCCGCGGCAACGACCTGGACGACCGGCACCGCTAATCCAAGCGCGCAAGGACAAGTGATGATCAGCACCGCGACCGCGACAAGCATGGCATGCTTCCAATCTCCGCCAAGGAAGCCCCAGGCAAGAAAGGAAGCCAGCGCAAGCAAATGAACTGCCGGAGCGTAAAGGCTTGCTGCACGATCCGCGATCCTGCGATAGCGCGCCCTGCCCCCTTCTGCCGCCTCCATAAGGTTTATTATTTCTGCAAGCAGCGAGTTTTCCGCCGTCTTCGTCGCGCGAATGGTCAATGACGCCATGAGGTTCATCGCGCCCGATCTCACCTCCGCGCCGTTCGCGACGGCAACTGGCGTGCTTTCGCCCGTGACGACGGTGAGATCCAGCTCGCTCGTGCCGGCGGTCACGACGCCATCGACAGGGATGCGTTCGCCCGCGCCAATGAAGACGTGATCACCGATGCGGATATCCTCAATCGCGGTGTAGCGCTTGCTGCCGTCGGCGGCTATTACCGGCGCGCCGCGTGGCGCAAGCCTCGCCAGGCTGTTGACGGCAGCCCGCGCCTTTTGCCGCATCATGTAATCGAGCGTGCGGCCGATAAGCAGGAAGAACAGCAACGACACGGAGGCGTCGAACCATGCGTGCTCCCCGTGGTGGATCGTCTCCGACAGTGAGACCGCATAGGAAAGCGTAACGGCCAGCGAGATCGGCACGTCCATGTTGGTGCGCCCGTGCTTCAGAGCATTCCAGGCAGATTGGAAAAAGAAGCGCCCGCCATAGATCAGCGCCGGTGCAGCGATCATCGCGGAGATCCAATGGAACAGGTCACGGGTTGCCGCATTTGCGCCAGACCAGACAGATACGGACAGCAGCATGATGTTTACGGCTGCAAAGCCGCAGACGCCGACAGCCAGCAGCAATTGATTGCGCAGGCTGTCGGGCTGGTTCGATGCCAAGGCGGACGTGAAGACGTGGACGCGATGGCCTGTGCCCATAATCGTAGACAGAATACCGGTAGGATCGACCGGTGCGTCCCCCAATCGCTCCATATAGATGCAAGTGACTCGCCGGGCGGTCAGGTTGACCCGGGCATGCTTTACATAGGGAAGTTTCTGCAACGCCCGCTCGATCGTCGAGATGCAGGCTCCGCAGTGCGCATCGGGAATGCTGAGGTCAAGTTGACGCAATCCATCCCCCAACGGATGGCTCGCAAGAGCGATCTCTTCAGCACTGAAAGAACGATTGCTCGATAGTCCCAATGTGCTTTCGGCGTCCATGGTGCGACAAGTCATTGCCCAAACTCCGCCGTATCGATGCGCACGGCTTCGTGCATCACCGTGACCTCTTTCTTTCGGGAAATGATTTCCACGATCCAGTCGCCTGGCTGAACGTGATGCGCGGCCCGGAAATGGCCTTCATCCTCTTTCACCAGATCCAGTCGGAAATCCTCGTGATCGCCGACCGGTCTCCTGAATGTCAGCATAACGTCATCGACCGTTGCCGGCGATCCGTCGCGATTGTGAATATCATAGTGGATGACGTCGCGGCGGACGGACAGATTACCGGAAATGCCGCCGGCGGCCATCGCGCGCATTGCCGCTGCCTTACCGTTGAATTCCTGGCTTGCGACATAGGTGTTTTCAACCACGAGCCCGCTCCATTTCGTAGACGCAAGAATTGCCATCGTAACGTTCACTCCAATGACCACGGCGAAGAACGCGGCCGTGACGATCAGCATGTGACGGCCGGTAAACGTGCGGGCTGCGGCTCTCATTTGCGTATGTCCGGTGTATTGAAGGTGGCATGGTAAGTTGCCCTGTCCTTTTGATTTTCGCCCTCTACGACAAACAGGAATTCGCTGGCGGCCGCAGCCCTTGCGTGTTGTGTCACGTACGCCTTGAACGTGGTGACCTGGTCCGCAGCTGCCTCGACTCTGAAGCTGCGTCCGCCTTCCTTCGACAGTTCCGGGATTTTCATCGTCGCGCCATCCAGGCCCTCGAGCCGAATTTCGATCTTGCGCGGCATCGGCACCATGTTGAGCACACGAAGCGAATACCCATTGCGGATCGAGCCGTCCGATTCCAGGACGTATTGCGGATTCCGATCATGGAGCACGTTCAGTTCCAGCCGTTCGCGCAGCGCCAAATGTGCGAGCATGGCCGCACCGATCGAAGCCCACATCGCTGCATAAAAAATGACGCGCGGCCTGAAGATCACCCGCCAGTTGAAATGCTTAATCTCCTCAACAAAGCTGCCGTCAGCATTTCTGATGAGATTAGGCTGCGCCAGGCTCCTTCCGCTATTGGTCGCAATACCTGCATTTGCCGTATAGTCGCGCAGGGTCGCATACGAGACCAGAGCGCGTGGCTTGCCGATCTTATCCATCACGCCATCGCAGGCGTCGATGCATAAGCCGCAGGTTATGCACTCCATCTGCTGGCCGTTGCGGATGTCTATCCCCATCGGACAGACCACGGCGCAAGCGTTGCAGTCCACGCAATCGCCGATGGCCCGGCCCGCTGCCTGCGTCTTCTTGCCGGGCCGGGAGCGAGGCTCTCCGCGCCAGTCGTTATAGGTGACGACAAGGGAGTTTTCGTCGAGCATGGAGGCCTGTATACGCGGCCAGGGGCACATATAGATGCAGACCTGCTCCCTCATCAGCCCGCCAAGGGCATAGGTCATCAAGGCGAGAACGGCGACGGTGACGTAGGCAACGTCCGGCGCCTCTCCTTGGACCAACGCGGATGCGAGAGAAGGCGCGTCCGCGAAATAGAAGATCCACGCGCCGCCGGTAAGAGCGCCGATCAGCATCCATATGGAGTGCTTGGCAATCCGCTTCGCAATCTTTTTCGACGTCCAAGGGGCCGCATCGAGTTTCCTGCGCGCGTTGCGCTCTCCTTCGATCGCCCGCTCGACGACGAGGAAAAGATCAACCCATACTGTCTGGGGACAGGCGTAGCCGCACCAGGCTCTGCCTACGACGGAGGTCAGGAGAAACAGGCCGAAGCCGGCCATCACCAGCAGGCCTGCGACATAGTAAAACTCTTGCGGCCATATCTCGATCGAAAAAAAGAAGAAGCGACGGGACCCAAGGTCGAAAAGGATTGCCTGATCCGGAGCATAAGACCCGCGCTCCCAGCGGATCCAGGGCGAAAGATAATAGATGCCGAGCGTAATCAACAGGACGATCCATTTGAACCGTCTGAACCGGCCGTGCGCCCGTTTCGGAAACACTTTCTTTCGCGGCGCATAAAGCGGTTGGCGATTGCGCCGGGCGCAAGCGTCGTCGATACTTGGCCGTTCGGCGCGATCGTCACGTGGGCTGGGAGCCGTGTTGAGGTTCATCGCATGCCACCCTGATGATGATCCTCATCTCACATTGGACGAGCCGAGCGTTCTTGACACAAGGCTGGGAGAGAGCGAGCCGTCGGCTCAATCAAAAGGAGAGCCACACTCCGGGAGGGGTGTGGCTCGGAGGAACTACGGGGGAGAAGCCCGCAGGGACGTCCTCCAGCGCCGGATAATATCAGCTTGCGATCCTGCAATCTTTGCGTGAAATCAAAACGTGGCCAAAATTTCCAATCTCGCAGATAGGCTTTTGACCGCTAGAACCCAACGGCTTTGTTCAAATGGAAATTTGTTTGTGATCGATGCTGACGACGTCGCGCGTCGGACGCGAAGAGGATTGTATAATGCTGAGTTTTTCTTTGTTTCTTTCTATTTTCCGCCGCCCAACGAATGGACGAATACCGTCAGCTCCTTCACGATGGGGCCACCCAGGCGGGCCGACCACGCGGGCATGACGCCGTGTTTCGGCAGGCTCACTTGGTGAATGATCGCCTCCTCCCCCCGCCCCTTGAGCCAGATCGCGTCGGCGAGATTCGGTGCCCCGATCTCCTGATTGCCCCTGTCGTCTTCGCCATGGCAGACGGCGCAATTTTCGAGGAAAACCTGCTTGCCGGCTTCGGCCAAAGCCGGATCGAAAGCCGTGTTCGTCAATCCCCAAACGTAGGCAGCGACCTGGCGGATCTGCGTGCGTTCGAGTACATCACCGAAGGCCGGCATCTCGGATACATGCGTTTCGGGATCCGCCTCGAAGCGGATGCCGTGAGCGATGGTCTGTTGAATGGCGGAAAGATTGCCGCCCCATAGCCAGTCGTCGTCGTTCAGATTAGGGAATCCCGGGCCGCCTGTCGCACCGGAGCCATGGCATGGTGCGCAATTGACCTTGAACGCCGACGCGCCACCGGCGATCGCAAACGCGCGCAATTTAGGATCGGCATCGATTTCTTCGACGGATTTTGAGGCGATCAGAATATCGAATCGGGCCTGCTCACGCTTGGCTCTGTCCAGTTCCTGCTGCAGTTCGGCCCGGCTCGAAAAACCAAGGACCTTCTCGGTGGCATCACCGAACGAGGGTATGGGGAGATAGGCGATTGCGTAGCCAACAGCCCACAGGATCGTGGCGCAGAACGTCCACACCCACCATCGGGGCATCGGATTATTCAGCTCGCGAATGCCATCCCACTCATGACCGGTTGTCTCGACGCCGCTGATTTCGTCTATATGCTTCTCCGACATCTCGTTCATTCCCTCAAAGGTATGTCCGCGGCGTCAGCGGCGATCCGTTTGCTGCCTGGCCGGAAGGCGAAGACAATCGCTCCCGTGAAGAACAGCACCATTGCCAATAGCCCCCAGCTGTCGGCGAAGTGACACAATGCAGTATAGGTCTCCATGTGATCACCTCAGCGATAACCGGTTGCATCGTCGTATGTCGAAAAGTCCACCAGAGTGCCGAGCATCTGGAGGTAGGAGACCAGAGCATCCATCTCGGTCAGCCTCGAGGGATCGCCGTCGAAGTCACCCACCTTTGCTTTCGGGTAGCGCGCCAGCAGATCGGTCGTGTTGGCGTTTGGATCGGCCTGCGCACGCATGTCGGCCTCGGCGTTTGCCAGCATGGCGGCGGTATAGGGCACGCCGACGTCCTCGTTGGCCTTCAGGTCCATGCCGATGTCCTTGACCGTGACGTCTCTGTCCTTGAGGAAGGCATAGGTCGGCATGATCGATTCCGGGACGACCGCGCGCGGATTGGACAAATGCTGCACGTGCCATTCGTTCGAATAGCGGCCACCCACTCTGGCAAGGTCCGGTCCCGTGCGTTTCGAACCCCATTGGAACGGATGGTCGTACATTGATTCAGCCGCGAGCGAGTAGTGGCCGTAGCGTTCGACCTCGTCGCGGAAGGGGCGGATCATCTGGCTGTGGCACAGATAGCATCCTTCTCGAATGTAGATGTTGCGCCCGGCGAGTTCGAGCGGCGTATAGGGTCGCATGCCCTCCACCTTCTCGATCGTGTTCTGGAGATAGAAAAGAGGAGCTATCTCGACGATACCGCCAATGCTGACGACCAGGAGCGACCCGACGAGCAGCAGCGTGGCACTTTTCTCAAGAATCTGGTGTTTTGCGATTATAGACATCCGGTTTGATTTCACTCCGCAGGCTTGGCGATGAATGCGCCTGGGATCGCGGCTTCGTCACGCTGGTAACCACGGATTGTCATCGCAACATTGAAGGCCATGACCACGCCGCCGGCCAGATAAAGGCCGCCGCCAACCGCGCGCAGCAGGTAGTAAGGAAACATCGCCGCGACCGTTTCCGCGAACGAATAAACCAAGAAGCCCTGGCTGTTATATTCGCGCCACATCAGGCCCTGCTGGATGCCGGCGACCCAGAGAGCTGCCGCGTAGATGACGATGCCGAGAGTGGCGAGCCAGAAGTGCCAGTTGACCATGCGCAGGCTGTAAAGCCGCTCGCGGCCCCACAGCGTCGGCGTCAAGTGGTAGACGGCGCCGAACGTAATCATGCCGACCCATCCGAGGGCACCGGAATGAACATGGCCAATCGTCCACTCCGTGTAGTGGCTGAGGGAATTGACCGTCTTCACCGACATCATTGGCCCCTCGAATGTCGACATGCCATAGAAGGCGATGGCAACAATCATCATGCGGATGATAGGGTCGGTGCGGATCTTGTCCCAGGCGCCCGATAGCGTCATCAGTCCGTTGATCATGCCGCCCCAGGAGGGCATCCAGAGCATGATCGAGAAAACCATTCCGAGCGTCTGCGCCCAGTCGGGCAGGGCCGTATAGTGCAGATGGTGCGGACCGGCCCAGATGTACATGAAGATCAGGGCCCAGAAATGAATGATCGACAGCCGGTAGGAATAGATCGGCCGATTGGCCTGTTTCGGCACGAAGTAGTACATCATGCCAAGGAAACCCGCAGTCAGGAAAAAGCCGACGGCGTTGTGGCCGTACCACCACTGAGTGAGGGCATCTTGTACGCCTGAGAAGAGGGAATAACTCTTGGAGCCGAGGAACGAGACCGGCACCGCCAGGTTGTTGACGACATGCAGCATCGCAATCGTCACGATGAAGCTCAGATAGAACCAGTTCGCAACATAGATATGCGGCTCTTTGCGCTTCAGAATTGTTCCGAGGAACACCGCAAGATATGCGACCCAGACCAGGGTCAACCACACATCGACGTACCATTCCGGCTCCGCGTATTCGCGCGCCTGGGTGATTCCCAGTATGTAGCCGGTGGCGGCCATCACGATGAACAGCTGGTATCCCCAGAAAACGAACCAGGCTAGCTTGCCACCGAACAGGCGAGCGCGGCAGGTACGTTGGACCACGTAAAAGGACGTCATGATCAGCGCGTTGCCGCCAAATGCAAAGATGACGGCGGACGTGTGGACAGGACGAAGGCGACCAAAGTTGAAATACGGTGCGACGTTTAGAACCGGATAGGCAAGTTGGAGGGCGATGACGACGCCGACCAAGAAGCCAACGACACCCCAGAAGACGGTAGCGATCAATCCATACCGGATGACCTCGTCAAAATAGGCCCCCTTTTTGGCTTTGGCACTAACTGCCTCGGCGGAAAAATCAATCCGACGCACAAGCACGACAACACCAGCTAACAGACAGAAGAACAGTATACCCATCTGGGTTGCAAAAAGCTGGTCATGAGCGGCGCCGGCGCAGACCAGTGCCAAGAAAGCGCCGACCGCAACCAGCGCGGTTTCAGCGGTATAATTCATGTGATGGTTCCCAAAGCGCAGATGACCGCGCCAGAGGCAGCCATCTTTCTCGCCACTTTGGGGAACTATTCGCACGTGAGGCGCACTCAGTCCTTGATCTCTCTCAACGGAAACTACAATTTTTTCCGGTGCGCCGCTTGGTTGCATCCAATTGCGATTTTAATCGTCGACGATAGTGCGCGTCGAGACCGTTCCCATCAACACCCTATGCCGGAACGGGTGGCTTCTCCGCAACGCTTATCGAGCGTGGACAGTTACCGGCTGCGCATCGCCCTCGGAGAATCTGATCAGAGATTGTTCGACCTCAAGGAATATCCGCCGATCCGCGCCTAAACTACTCCCATAGCTAACCGGGCTATCGCAAAAGGAGACCAGAAATGTATTTTAAAATCGGTCCGATCGTTGCAACGGCGGCGCTGGCCGCATCGGCGATGCCCCTCATGGCGGCGGATCACCAAATCCGCATGCTCAACAAAGGCGCGGACGGCGCAATGGTCTTCGAACCAGGTTTCATGAAGATCGCCCCCGGCGACACGATCACCTTTATTCCGGTTGATAAAGGCCACAATGTCGAAACATTTAAGGGCTTGATCCCAAAAGGAGCACCCGAATTCAAATCCAAACCAAACGAAGAATATCGGACAAAACTCGACATACCCGGCGCCTATGTAGTGAAATGCACGCCGCACATGAGCCTGGGAATGGTGGCCCTCATTCAAGTGGGCGACAACCCCGACAATCTCGATGCCATTAAGACTGCGACGGTTCCAAACCTCGTACGCAAGCGCCTCGAAGCCGACCTCGCGCAGATTGCAGAATAATGCGGGTGGTCGGATAAACGAAATGGATGAGTAAGCTCAGGAAGGCGCAAAGTCACGAAGAAGGAGAATGACAGCGGCACGCGAGAAGCCATCCCATACCTCGCAACGATGATGCAGAAACAATAGCGGCCATTCTTGCTGCCTCGAACTGGATCGTGATGGCTCGGTCTGATCGGCGACCAAAAAAATCGCCTGACTTTACGCCGCCGCCGGCCGGCTCGCATCGGACGGAAGTCGCAGTTCTTGGCGCATGATAATTCAAACAGGAAAATATCCATGGATCAGCCGCCGCACGGCCCGATGCGTCAGCGATTTGCCACCTCCGTGCAGACGTGGCGCCGTACGACGCAGCAGTACTGAAGTTCGCCCGCGCTGCGCTGCCCGCCGGGAAGTGCGTCGGTCTTTCCATGGCAACCATGCAGGTAATGGGAGCCTATGCGATCAAAATCTTGGACAACGCGAGCTTAGCAAGCTTAGCAGGCTGATCAGCAAGAATGCGGCACGCGAGAGAAGATTTCGGCCCGCTCATTCACTTGAAAAAATGCGCAGTAAAATTGCCCCATCTCAAAGAATGTCGGCGGATCAGCCTTTAAGAGTGGTCTGGGAGCCAATCTGTCCGCCCCCAAACAGGAGATGAGAGATGAGTCGCAAAATCGGTTTGATCCCGGCGGTAGCAGCACTTCCTGTTTCGGCGACATCGCTCTTGGCCGCGCCATCTGAAGCATGGAAATGAGAAGGAAGCGGGCGAACGATAGCAGGAGAACGGGGCATGCAATCGCTTGCAAAAACCCTGCGGGAAGCCATCGGCAACGGGGAGTTCAAAGCGTATGTATACAGCTATCCCCCGAAGCGGACATATAACGAGCTTGAAAACATTGGACTGAGCAATGTGTGGGACTCAAACGACGTCGGACCGGTGTCTCTATATATTCATATACCGTTTTGTCGATACAGGTGCACGTATTGCACGCTATTCCTCACCACGCGGCACACGGAAAATCTCATTCGATGCTATGTCGAAAAAATCTGCGAGCAGATACGTCTTTATGCAACATTCGCCGGGCACAGGACTGTGACATCGGTATATTTCGGCGGCGGAACCCCGACCCTCCTGCCCATCGATCAGTTTGCCCAAATTTTTTCCTCCATTCGAGATGGATTTCCGAATATCGATCGTTCAGCCGAGCTGTGTGTGGAAGGCTCTCCAGACACTATGTCGGAGGAGCTGCTAGATTTTCTGAAGAACCAGGGGGTGAACCGGATCAGCATGGGAATCCAAACGATGGATTCCTCCGAACTGAAAGCAAGCGGTCGCCCATACCCGGTTTCGATGTCGATTTCTGCCATTGAAGCAATTCGGAAGCGTTTCGACAACTTTAATCTCGACTTGATCTACGGCCTTTCTGGTCAGACCCAGGAAAGCTGGAAACGCTCGCTGGAGCGGGTTTTGTCCTTCGGGCCGACGACCGTTTCGCTCTATCCGGTGGTCAGCCGGCCCCTTACCGCCCTGCAGAAGCAGCAACGATTGCAACCGCAAGAATATGCAGATGACCATGTTAAATATGCGATCTATGACAGCAATGTCGATTTTATGCAGAAAAATCGATATCGACAGGAATCCTTTACCCGGTTTACCTGCCTTCCCGGAGGCACCAGCGCCTACGGTCAGGAAACGTCCGACTTTCTCGGCGTTCCAATGATAGGCGTCGGAACAGGCGCGCGAAGTTATAACGGGAAATGCCACTACAGCTTCGACTACGCGGTCGACCTGAAGCAGGTCGGCAAAGCCATAGACGATTATCTAAATCTCGAAATCACCGAACAGAATTTGGTGAAGTATGGAATCATCTTGAACGAAGCCGAAGAACGTTTGAGATATTTTATGCTTAATCTTACGCTCAACCAGCTTTCTGAGGCAGATTATTCACGACTATTCCAGCGGAATCTCTATGCCGATTTTTCAGAGGCGATAGATGCTCTGGAAGCCGAAGGGTGCATCGATTTGCGGTCCCATGGCGCCATCCGGCTGACCAGGAAAGGTTACAAATACAGCAACCTGATAGCGCATCACCTCTTCTCGGACCATGTGAAGATCCGTGAAGAAAGGTACGTTCCGAAATGAGCAGTAGCGAACGGTTTTGGGAACAAGGCTATTCGGATCCTAACGTCTGGACCATGGGCGGGCCAAGCCTTGAAGTCTATGAGGTAGAACAGCAACTCCCAAGAAGCGCAACGGTCCTCGACATAGGGTGCGGCGAGGGCAGGAACGCTCTCTTTCTTGCGTTCAGGGGGCATAGCGTAACCGCACTGGAATTGTCATCAAGCGCGGTCAGAAAGCTTAGATCGATTGCAGACGAATTTTCGTTGAATATCGATGTGATCGAAGGGAGAATCGAGGATTTCGTCCCAGATAAAACTTATGACCTGGCTCTTGCGCACTCTTCCTTGCATTTCGTGACCAAGGATGTGTGGGTTCCGTTGGTCAATGAGTTGAGACAACGGACCAGCAAGGGCGGATTTCACAATTTTACATCGATTATTGGGACTCCCCGCTATCCCGTTCCGTACGAGTGCCGGCACGCGAATTCATTTGATCGGGGCGATCTCGAGTCATTGTATGCAGATTGGCAGGTACTACGGTCTGATTTTTATGCAAAGTGGGATTCCCATCCAGGGATTTCGACGCATGTTCATGCCGTGGAAAAATTTGTGGCTAGAAAGGCAAGGCCGGATGAGCCTTTGCCGTTCACCAAAGTCGACTTGTCGAACGGCGATGAGCTCTCCTTCGAGTTGTTCGATAGCATCCCACTCAGGATCAATATTGCGGACGTCAAACTGCCATGCATCCGGCCGAACACGGTCAATCGGATTGAAATATCCGGATTGAACATGAATTCGCCAACTCAGCTGACACGCAGCTATGCTGTTGAAGAGTGGTTCTTTGGCAGATACGCGCTTCAATTCACCCAAGGCGTGCTGACGGGTAAGTATGAGTACTTTACGCAGCCGATCTCATTGCGAGCTGTCCAGTCGATGTCGAACCGGCGTGGCGCAGGAGCACACCTCGGTTCGCGAAACGCTGGATGAATCCATGCGCATCCAAGAATTTCTTCGAGCGTGGGTCAGAGCAAGTGGAAAAGGCGGCTGCGCCAGCGCCAGCCAATCCAGCACAGTTGACGGCGTGGATAGTCGAATTCTCATACTCACTATCGCTGTGTTTATCACAGGATTGGCCGAGAACGTTTTCATCGGGATTCTGCCGGATGTAGCGCGCGGTCTCGGAGTAACCGAGTCCGAAGCAAGTGTCGTAATTTCAGTTTTCTCGGTCACCTACGCGATCTTCGCGCCGATTGCTGCACTGATCTCCCATCAGTTCGATGCAAAACCGACGCTCGTCATCGCCATCGCGATCTTTGCAAGTAGCAATGCGCCGGTGGTGATCGGCGGATCGGGGCTGCTCTTGATAAGCGCCTCGAGGATCGTCACTGCTACCGCGTGCGCGCAAATATCGATATGCGCCGTCGCTTGCGCAGTCCGGATCGTCTCGGAAAGATACCGGGCCCGTGCCATAGCCGCCGTGTACCTTGGAACAAGCAGCTCTCTTTTTTTGGGGGTTCCCCTGGGCGTCTGGATCACGCATCTGATTGGTTGGCGTGCCGTCGGCCTTGCGATGATCGGGCTATCTCTCGCCGCAATATCGCTTGTGCTCTTGCGGCTACCGAATATCGGGCCAAGGAGCAAGGGCTTGCTTTTTGGAAGGCTGTATCTGGCTCATTTCCGAGATCGCAGACAGATGATGGCGCAGTGCGTTTCCATTTTGTTCATTGCAGGTCATTTTACTCTTTTCAGTTATTTGACCTCTTATGCAGCCAGCAAGGGTTTCTCCGGGCCAGGTTGGGAGGCATTGCTTTATGCCGTTTTCGGGTCGTCAGGAGTGGCGGGCGGCATGCTCGCCGGCACCCTCTCCGATCTTGCAGGACGCCGGTTGGCGCTGGTCGCAAGCCCCGCGATTTATCTGGTCACAACGTTGCTATTGTGCGTGTCAGAAAGCAGCATCTTCTTTTTCGCGAGCCTGTCACTATGGGGGTGCGCGAGTTGGTCGATCTCGCCGATCGTCCAAAGCTATATTACGGATCTCGCGCGAAGCCCGAACGACATTGTCATCGGTGCGAATGTGACCGCAATGCACATCGGTGTTGCTGGTGGTGCCGCAGTCGGCAGCGGGCTTCTTGCAAATTATGACGTGTCGGTGCTGCCGATGGGCGCGGCCGGTCTGGCCGCCATGGCTCTGGCCACAGCAATCTTGTCTGTCAGAAACTCGCATTCTTGACACGGCGCGGGCCCATGGTTGCGTCGGCCTGTTCGTTTGCCGTTCTTACAAGCAGTCGTTGACCCATGCCCTCGCGAATTCGATATCTGCTCTCGGTCGAACAAATCGATGAAATCGTGGATGCTGCCGAACTCTGCGTCACGATTCCGCATCGCAACATCACATCGATTATGAACCTGTCCGCCACCTAAATCGGGTCTCGTTGGGAATTGCCGCCTTGCTTGCGCACACCGGATTTGGCCGGCAGCTGCGGGAGGCAGCTGCATCGCCATCCTGAGCACGTCACATCTTTGCGATTTGGAACGGCGCGATCGACGCCTTGGCATCATCTTTGCTTATCCCATTCCCATCTCGCACTTGCGAAATAATCAGATTTTCCAATCCGCCGAAGCAAGGTCGCGCCCTGCTTCCACCAACAATGAGGACTTGCTATGGGTGATCTATTAAAAGGTATCTCGAACTTCCGCGGTGCCGTCTTCCCGAACTATCAGGCACTTTACCAGAAGCTTGCGCAAGAGGGACAGCAGCCGCACGCCTTGATGATTTCGTGCGCCGACAGCCGGGTTCTGCCTGAAACAATTACGCAATCAGGACCAGGTGAGCTGTTCGTATGCCGTAATGCCGGAAATATCGTTCCACCGTTTTCCACCGCAAATGGTGGCGTTTCATCAGCAATCGAATATGCCGTCGTAGCACTCGCGGTTCGTGACATCATCGTCTGCGGCCATTCCGATTGCGGCGCGATGAAAGGACTTTGCCGTCCCGATTTGCTGAAATCCATGCCGAACGTGGCCGCATGGCTGAAGCACGGCTATGCTGCCCACTCGATCGTTTGCCAAGCCTATCCGGCCGATCTGCCCGAACGCCAAAAAATCCGCGCCATCGCTATGGAGAACGTAATTGTTCAGCTTGATCACCTTCGCACACATCCTTCCGTCGCAGCCAAACTAGCGACCAATGACGTAACGCTGCACGGTTGGTTCTTCGATATCGAAACAGGCGAGGTGGAGGTTTACGATGGGTCGGCTGCTCGCTTCACGAAGATACGCGAGGACGGGCCGTTACCCGCCGCAGTCACCGGCCGGAATCGTCCGCAAGTCGCAGCCGCGATTGCAGCGGAGTAGCGCGATGACCAATAGTAACTTCGTCTTTTCGCGCGACTTTGCTGCGTCGCTTGTCGTTTTTCTCGTTGCCATCCCGCTTTGCCTTGGCATCGCGGTTGCCTCGGGCGTGCCTGTTGCCATGGGCCTCATATCAGGCATCATCGGCGGCATTGTGGTCGGCTTGCTGGCGGGCTCGCCGCTACAAGTATCAGGGCCTGCTGCTGGTCTGGCGGTGGTTGTCTTCGGCTTTGTCGAACAACATGGAGTCGCGATGCTGGGGCCGGTCCTGATCGTCGCTGGGCTTCTGCAGGTCCTTGCCGCGTTCCTGAAGATCGGTTCATGGTTTCGGGCAATCTCGCCTGCTGTCGTTCACGGTATGCTCGCCGGTATCGGCATTCTGATTATCCTCGGACAAATCCACGTTCTGATGGGGGCCAAACCCGCTGCCGGCGGAATCGAGAACGTCGTGGCGATGGAGCGAACATTCGGACATCTTTGGGGACGCGGTTTGACGAGTGAAGCCGCAGACTTGCTTGTAGGGCTGATATCCCTGCTTGCGATGATCGGTTGGGAAAAATTCAGGCCAAAGCGGCTGAAGCTGGTGCCTGGTGCGCTGGTGGGCGTTGCGACCGGAACCATATTGACGGCCGCAATGCGGCTGCCGATTGCCAGGGTCGAGGTTCCCGCATCTCTGGCAAACAGCATTTCATTGCCGACGATGGAAAGTTTCGCAAATATGGCTCATCCGGGGATTGTCGTCACAACTTTGGTGATTGCAGTCATTGCCAGTGCGGAATCATTGCTGTCGTCTGCGGCTGTCGACCGAATGCATGACGGGGTCAGCACGCGCTTCAACAAGGAGCTTTTGGCGCAGGGCATTGGCAATGGGCTCTGCGGTCTGCTCGGTGGCCTGCCGATCACTGGCGTTATCGTGCGCTCATCGGCAAATATTCAAGCTGGGGCGCACACACGGGCATCGGCTGTCCTGCATGGCGTTTGGATTCTCGGTCTTGTGGTGTTTCTGCCGCAATTGCTTTCCATGGTGCCTCTGACGGCGCTGGCAGCGGTATTGCTCGTTACGGGTTGGCGGCTGATCAGCCTTCAGCACGTGCGCATTCTCTTCGATCATCACGGTTGGGTTCCGGTGGGCATTTGGATTGCGACCGTTGCCATGGTCGTACTTCAAGACTTGCTCGTTGGCGTGGCACTAGGTTTGACGCTTTCGATTCTTGAGGTCCTTCCTTATCTACGACGCAAGCTTGCTATCGATCGATTGGAAGAGGCTGAGACAGTTCATCTGACCCTTGCCGGCGTTGCGACTTGCAAGGATGTTCCGGCACTCCTCAATACTTTAGAAACGCTGCCAGCTGATTGCAAAGTCCGGATCGCCGGCGGCGATCTGCATTATGTTGACCACACCTGCGCAGAAACATTGCGCGATTGGCTAAAGCGGCAGAAAAAAGTGGGCCGCACGGTCGATATTCAGCATCCGCCCACCGGCCGTCATCCCCGGTTGGTTCCGATCTTTAAGCGATTGACGGCCGAGATTGCCTAAACGGCAGGGATGCATCGCAAGGACTGCTTAGCAGACGGATGGGCGAAAACATTTTCGGCCATCCGGACGTCATGTGGTGATCAACCGGCTCAGAGAGCCTGGCGATGTTTCCGTTGAGGTTTTTAGGATCTATCTGCGCTGGCCGACTGGAAAGCAGCGACTGTGTTGTATCTGGTTTCGCGCAATGCCGCGCTGCAGTGGTATTGCGTCGAAACGGGCTCATGGTCCATCCGAGACCCTTTGCAGAGCGATGGTTCTTGCGTTCTTCGGCAAATAGCGCCAGGGGTCGGCTCTGAGGCTTTGTTGCCGGCAAGCCATTCCATCCTTCCCACATGCCTCGACGAGGCGCCTCAGACTGCCCGTGTCGGATTTCTGACAATCCCGACAATGATCGCCATGACGAACCGTGGTGCTTCCTACAAACTCACTATGCGAACGAGGGAACGCTATTTCGGATCCAGCTGCCGGTCTCTTGAATTACACAGTCAACCAAGCTTTCGGATCGCCGACGAGACAGCAACGCAGATCGGCAGCTATTTGGTCATCGGGCCTATGCCCATCGAACCATCAGCATTGCCGATAACGTCTCGTCGCATCTCGGGTATATGCTCTGACACGTCCCAAACGAGGTCAGGCGGCAGACCACACTTTGACGGCAAGGCGCTTGAACTCGCGAACGCCAAACGCGCCGCGCTCACGAGCCTTTGACCTTAACGAGGCCAATCGTATCTGGATATCCACATCGGATGCTTCCCACATCTCGCGCCGTTCGAGAGTGGCATTATCGAGCCGCACCGGCACGTTATCGCAGCCTGCGGCTTGGTTGCTTTGCATGATTGCCGAAGGCCCGACCCTTGATCTGGATATGCTGCTTGCTGCCATCTGCGGTACGACGAATGGCGTCGTAGCCGACAGTGCGTGACGGCACGAGTTCAGCATCCTATAGCCGAGCCGTGCCAGCCGTTCCGCCAAGGCGTCAGTTTGTCATTTATGCACCGGCAGGCAATCGTGAGCGTCGTGCTTTGACTACCGCATAGGCGATTGCGAGTAAGACGAACCAAAGCGGCGTGACCTTCAAGGCGATGGCCGTATCGGGCTTCTGCGCCAACGCCCATAGGATGAAGATGAAGAAGCCGAAGACCATCGCGACAGCCGCACGTCCGCCGGGCATTTTGAAGGTGGACTTTTCGTGCAAGTCAGGCCGCTTGCGGCGATATTGCAGGTAAGATGCCAGAATGATCGACCAAATAAAGATGATAAGCACCGCCGAAACCGTGGTGACGATGGTGAAGGCCTCGATAATACTATCTCCGACATAAAGCAGTACGACGCCCGCCAGTAGGAAGATGCACGAGAAGAACAGCGCATTTACCGGCACTTTCCGCTGGTTCAACTTGCCGAACAGGCTCGGCGCCAGTCGGAAAGTCGCAAGCCCGTAGACCATGCGCGATGTCGAATAGATGCCTGAGTTGGCACTTGATGTCGCCGAGGTCAGTACGACGAAATTCACAACATGCGCGGCAATGCCAAGGCCAGCGAGCGAGAACATGGAAACGAACGGGCTCGAATTCGGATCGACTTGATTCCATGGGATGACTGTAAGGATGACGAATAGGGCACCGAGATAGAAGAGAGCGACGCGGACCGGAATCGAGTTGATCGCCTTTGGCAGGTTGCGGACGGAATCTTTGGTCTCCGCCGCGGTCATTCCAACGAGTTCGATACCTGCGAAAGCAAACACCGCAATCTGGAAACCGGCAACGAAGCCGTGGAACCCGTTCGGAAAGAAGCCGCCATGTTGCCAAAGATGCGAGACGGATGCCGTGCTTCCGTTGGGCAGCCTGAAGCCTGTGGAAAGCATATAGGCGCCAGTAATGATAAGCGACACGATCGCGAGGATCTTGATGAGTGCGAACCAGAATTCAATTTCGCCGAAATTGCGAACGGTAGGCAGGTTGAGGGCGAGAAGCGTGAATATCAAGCCAAGCGCCGGTATCCAAAGCGCCAGTTCGGGGAACCAAAACGCCACATAGCTGGAAACGGCAACAACATCGGCCACGCCGGTCACGATCCAGCTCAGCCAATAGGTCCAACCGGTGAAAAACTGAGCCCAGGGGCCGAGATAATCCCCGGCGAAATCTGCAAACGAGCGATATTCCAGGTTGGAAAGCAGGATTTCCCCGAGCGCACGCATGACGAAGAAAAGCATGAAGCCGATGACCGCATAGACGAGCAAGATCGAAGGACCGGCGAGCGAAATGGTCTTTCCTGATCCCATGAAAAGACCGGTGCCGACCGCGCCTCCGATAGCGATAAGCTGGAGGTGCCGGTTGGAAAGATGGCGTGCAAGATGAGCATCCTCTTTTCGATGCGAATCTGCAGCGTTCCGCGGTGCGATATTCATTGAGACCCTTTCGTCGTTGATGATCGACATACTCTGGGCGCCGGCGGCAACGTCACCCAGAGACAGCTGGCCTGAGCGCCCTGTCGGTAAGGTTACTGAGAGGCAGTGTGAGCAAGGCATTGCTGAAGCGACAGACGGTGAGACGTGTGTCTCCCGCTAAGCATGCTTGAATGCCAAAACTGCGTTCGTGCCGCCCATTGCGAAGGCGTTGCTTAGTGCTACGCGCACCTTTCGCTCGCGCGGCACATTGGGGGTAATGTCAAGATTGCAATCGGGGTCTGGTACACGATAATTTGCTGTCGGCGGCACCACGCCCTCCCGGAGAGCCATCACACAGGCGATCATTTCGAGCGCGCTCGACGCGCCAAGGTAATGCGCATGCATGGACTTGGTTGAAGAGACGGACAACGAGCGGGCATGATGACGGAAGACGCGATTGATCGCCGCAGTTTCTATCGGATCATTGGCCTTGGTGCCCGTGCCATGAGCATTTAGATAGTCCACATCCTCTGCATTCAGCCGTGCATCAGATAGGCAGGCGCGCATCGCGGCCATCGGCCCTTCGACACTAGGCGCAACGATGTCGAATGCATCGGCGGAAAGACCAGCGCCGGCGACCTCAGCAAGAATTTTGGCATCGCGCCGTGCAGCATGCTCGTAACTTTCCAGTACGGCCATGCCCGCGCCCTCACCCAATACCAAACCCTTTCGATCGGCCGAGAAGGGCCTGCATGTATCTGATGAAAGTACGCGCAGTGCTTCCCACGACTTCAGGACACCCCATATGAGTGGCGCATCGCTGCCGCCGGCGACCATCGCGTCGGCGCGGCCAAGTCTAATCTGATCCACAGCCGATGCGATGGCATGGTTGGCCGAGGCACAGGCGGACGCAATACCGAAGACCGGCCCTCGCAAACTGAGGTTCATGCTGACCTGTGCGGCAGCCGCACTCGGCATGACCTTCGGCGCAGTGAGAATGGCAGCCCGGCGAACGCCCTCTAAAAGGAGAGCACGGTAGTTTGTTTCAATCGCATCCCAGCCGCAAATGCCCACACCTACAGCTGCGCCGATACGATGAGTGTTTTCTTCGTCAACGGAGAGTTCGGCCTGCTTAGCGGCTTCGCGTGCGGCAATTACGGCAAGTAAGCTGAAGCGATCCATGGAGGCGGATTGCTTCGGGTCAATGCCATGCTCCGGCAGCACCTTGATCTCGGCCCCGATCGTGCCGTTCAACTCATGAAGTTCTGAATTGGTGATGGGGCTAATCGCGGAACGTCCTTCGCGCATAGCTTTCCAGATGGCGGCGACGTTGGTCCCGAGCCCGCACAGCCCACCAATTCCCGTGATAACGACGCGCCTATCCATTCAAACCTCCTTTGCGATCAGAGCGCGGACGGCTTCCACCAGATCGCCGACAGTTTGAAGATTTGCCCAGGCTTCGGTCGTATTGAGCTCGATGCCAATTCCATAGGTCTCCTCAAGATCCCATAGTAGTTCCGTCAGGTCCAACGAATCGAGACCCAGCGAGGCAAGTTCAGTTGCAGTCGTAATTTTGTTTTCAGTTGGAGAGGACTCAGTGCCGTTAGCTGCGGCTTTTTTCTTGATCATTACGATGACGTTGTCTGCGATTTGATCGGGCATCTTGTCTCCTATCGTTTTTGTTTCGACGCATGGGCGGCGCCAGGGTGCGCGTCACCTTCCCTCGTCACTGGAAGTTTTTGTCGAACATGCTCTAACGGGCCGCCCTGATCAGCTTTTCAGCTAGTTTTGTCTGACGAGCGATGATCTCTGATCCTTCATAGGAAAGGTGACCGCTGTCCCGGTAAAGGAATTTGCCGTCGATCTCGGTTTTGCACGTGGTGCCGTCGCAAAGAAAGTTGTGATAAGAAACCACCCCAACATCAGCCTTCAAGCCCACTTCGTTCAACAGCTCGAGCGTACGGGCGCGTCTCCGGCGGTATTCGCTGACATATATTTCGCAGCCGCTGTAGCGCCCAAGAATAATCGCTCCCCTCGCCTTCCGCTCAAGGCAATCGCCAATGTCGAAGTTTCCGACTGGCGGAGGAGCAACCACAACCACTCGCTTGCCCAAAGCGCGAACATCTTTGACGAGAGCCTTGATTCCCTCAACGGTTATATACAGAGAGGCCTCGTCATCGGTGAGGGTCTCACCGCTTCTCTTAAGCACCATAAATTCATTCGATACGGGGGTATCGAAAGGGCTTGAGATGGCCACCGTGCTGATCTCCGGCCGATTTCTCAAAATGGCCAGAACACGATCATTGAATGCAATGCAGTCCTCGCCGAAGGCACGGGAAAAGGGCGACGCTAACTCTTTGGAAACAGCAGCAACGCCAATGGCCGGGAAGCACCCGCTCATTGTGAGCTGAGCTAGTCCGGCTTCGCCGATTGTTTTGGCTAAGCCGGGAACCAGTGCCATGGCAAATGAATCGCCCCAGACCAGTAATTCAGGTTTGCTTGTCGTCTGGCAGCTCTTCGGGACGTCCTGAGGAGGCGGACCCGGTTTGAAATCACATTCTCTCCCCAGACCGTAGTTGATCCGCCGGACTGTGGCAAAATCAAACTTTCTCTCGGTTGTGGCAATGGCAACAGAGGGCGAGAAGGCGAGAAGAATCGACGCGGCGGCCAATCCTGAGACCAGCCGGACGCGAGACATCACGTATCCACGCCGGAATGGCTCCTCCACGAACGAGTAAAGCCCCAAGCTTCCAATAAATGAGAAAGCAACGGCCGTATAGATCGCAAGCGCCGGAGGCTCCGCCAGCCAAACAGCTCTCACATAGACAAGTACGGGCCAGTGGATCAAATAGAGTGAGTAAGAGACGTCCCCGATCCTCGCCATGCCTCGCACCATCACATTGTCCTGGGTGGGCGCAAGCAGGAGGGCCAGAGTTGCAAGGCAAATCAAAGCGGCATCCACGACGGGATGTGCGAGGCCCGTCGGGGCAAGGAGGAGAACCGCGAGCGCGGGAAGACGCAGCTTCATAAGCGCGGCAGACACCAAGGGTCTGGTGGGAAGCAATGCGCCAAGTGAACCAATGGCCATTTCCCAAGATCGGGTCGGCAGAAGGTAAAACACAGCAGATGGGTTCTGGGCGACCAGATAAAAACATAGAGCTAGGCTAGCGACAAGGAGCGTCGCAATTCCGATGAGCCACCATCTCCTCGGCGCCAAAGCCAAGAAGAGAGGCAGCAGCAGATAGTACTGTTCTTCAACGGAGAGCGACCAAAAATGCAAGAGGGGCATCGTTTCGGCGGCCGAGCCGAAATAGTCCACTTGGGACCAAAGAACGATGTTAGTGGAAAATGTGAGCGCCCCTATGACCTGATTACGGAACTCCCGCAGCCCGACGTCCGACAGCAAAAATGGCGCGGCGACCGTCGTAAGCGCAATGACGACGTAGGCCGCCGGCAACAGACGCTTCGCACGTCGGTAATAGAATTCCGAAAAGCTGAACCGCGATTGCTCAAGCCGCGTCCGGATCAGTCTGGTAATCAGAAAGCCGGAAATCACAAAAAAAACGTCAACGCCCAGATAGCCAGCTGTAAACGGCCCAATACGTGCGTGATAGAGGACGACCAGCAAAACAGCCAAGCCACGCAAGGCTTGGATATCAGTTCGAAATTTTCGCGGCATTGAGTAGACCTGATGTAATTCTCAATCGATTGGATTAACTGAGGGCTCGACGGGAGGCTGCCATAAACTAGAACTGCCCTAAGCAAGGAAGCGATTGATCTGCTGCGGACTGGCCCTTGCCCGAAGAGGCCGCGTCTGATGCGCGCAACACGTCAAGGATTTCCTGTTTGCGATAAGGGTGAGGACGTCGATGCAATCGAACGGCATCATAGCTCCGGCCCGTTCCGGTCGATCATCGCACCAATCGGCCATCGATCGTCCAATCGGCAAAACCGTAACCAGTGCGTCATCGATGCGCGTGGGCGGCTTGTCGAGACGCGGCTCTGGCAGCATAGACCGTCCGCGCACGCCCGACAAAACCGTCATCGGGCCGTGCCGACCGAGCCTCTCAATATGCTTTTGCAACGCGGGTCGGACCGTGCCGAAAGCAAATGGCACGGCGAGCTCCCCCAGTATTGGCAGCACGGCGCGGATGGAATGGCTAATCCCCAGTCTTTCAAGATCGGTGCGCACCCCGTACAATCCCAATTCGGCGACGGGTAGGTCGACGGCCCCAACTTTGATGAATCGACGCAGCAATCCCATGTGAGCGGCGACACCACCAGAGTCATAGCCGATTGCCCGCACCTCGGGTCTCGCTCCCGCCCAGCTTCGACTGCCCTCGAATGGTTTTGCGTTATAGAGGCCGGTAGGCCCATAGATCCTTCGAAAGAAGTCGGCAAGTCCGACGTGGTCGGCGAGCTCCAGCTCGTTTTCCCAGCATAGTTTCCACCGCACTTGCGAGCACATGCAAAGATCTCCGACTATTTCTTAAAACGGCTAACCGATGAAAGTCGCGATACCGAGGGCGCGTACAACGCATTCGCCAGCAGTCGATGCAGCCCCTATGCCAACAGGGTCCTCCTTGGCGTCAGGTTCCGATCTGTTGGGCCCTGTAACCAAGTACCTGTCCTATCCTGAACCGCTTGGCGAAGCCATCAGTGGGCTTGACGTCAATCAAACGACCCTCTTCTAATGGATCATACCGATCAATCCGTAAAATCGATTATTTGGATGCAACCCATTCGAATGACGGATGGATATCGCTTCGGAACGCCTTGATGTAAGCCCTTGTTGCGTTCGATGCGCTAACGACTGGAGCGTGGCTTGCACTGAGAGCATGGCCAGAGAATTCGATTATAATTGCGCTGGACGGTTATCAGCCAAATGTGCTGGCCATGGCGAGAATAAACGTCTAGACCGCTCAGTCATAAACAGGCGGGACGAATAATGGCAGAATACATCAACATCGATAATCGGGGTGACTTCGGTATCTGGGCCATCGAAGTCGCCAAGCGGATCGTCGGCGAACAAGGTTTTGACCTGGCCAAGGCCGCGCGTGATGAAACCGAAGAGGCTGTCCGGGAAGCAGGCAATGCTCTTGGACAGGCTATCACCAGTGCGCTCATGGAAGTCTATGACGGCCTCCTTGAAGGCGCGCCAGAATAGGCTGCACAATATTGGCAGTTTGGCGACTCGCCTCCGCAGATGCGCTGCGCCCAGCAGACACATTCAATCTTGCATTGATCACTTGGCGTAACGCCGATCGGGAATTTCGTCGACATGTGCTTTCTTTTGTCCCGGATGCGCTTCAGTCGGCAGCGCAAGAAGGCCGGACAATGGGATCACAATCGAAATCAGCTTACTGCTAACGGCGGATACTATGACCCACTCCGGCGATCGCCACCTGTGGCGTGATTGTACCTTGGAGACCGATCGCTGCTTAATCGGCCGAAGGAACTGACGCCCAGCATCCCGGCTCATCACTCTTGATCGGGCATTCGCCCTGTCATTACCGCGTGGCAGGCAATGACAGGGCGGGGCGCGCTGACGCGGATGGCATTGGTGCGCCAGCGACAAGGCGCACGGTCTATATCAGACAATCTGCCCTAGGGGGAACCCTGTTTGCGTAAAGAACGGTGGTCATAGCGGAAGCATGCCATGATCGGAAAAAGCTTCAATCGATCTGAACACGGAGCTGCGTCGCAAGGAATGGACACAGGCGACAACGCCGATAACGTCGATCGACCTCGAGCACTCAGCGACCTGTCATCCCGAAATCAAAATCAATTGCAGGACGTTGATATTGCTCAACGACACAGGAGAGCGAAGCGGTTAGGAAAATACTGAATCGGGCTGGGAGACGGCAAGGCTGCAGACCTCATCTTGACAAAATATAGCGAGGCGCAGCTGCGTTCGTACTTCAGTTATCCGACTGCGCCGCAGTTTCTCGGTTGCGAAAGCAGCTAGATCACTGCGGAGATCGACGCGCGGCATTCACGGCCGAGACAGCAAAGATCGCGATGACGATGCCGTTACGGAGATAGGTGGAGTATGAGCTACATCGTCAAAGAATTGTTCAAGACGCTTCAAGGCGAAGGCGCTCAAGCCGGACGTGCTGCTGTATTTTGCCGATTTTCGGGGTGCAATTTGTGGTCAGGTCGAGAGGAGGATCGGCACAAAGCACTTTGCCAGTTTTGCGACACCGACTTCGTCGGTACCGATGGCTACGGAGGCGGCAAATTTCAGGATGCGGCCTCACTAGCGGGTGCAATCGCCGCCACCTGGGGAAAGATAGAACGCAACCGATATGTGGTTTTCACAGGTGGCGAGCCGCTGTTACAGCTGGACACAGCTCTCATCGGCGCCGTGCGTGCAGTTGGCTTTGAAATTGCAATTGAAACAAATGGTACAATTGAGCCGCCAAAAGGTATCGACTGGATTTGCGTCAGTCCAAAGGCTGGCGCGCCGCTGGAACTTAGATCTGGGAGCGAACTTAAACTCGTCTACCCGCAGGTCGATCTCTTTCCTGACGATCTCCCTGACGTCCATTTCGACCAATATTTCCTTCAGCCCATGGACGGGCCGGATCGCGTAAGAAATACCGCAGCCGTTACAGAGTTTTGTCTGCAGAACCCGCATTGGCGGCTCAGTCTGCAGACCCACAAAATGATCGGAATGCCATGAAAATCATTCAAGCGTTTACCTTCGAGGCCGCTCATTGTCTGCCGCATGTTCCGACGACGCACAAGTGCCATCGAATGCATGGCCATTCATATCGGATTGAGCTCCAATTGGAGGGCCAGGTCGATCCGAATACGGGGTTCGTCATTGATTTTTTTGATGTAGAAAAGGTCTTTGGACCAGTTATCGAGCAACTCGATCATCATACACTTAATGAGATCCCAGGATTGGAAAATCCGACCGCAGAGAACATCGCGGTTTGGGTTTGGGAAAAGATCAAGCCTCTCGTTGGCGGAGTGCGATCGGTCAAGGTGTTCGAGACTCCCTTTTGTTGGGCGGAATATGACGGCACGTGATAAGGAGCACGGAGGTGGCGACGTCTGCATTGGTCTTATTTTCCGGCGGGCAGGATTCGACAACTTGCCTGGCTTGGGCACTCGATCGATACGAGCGCGTCGAGACGGTGGGTTTTGATTATGGCCAACGGCATAGGATTGAACTTAAGTGCCGCGAAACGCTTCGTACCAAGCTTCGGATGATCAATGCGACGTGGTCGGAACGCCTTGGTGATGATCACAGGATTTCTCTTGCAGCTCTCAAAGAGATCTCAAACACCGCGCTAACAAGCAGTATGGCAATCGAATTGGCCGATACTGGGCTTCCGAACACCTTTGTTCCGGGCCGCAATCTGATTTTCCTGACGTTTGCGGCAGCGCTCGCCTATTGTAGAGAGTTAGAACACATTGTCGGCGGAATGTGCGAAACCGATTTTTCCGGGTATCCAGACTGTCGCAACGATACGATGAGGGCCCTGCAGACTGCGTTTAATCTCGGAATGAAGAAGCATCTGGTCTTGGACACACCGCTTATGTGGATAGACAAGGCGCGGACCTGGCAGCTTGCCAAGGACCTCGGAGGTAAGGAACTCGTCGATATGATTATAGAGAACAGTCACACCTGCTACTTGGGGGTTCGGGGTGACCAGCACGAATGGGGTTATGGGTGCGGAATTTGCCCAGCCTGCGACTTGCGGGCAAAGGGCTACCGGACATTTCTCGGGCAAGAAGTGCGCAATCTGGCAAAATCCTGAGCGTCGAATGGTGCTCCGAAAGTCGGTGACACCCTTGATGAGATCGCGGATCATTGTGCGCCCTAATCTCATCCAACTTGGGCTCAGGCAACTCTACGCACTCGAACGCAGCAAGGACGAAGCTGCAGCCTCGGTGAGTCGAACCGCACATTGGCGCCAGCTCAAGACCTTTCTGGCATTTGCTGCATTAGGTTCAGGATCCCGGCACCATTTACGAACGGCAAACCAATTCCGCCGTTTTGCGGAACGACGATTCGAGCCTAACCTGTGACCCCCCACCCTTATCCTCAGTTCGCCACTTGACGAACATCGATGGTGGCTTCTCGAGCCGGGCTGCAGTGCAATCTTATCACCGCCTATGGCACTTCCGCTGATCATCTATCAAGCGAGAGCTCATGTCAGCGAAATCCAACCGCCCACCGCAGTTTTTTGTTGCCGGCAAGCGCGAGGCGGCATGCCCCTGATGCGTCTCCTCGTGTCGGAAGGGCCTTCGCCGTAGCTCGCTTTATACATTGCCGAGAACCGTCCGAAGTGAAAGAACCCCCATTTCAAGCAGATTTCTCTAGTAGAGCTCGCGTTTGCGGGATCAAGTAAATCCACCCGCGCCGCACGCAACCGAAGCCTCGCCAGATATGCGGCCGGCGTGGTTTCCCGAAAAGCCCGGAAGCCAAGTTGCAATGCGCGTATCGACACTCCGGCGGCTTCGGCGACCATCGGCATTCTGATCGGCTGACTGATATTGGCTTCCATAAACTCTATCGCCCGGCGGACATGCTTGGGTGCAATCATGCAAGGCTGCCTGTCGAGCAGGTGGGAAAGCTTATGCGGCACCAGGCGCACTATGACGTCGGCCAAAGCTTGCGTGACGTGCGCCATCGCGACTGGGGATCGCACCGAGGGATCACGCAGGCCTTGAATGACAGTCTCCGCGAGTGAGCCAATCATTTGGCCAGCCGGAGTCGACATTTCTAATTCCGGCAGGAGATTCAACGATCCGCTGAATGGCGTTTCGAAGGTTTGATCAAGCGTTTGGAGAACGACGTTCCAGTCGAGCAAAAGCTCGTCAATGACGTTCGATCGGCCGTACATCATGACGCTTTCCGCCTCGAGATTGTTATAGAGAAGCAACTTTCCATGGCGGGCGACGGCCTCGCGCGAGCCGTAGGTCACCCCCATACCACCGCTGCGCGGCAGCACAACCGACAAATGCGGCACTGCGCTGGTGGTAGGTTGAATTTGAAACTGAAACTCGTGCCGGTGAAACCCCTTGATCACCGTGGCACAATCAAAGTTCGAAAAATCAAGACTCCATTGGAAGTCATCGACCGGACTGACAAGCTCGGCCCTATATTCGCCAAAGGCGGCGCCGAGTGTTTCGATCATGCCATCAAACGTCGATCCACCGCGTTTAAATGTCAAATGTGGGTTGCTACTTTGCGACATCCGGCCCAGGTCTCCATACTAGATTTCTTCTATTTGCTATGATCTGCGGTTGTCGCCGCCGATGAAGGGTCCGGCTCGTCGTCCAGCTCAGCTGCCGTGAGAGCTTGGGACATCCACCAAGCGTTGGCCTTGATGGCTTACTCGATCGTGCCAACGATCTCGTATTGGCACGCCACACAAAGCTCAGCTTCATTCCGTCTCCTAATTACCATGTTCGCGTGACATGGAAGAATTTGCTAGCCGGCACGCCTCCTGCCGCATTATCTCTCGCATCCAGGTACTTGCCGGATCGTTTTCATGGGAGGTCGGCCACTGGATACCCTCGGTGAAGGCGGGAAGAGGTATAGGATTCTTCACAATCCGTAGTGGCATTGATGTTTCAAAGTGCTTCACCAACCGCAGAGGCATAATTGCGAGCCTGTCGGTGCCTAGAAGCGCGGCCGGCACCAAGCCAAAACCTTGAACGGCCACTTCGATACGTCTTTTGATGCCATGTTCCAACAAATAAAAGTCCTCAATGGACTGCTGCTGGCCAAGCCCGAACCTAGCCGTAACGTGACCCATCGACATATAGTCTCTGACCGTAAGGTGATCAGTTAGCTTGGTGTTCGTGGCACAGCCGACGGACACGAACTTTTCGTCGAATAGCTTCGCTCTGGGGTGCGCACTCGACATGAACAATTCCGGAAGAATTAGAAAATCGGCTCTTCCCCGCCGCAAAAGCTGATCCGGATTGTCGGTTAGCGGAAGCAACTCAAAACTAACTGCGGGAGCTTCGCGCGCGAGACGCTCTATGATATTTCGAAAGAAGACAGTCGTCATGAAATCGCAAATCGCAATCCTGAAGTGTCGCTCCGGTTCGTCTGGAGCGAACCCGGCGCCAGAAACAATGGTGAGTTGAATGTGTTGTAGTGTCTCGCGGACCGCTGAGGCGAGGCCTTCCGCACGAGGCGTGAGAACAAGTTCTCGGCTCTGCATCGTAAACAGATCATCGTGGAAATAATTACGCAGCCGGCGGACGGCGGCACTCATTGCCGGCTGACTGAGATTGATGCTGCGCGCCGCCGCTGTAAGGTTGCGTTCAGTCACCAAAGCGTCCAATGCGACGAGAAGATTAAGATCAAGACCCTTGAAACGCATAAGCGGATTAACCTGGCAGCTGTTGGAAGCAGAAGAAGAACAGTCGAATTTAAACGTTGCAGGGCCGATCTGAGGCCGTGAAGTTTCAAAGCAAGATGAAACAGCATCGCAAAGACTATTAAGTGCGCAATCCGGACATCTCTGGATTGAATTGACTAGTTTGGGCTGTAGGTGATCTGATCGGCCGCAAAGTCAAACGAGGCCCGTAGCGGCGGACTCGCGCACAAGCTAAAACCGCGCATCTGCTAAGATGTAAGGGCCGCGGCAAATATTGCAATCTGTCAGATGCATATGGGCAAGATCGTCCACAGTCTGGACACCAGTTAGGTGAACCAACTCGTCCACGCTGTTTTCCGAGGTGACATAGGCCAGGTTTGCAGTTTGCGTCTTATAGTCGTGGTAGACAAGGATGTCGCCGGCAGCCTCGCCTGAAATCGCACTTGCGGCCGCCGAGCCATCGGCGAAACTCCGGTCAGTGATCACCACGACGTACTCGCCGTTCGTACCT
This sequence comes from Martinezella calliandrae, assembly GCF_030272695.1. Classification (GTDB taxonomy): domain Bacteria; phylum Pseudomonadota; class Alphaproteobacteria; order Rhizobiales; family Rhizobiaceae; genus Rhizobium; species Rhizobium calliandrae. The sequence continues at coordinate 49,061 of NZ_JARFYN010000031.1, forward strand.
GAGGCCGCGCCACTGTAGAAGGTGTCCACTGGGAAGCCCGACCGCACGCTGGCATGGTTGATGAAATTCGCGCTGAAGCCGCCGTTGTAGAGGTCCATCGGATCGAAGGCGAAAGTATCCTGCGCCGGGTCGAAATCCAGGATGGTGGAGATGTCCGGGGCTGGGCCCTGTTTCGGGAAGATCCCGGGCATCGGGTTGTGGTCCCCTGGCATCGGATTGTGGAACTGGAAGAGGAACGTGTCGCGGCCTTCGCCCCCTTTCAGCCAATCCCTGCCGTCACCGACGAAAAGAACATCATCGCCTTTTCCGCCGGAGAGATAGTCGTTGTCCTCACCGACGATGGGGGGTTTATCACGCCCGTTGTCGCCGCAGATGTAGTCGCTGCCATCTTCGCCGTAGATCTGGACATTGCCCGCTCGAGCGTCGATCCAGTCGTTGCCGGAAGAATCAATGATCACATCGTCACCATTGCTGCCAAAGAGGCTGTCGGCGTTCTCGCTGCGCGGAAAAACTTTTCCATCGGAAATACTCCTTGTGAGGCGGCGCTACAAACGCCGCGTGACGTCTACATATTTCTCATTGGACAGTGGGTTGATTGTTTCGATTGATTGCATTCACATCACCGATGCATTCCTACGCACCTTGTTCTTTGCTGAGATGTGCCGAGGTCGTCGGCTTGGCCGATTGGCAAACCCCGGACGGGACCAGGGGGCTTGAATCCAAATTGATCGCGTGGATGCGTGTTATCCAAACAATCGATTTTACGAGTTGATTGTCGCGCTGCATTAGACGAGCCATCAATTGACGAAGATCACGCCGTCGACCGCGCACGAGTGGTGCAGGAAAGGATTAAAATGGGTCAAGAGGCCCCGCTATGGGATGTGGTGCTGCCAAGGGTCCGACTAGCTTCACTAAATCACGTGGTGATCGCCGCCTCTCTCTGTCTTTCACCAATCCTGGCGAATGCCCACTTCCAAGCGGCAATGGAAGTACAGCGTCGCCAGCGTGGAGGGCTAGCCGAGGATTGGGCGGCGTCCCTCGTTATGTTCGAAGGATTTTTCGTGCCGCTCCGTGAAGCAAATCCTTTCGGTTGGCATGTCGATCTTGGTGATATTAACCAGGCCTCAAGCCCCAGAGAAAGTGTCCATACAGTCACTCAACCGATCCCGCAACAGAACCGGAGATGACACATGCGTCTTATACTTGCCACCGCGGCGGTACTTTCCACTCTCTCATTGCAGCAAGCCGACGCTGGCACCATAAACTGCGCACCGATCACCGAGCAGCAGGTAGCCGAATTGTTCGACCGCTGGAACGCGTCGCTCGGAACGCGAGATTCCGAGAAGGTCGCGGCGAACTATGCGGAGAATGCGATCCTGCTGCCTACGCTGTCGAACACGCCGCGCCTGACACACGAGCAGAGAATCGCTTACTTCGACCATTTCCTCGAAAAGCGGCCGCAAGGATCGATCGACCTCCGCGTGATTAGGGTCGGCTGTAACATGGCAACGGATAGTGGGATGTACACCTTTTCATTCGCAGATGGCACCAAAGTTCCCGCGCGTTACACCTATACGTATGAATTCATGGACGGAAAATGGCTAATCACAGCCCATCACTCCTCGATAATGCCTGAGAGGTAAGAGTGGCGATAGCACGTGCTGGCAAAGCCAGCATGTCCGCATGTTCGGTGAACCCAGCGCATCATTCCAGGCCAGAACCTTCATCAAGCATCACCTGTCTGATTTGCTCCGTCTTGGAAATCGAAATTCGCCAAATCGTTACCATGGCCTAGAACGTGAGCTTGAAACCGGCCGATAGGGTCAAGGCATAAAGGTCCATGCCGGCGCTATCCTTGAAGAATCCGACTTCTCGTGGCCTCGTCGACATGTAATACTCCCTCATGTCGCCTTTTCTCCGGAAGTACCTATCGAAATTGCCGGCCAGAAACAGGTTGACGCGGCCCGTTACTTGATAAACGGCCTTGGCACCGACCGAAACGGAAGGTTGCGCGTCGAACTCTTCTTCGAAATACAGATTGCGAAACCAGTACTTGCCGATATCCCTCGCATGGACGCTGACGCCGCCGCGTAATAGAGCCGAAAGGGTCGAGTCGCCGAACTTGGTAGTGGCTTCCGCACCAAGGAAAACACCGGGGTGATCGCGGCGTTGGCCGAGATGGTCCATCTATCATCAAGCTCGGCTTTGAAGCTCGCGTCAGAACCGGCGCATGGGTTTCCCAGATCAGGCGGCTGACGGACTTTGCACAGACCGCGCCGAAAAGACGGTACCCACCTGTTCGCGAGGCCGGTTCGGGGACGGCTCGTCCTTGGCGCAGCGCATTGCGGTTGGTTAGGCATGCAGAGTGCCAAGCGAAAAATGCTGCTTGAAACAATAAGATGAGATGCGCCGTAAACTTTGTCCTATGTCCGACATTGTCGAAACCGTAACGTTGCGCTTCGCTGCGAGGCGTTTGGTTATCTATCGGCGCCGTCGCTATGCCGCCATGACTGTCATTACGTGCAATCGTCTTTTGGCTTCCAGAGTGAAACAGATCGCTTTTGCGACTTCGATGATACCTAGCTCCTAGAGCTTCAACGCGATTGGCATGACCTTTGCGGCTCGTTAGAGGCGGCGGGAATTGCCGATTGACGTTCGGAAGACCGAAATCATGATGCCTGGCGGCGAAAAGCGCCCTTACCTTCTATCGGCGCAGAATCCCATTTGATCGAAAGGTAGACGACGCGTGAGATCTGGACATGGCAGGCTGGGCCGGAGACGAAACTCGTTGCCGCTAGCGCGATCGCCTCTCATCCAGAAAAAGCATAGTGGGCCCCATTTGCCTTGGTATACGATCTACCCAACTATGCAGGAGTTTTCTTCAGCAATCGGCGCCAAGGCTTGTGAAGAATGGCTGAGGAACCTGCCACCTGATGACGCCGTTTCGCTCTATCTTCACGTTCCATTCTGCCGGTCGATGTGCTGGTATTGCGGCTTTCCGACTAGCATCACTCGTCAGGATGCTTTGATCCTCAATTATCTGGCAATGCTGCATGAGGAGATCCGTTTGGTCGCGGGGCAAGTACCGCAGGCACTGCCCGTGAGTGACGTGCACTTCGGTGGTGGATCCCCGACCATTATGCCGCCAGCGGAGTTCCTGTCTCTGATGGAACTCCTGCGCGGCCGCTTCGCGTTCAGGAAAGCGGCTACAGTCGCTATTGAGGTCGACCCGCGCACCTTCACGAGGGAGATGGCCGAAGCTCTGGAAGTGGCCGGTGTGTGCCGCGCAAGCGTCGGCGTGCAGAGCTTCGATCCCATTGTCCAAAAAGCGATCAATCGGGCCCAGAGTGAGACGCAAGTGATGGCTGCCGTCAAAAACCTGCGCCTGCATGGAGTAAGCCGCATCAATTTCGACCTGATGTTTGGTCTGCCGCATCAAACACTGCAATCCTGTGTCCAGAGCGCCATGCTCGCAGTTGCAATGCGCCCCGACCGGCTCGCAGTTTTCGGCTATGCGCACGTCCCATCTTATCGAAAAAATCAGCGCTTGATTGAGAAAGCAGCGCTGCCGGATATCACTGCCCGCGCTGAGCAGGCCTCGGTGATAGCCGATACATTGGTTGCCGCCGGCTATCTCCAAATCGGGCTCGATCATTTCGCTCTCCCGGATGATGAGCTTGCGCTGGCGCAGAAAACCGGCCGCCTGCGGCGCAATTCCTTGGGTTACTCGGCCGATACATGCCAAACTGTGATCGGCCTCGGCGCGTCGGCCATCGGCCGTTTGGGCGAAGGATATGTCCAAAACGAACTCACCCAAAGCGCTTATAACCGACACATTGCGTCCGGCCGCTTAGCGACGTCACGGGGCTATCGTCTTAGCGGCGAAGATGGTGTACGGGCCGCAATCATCGAGCATCTCATGTGCAACTTGGAGGCGGACGTGCCGGCGATCTGTACTGTTCACGGATTTGATTCGATCGATTTACTGAGTGAGCACTTGGACACGCTTGCCGAGCACGGGATATTGGACATCGACAATGGTTTCATCCGTGTGCGGCAAGAGGGTCGCTTTGCGCTTCGCGCTGTCGCGGCCGCGTTCGATGCTTATCTCGACCGCTCCCCCCTCTGACGCGCCATGCGGCATGTGCGGAATCGGTTCGAAAATCGATCATAAAAGCTCGTTGAAGCGAATGGCTATTAGTTCCGGCGCTATGATGCGAAGGCGATCGGCAAATCGAATTGCAAGACAAGTGGCGGAAAAGCGTTTTCGGCAATCCGGACGCGGCGTTGTGGTCAAACTTAAAGCATGCGCGGGTCCGACGCTGATAGATTAGCCGCACGCAGCCTATCGCCTGTCCTTGCAGTTTGAGTATACTCATTACGATGCGTCGCAATTCGATTTGGCGGCACTCATCATCCGTTGCATCGGATTGGGTCCAATGCTTTGGTGCGCACGTGCTTCTCGCGTTGCTCAGCAGGACGTTATCTGTCTTCCCCGCCCGCTTTTTCTGGCCAAATTTTAAAATGACCGCTGAACGCGAAGCGCGCCGTACCAATTGTCCACATTGATCCTGTCGTAGTTCACGTAGGATAATTCCGGCTCGATCTTCAGATCTCTGGTTACAAACCATTCGATATTCGACGCAGCTTGGAACGTCTTGTTATCGGCGTATGCGAACTGCATGCTCCAGCTTAGTCTATCGTTGATCTTGACGGTGCTGCCGCCCCAGAAGGCCCAATCGCCGGTGCTTCCAGTAACGTCACCGTTCGCAAATTTGTTGATCTTGCTGCCATCCGTATTCCAAGCCCCCATAAGGAATGCACTGAGTAGGCCGAAATCAGCATCGAGACGAGCCTTGATTGCTCCTTCCTCCACAACGGAATCATAACCGCCGACAACTCTTAGCGACCAAGGACCGGCCTTGTAGCCAAGACCCACCACGGGGTCCGGCGCATAATGATCTGCGCTGTTGGGGTTAAGGTTCGTCGAAAGACTGTCTTCAATTGAGACGACGCCGAAGATGCCGTTGCCACTGTCATAGAAATATGAAAGCTGGTTCAATTTGATGGGGCCGTTGCCGATCACATCCGGATTGATGACATTGCCGGCGTAGCCGATCCAATCATTATATTGTGAGCCGGCGCGGCCGATGAGGAACCCACCGAGCGAGATATGCGCCACGGGCAGGTCGGCACCAATCGTATTGCTGTCGTCCATATAGTCGAACCGCAGAGTCGTCGTCGTCTTCAGCGGACCAAATTCGGTGTCTGTCGTCGCGTTGATATAGAGCTCGCTTCGCGTCAGCCAGGTGGTGCCGCTCGGCTCGACCGGGACATAAGGGTTGTACGAAGATGCCTGCGTACGGACCATGCCGCCGAGCTGCATGCAGGTTTCAGCTCCCGGGATATAGAAATAACCCTTGCCATATGAATCGCAGATATGGACATATTCAACCGGTTCCGGCTCGAGAGCGACGACTCCATTAACAGCGGATACGGAAGGCGCGAGCGAAAGTGATGCGATCGAGCCTAGAAGTAAGGATCTGATATTCACTGAAACTCCGATGTTTTAAGTCAACGCGCATCCTTCACGCGCCGCCAGGATGCGTGTCTTAAAATCGCCGTCGGGAAGAAAATCGTTATGGCATTCCAGCGACTCTTTGCCATAACTGATCAATCACGGGGCCTATTTTATATTTCTAGACGGGATAATCTCGGCCTCACTATTCTTTTGAGACAAGGGTATAATCCTTTCATTGCATCCGGAAATCTGACTGCAGAGGAAGACCTCGCCAGAAAACACTGTGCTGACATTTCGACATCTCCGCTCAATTGGCTTTGATGGTGAAGCGGCTGCAAATGACTGACAGCAATATGCGTGCCGTGGGAAAAACCCTTTATTTTACAATGCAACTCGGTCGAACCAGGTCGCGCGGCCGTCTACCATTGTCATACATCAAACAAGCCTGAGCGACATCGGCCTATGGTGTTAGCGGGTAACGGAGTTTGACACATGTTGAATCGTCGATCGATCCATTTGCTTTTTTCTTGCAAGTCGCCAGCATCAGCTCACGCCATCATTGGTAATGTGATCGGATGAGCGATCGATCTTGAGCGCACGTTCGGGGCAGGATCGAGCACCCCGTAATGCGAGAAATTCGTCTCTTTCAGCAACATTGATATTACCAGGCAGGATGTAGCCATCCTCATCCAACTTGAAGATGTCCGGTGCTTGCGACCAACATCGAGCGTGCCCCTGGCATTTGGCATTGCGGACGATGATGTGCATGCGGCACCCCCGTATCTGCGCCCCGTGCTTGCGTTAGGACCAGTCCAAAACTAGATTTTCGATTCCAAACACGTGGCCGCCATAGGTTATGGGGGCCGTACCTTCCTTGAAACGGAAATGAGGGATGCGCGACAGCCATTCCTCCAGGGCGATGATGATTTCTCGCCGGGCAAGATGTGAACCAAGACAACGATGCGGGCCACAGGCGAAGGCGATATGGCGGTTGTCCTCTCGTGCCAGATCGATCGTGTTGGGATTTTCGAATTCCACCGGATCACGATTGGCAATCATCGTGGCGCAGGAAACATAGTCCCCCTTGCGAATCGGCGCGCCTTTGAAGTCGACATCTTTTGTTGCCACGCGGATCATCTGTACGGTCGAATAGGCCCGCAGCAATTCTTCGGTTGCCAGTACAATCCTTTCCGGTTCACTCCGCAACAATTCCTGATCTTTTGGATTGCGCGCGAGATGGGCCAAGTCGAAACCCAACGCGGCTGCGACTGTGTCGAGACCTGCGACGAACAAAAGCACGCCGATGCCACGGACTTCCTTGTCGGCCAGCGAACGGTTATCAATCTCTGCCTCCACGATGAAGGTCATGAAGTCGTCGGCCGGCTCTTTGCGGCGCAAGGCCGCAAGTTCGTCGATAAACTCCAGAATTGCTCGAGCCGCCGCTGATCGTTGGGCCTTGTCTCCGTGGAGCAACCTGTTTGCCCAGCCGACAAACATGTCGAGCCGCTCGTCCGATAGTCCCAAGAAATGAAGAAAGACGCCAACTGTGAACGGGATGGCAAAATCCTTCATGACCTCGCAGCTATTGCTCGACGCGGAGATCTTTTCGACCTGGGTGATCGCTCGCGCACGGATAGACGGTTCGAGCGCTATCACTCGCTTTGGCGAGAACAGGGGATTAAGCAGGGAGCGAAAGATACCGTGGGCCGGTGGATCAAGCTCCAGTGGAATCAACGGCCAGTCGTCACCGAGCGCGGACGCGAAAATACTGCGGTTGCTGGAAAAAGTCTCGGGATCCTGCAGCACTTGGCGTTGGTCTTTGGCCCTGGTGATGAGCCAGGTGCCACGACCATCCCGGGTATTGTCGGGTGAATAAAAGATCGGAGGCCCGGCATGGACGCGAGCGACGGCTTCATGAGGATCTCCATTGGAGATGCGTTGCATGCCAGGCGACGTGAACAAGCTGAAGTCCCCCACCATTTCGCGCGGGACATGATCTGGGATATGGTCATTCACGACTTGCTTTCTCCTGGACTGGCGGCTTGCGAGGCTGCCGCCCGTAATGTTTTCGCCGGCACAAGCCTCTTTGTCGCGCTTCACCTACCCATCGAAACGCGAGAGCGCGAAATAATCGAGCGACGGCACCTCCGGCTCTCAGCCGTCCGCGGCCTATCGTTCGTGCTTCCGAATGATTTCATACGGCTCGAGATTTCATCGGCGGGTCTCCTTGCTGGTATTCAAAATAGTTTTCGGCATACCGGCCGGTGGCGATCGGACATTCCCTTCTATGGAAGGCCACCCAACGTGCCGGCAGCGCTAAACGCCTTGCATAGGAGAATTCAATATTCATGCCAGTTTCCTTGGCTGCCGCACAGCAATTTTCCGGTTTCTTTTCAACTGTTTAATGTGAGCCAGACAACCGAATGACTGAATAACGCCAGTGTCGGGGATCTAACAAAACTGGCAAAACGCAATTGCGATGGCGGAAAGCAGCTTGCGACGGCGCCGAGGTGGACGACCATGCGCAGTGACGTTGCGGTGTCCCGGTTCCGACAATGTCGGACACAGGAAAAGCTGCGTTGGTATCACTTCCTTGTTTTAAAACGATGTTCTCGTTTGGCCCGAATAATGCCTAACCGGCCGCCGACCGCCGGGCCAAGGAGGAAGAACATCTAAGGACCTGCCTGACAAACACGCGGGCAGCCGCCGCCAATACCGTACAATGCGAAGGCGCTGAGACCGTCGACCCGAATTAGGCGCTCAATGCTTGTTCAGTGAGATGAATTTCCTGCGCGAAGTTTCGCCCGCCGATTATCCCATCACCACAGCGAGAGGAGAGCAATTGTGAGCTTTCTCGAAACGAGTTTGGAGCTGTTTCGGCAAAAATATGCGCCAGACCTAGGTCCCGAGCAATACGCTCACCACACTGGACTTGACCGGGACGGCAATTCGATGAGTGGCTCGTTGTTGTGGGCAAAGGCTGAGGCCCAGAGGATCAATAATGCGCTCGACACCGGGACAGCCAATATGGTGGATGCCGAGATCAAGTTGGCGCAAGAACTTCAGCAGAAAGTGAGAGACTATGTCCGATGGCATCATCAAGACGAGCGGTCTCAAAAAGGGGTGTCAATTCTGGAGTATGGCCCCGGAACAGTGCGGGCATTCCAACAGAAGACCCTTCCCCTTGCAACGGAATTGCGCGGTAAGGCCTCACGCTGCGTACTGGTCGATCGCTCGAACGAGTTCCTTCGGGACATTGAGCAATTGCCTGCTCCTTGCGGCTTGAAAATCGAATTCATTCGCGACGATATATTTTCTGGGCAGCGCTTTTTTTTCGATGAGGAAGCGGCATTTGTCGTCATGTTTGGCCGGACATTTGGAAACCTCGCCGCCAGCATAAGTGAAACCCCTCCCGTGACGACGGTCGTCCAGGCGCTGAAGACAATATCGAACAGCGCGAAGCGGTGCTGGCTTGCAATCTCAATTGGCTCGGATCTGAGGTGGGATGTCGCAAGAGCCTACTACGAAGCGCATCCTGAATTTCAGCTGAATGTATTCTATCGAATGAAGGCAGAGTTACCCGTCGACGATAATTTTGATCCCAGTGCCTTTGAGTATGAAGCAGATATGAAGGGTAACGACAAGTTCATGCAAGTAATACATACGGCGATCGTAAATAGAGATTTATCATTTAATCTTAATGAAGAAAGCATCGCATTGAAAAGCGGTGATCGTCTGCATTTAAAGAACTCGTTTTCTTTTTCCGAAGCGTTTTTCAGGGAATGTGCGAACTTGGCAGGGCTTGTGCCGATCGACGTGCTTTCAGATAATGCCGGCTCAGACATTCACGTGTTAGAAAAGGCGACTTAAAAACAAGTCTTTCCGCCGTCGCCGGCGAACGTCAATCCTAGCATGCGATGGCCAATAACCGGCCGTTTTGACCATGTCTGGCAAGACTTTGCTGTCCATTATCAGTCAGAGCGACATGGGGTATCGGGCGTGGAAGACTGGACAACCTTCACAGTTGAAACGCTTGGTCGCCGAGCCCGATGTCCTGGCGAGAAGAGGCGTCAGGAGTCCCGCTTGCTCATCAGGCGTCTAATAGGTCAGTGTCGCATGGCTTTGTCCGATGGGCGACAATGCTGGATATAAGAAATATACAATTTTTGCCTATTGTATTGAATTAGCATCGATTTCTACTTTGGCACGCCCATTGCTGCGACGCATTTGCGGACGCGTCACGGGCCGACGATAATCGCACGGAGATGTCGATATGTTAGCACAATACTTTCTGCCGGGCCCTACGTCCGGTTATCAGCAGAACGTTCCAGATCCAGAAGACGGAAGAGACCGCGCAGACGTTTTCAGTTGTGCGCGGGCGAGCGAAACGAATGCCCCGAGCAAAGCCTCATCGCCGTCGCAACTTCCGATCTAAGGGCGCCTCATAAGCGGTTCTTCGCACGTGGCGATCGATGCCGACCGCCCAAACGGGTTCTGGATTAGATATTCGGCGGATTACTGCCGAAACTCCCTCATGCCCGTCGTCAAAACCGCGCGAAGTTGGCAGCAAATTTGCGTGCTGGCGCGATGCCTTGGCGTATCGGTCCAGACCCTTGCAATTGCAGGAACCTAAACCATGGAACACTCCACAGACCCGGACCAGTTCCGCCGGCGTATCGCCGAAGCGCTCCCTTCGGCCAATATTCCAACCCTGTTGCTCCTTCTTTATCAGTTCACAGGACGAGACTATTGGCTAAACCCGCCGTTTATTCCCGTGAAGAGCGGATGGGACGACAACGATTCCGGCGGTCTGACAGTCGAACTGCAGGCGGAGGTTCGCGATGCAGCACTGACCGCCATCACGGCGTGGCGCCAGGGAGAACACATCGCCAAGCCGGACTTATCGGCAGAAGAGTTGATCCGCATGCTATCCATGTCGGAGGCTGAGCCTATTCCGCCGGAATATGCTGACATGATGATCCACAAGCTGCGGAGGTATTCGGGCGTGGTTCCCGATCCGGTGTGCTTGCCGGAGGACTTCCGCGTGCTTGTCATCGGAGCCGGCATGTCCGGTATGGCAGCCGCAATTCGGCTACGACAACTGGGCGTTTCCTACATCCAGATCGAAAAGCAAAACCGCACCGGCGGCGTCTGGCATTCACATCACTACCCTGGCTGTGGAGTGGACACGCCCGGACATCTTTACTCCTACACTTTTGCCAGTGGCGACTGGAGCAAGTTCTTCCCTTTGCAGCGGGAAATCGACGACTATCTTAACCGGGTTGCCTGCGAATTCGGGATCGAGAGCTCGATCCGCTACGGCACGGAATGCCTCCACACTCGCTATGACGAAGAGAGCCGGACTTGGCATTCCCGGTTGCTCTTGCCAGACGGTACGGAAGAAACCCTCGTGACCAATGTGGTCATTTCGGCCGTCGGAGGCTTTACCACGCCGAAATGGCCGAATATTTCAGGCCTGCGTGACTTCGACGGCCCGGTGATACACACCTCGAATTGGGATCCAGATGTTTCACTCGACGGCAAACGCGTGGCTGTGATTGGTAATGGAGCCTCGGCAATGCAGGTTGTCCCAGCAATCGCAGATCGGGTGGGTGCCCTGACAATCTTTCAACGGTCGCGCCAATGGGCGGCGCCCTTTCCAAAGTTTCGTATGCCGGTTGCCGAGCCGGTGCGGTTCTTGCTGCGCGAGGTACCACACTACGAGTGGCTTTATAGGCTCCGGCTGAGTTGGATTTTTGACAGTCAAGTGCACCAGTCCCTACAGAAGGACCCGGCGTGGACGCATCCTGATCGCTCTGTGAATGCGATGAACGACGACCATCGCGAGACCTACACACGATATATCGAAGAGCAGCTGGCCGGGCATCCCGAGCTATTGGCCAAGGTCATCCCGCCCTACCCGCCATTCGGCAAGCGAATGCTCCTGGACAACGGCTGGTACCGAACCCTGTTGAGGCCGCAAGTTAATCTAGTAGACAGCGCTGCTGCCCATGTTGAAGGCAAGTCGATCCGCGCGATAAATGGCGACACCCATGAGGCAGACGTTCTCATTGTCGCCTCGGGCTACGACATCACACGCTTCTTGCTTCCGGTTCAGGTATTCGGACGCAATGGCGTGACAGTGCGTGAGGTCTGGAACGATGACGACTGTCAGGCCTATCTGGGTACCGTCGTGGCGGGCTTTCCGAACTTCTTCATGCTCTACGGTCCCAATACAGCCCTCGGTCATCGCGGCAACTTCATTTTCACGATCGAAAGCCAACTCGATTACGTGCTGAGCGTTCTGCGCCAGATGGGAGAAAAGAAGCTGATCGAGGTGGAATGCCGGCAAGACGTATATCAACGCTACAACCGGACGATCCAAGAAATGCACCAGAAGATGATCTGGAGCCATCCCGGCATGTCTACCTATTTCCGCAACGACCGGGGTCGAATCGTGACCAACAGCCCTTGGCGCCTGATCGATTATTGGAACCTGACGAAGGAAGCAGATCTCGGTGACTACCGCACGACGTGCCGCATCGGCTCCCAGTCGGAGACCACGGCGAAAGCGGTTTGAAATGACAACCCACCAGCCGCTCATGATTGGGCGCCGTTGAGATTGGGAATTTATGACTGTGACAGATCATTGCGAAGACGCCGCTTTGTCGAATAGCACAGCGATCACGTGGAACGAGTTTGCAGACAGTTGTCTATCGGGTTGCGCCCCTAATAGATTTCCGCATCGATCGATGCGACATTTGCGTTTGCGAGACCCTGGAAAATGATGATCTACACGCTGCATTCGTTCATCTCCTCAATGGTCCAGCTGGGTATCGAACGCCTAGTCGGCGGCGGTGGCATTGCAATCGATGCCCTCGGCCAGAGGCGCAACACCGACGGTGTCATGGCGCTGACTGTCAGCAGGCAAAAATCTTAATCCTCATCAACCTCCAGTCCGAATGAACTTCTACAACTGGTGCGCTTTTTGCAGGCGTCTGCCTCGACGTCGTTGGCTTGAAAAGCCTGGGGGATGCAACGTTCGAGGAGCAATATGGCCGCGCCAGAAACGTTTTACGATATCATCCGCCGCCAGGGTGTAACCCGCCGCAGTTTCCTGAAATTCTGCAGCCTGACGGCAGTCAGCCTCGGCTTCGGCCCCGATACTGCGACCGCAATGGCAGAGGCGCTCGAAACCAACGAGCGTGTACCGGTGATCTGGATGCATGGGCTCGAATGCACCTGCTGTTCGGAAAGCTTCATCCGCTCGGCTCATCCGCTGGTCAAGGACGTCGTCCTGTCGATGATCTCGCTCGATTACGACGATACGATCATGGCGGCAGCCGGCTACCAGGCCGAGGCGATCCTTGAGGAGACCAGGGAAAAGTACAAGGGCAAGTACATTCTTGCCGTTGAAGGCAATCCGCCGCTCAACGAAGACGGTATGTTCTGCATCGATGGCGGCAGGCCCTTTGTCGAGAAGCTCAAATGGATGGCCGAGGGTGCCCTGGCTATTATCGCCTGGGGAACCTGCGCCTCCTGGGGCTGCGTTCAGGCGGCAAAACCGAACCCCACTGGGGCGACGCCGATCGACAAAGTGATCCGCGACAAGCCGATTATCAAAGTGCCGGGCTGTCCGCCCATCGCAGAGGTGATGACCGGCGTCATCACATTCATCACCACGTTCGGCAAGCTGCCCGAACTCGACCGTCAGGGCCGGCCGAAGATGTTCTATTCGCAGCGTATCCACGACAAGTGCTATCGCCGCCCGCATTTCGACGCTGGCCAGTTCGTTGAGGAATGGGACGATGAAGGCGCGCGCAAGGGCTACTGCCTTTACAAGATGGGCTGCAAAGGACCGACCACCTACAATGCCTGTTCGACCGTTCGTTGGAATGGCGGTGTCTCCTTCCCGATCCAGTCCGGCCATGGCTGCATTGGCTGCTCGGAAGACGGTATCTGGGACAAGGACAGCTTCTATTCCCGGCTGACGCATATCAACCAATTCGGCATAGAAGCCACTGCCGACCAAGTGGGTATGACCGCAGCCGGTGTTGTCGGCGGCGTGATTGCTGCCCACGCTGCAATCACGACCGCCAAGCGGGTCATTACCAAGCGCGGGAAACGCAACCTTTAACGTCTGCAGGGACAGGAAGGATCACGATGACCATTCGAACGCCAGATGGCTTCACGCTCGACAATTCCGGCAAGCGTATTGTGGTCGACCCGGTAACTCGCATCGAAGGTCACATGCGTATCGAGGTCAACGTCGACCAAGACAACGTCATCCGCAATGCCGTTTCCACCGGCACAATGTGGCGCGGCATCGAAGTCATCCTCAAAAATCGCGATCCACGCGACGCCTGGGCTTTCACCGAACGCATCTGCGGCGTCTGCACCGGAACTCATGCGCTCACATCTGTGCGGGCGGTAGAAAATGCGCTCGGCATAACCATTCCGGAAAACGCCAATTCGATTCGCAATTTGATGCAGCTGGCACTGCAGGTGCATGACCATGTCGTGCATTTTTATCACCTGCATGCGCTCGACTGGGTGGATGTCATTTCTGCTCTCAAGGCGGATGCGAAGGCCACATCGGCGCTTGCGCAATCGGTGTCCGATTGGGCACTGTCTTCGCCGGGTTACTTCAAAGACATTCAGACACGGCTCAAGAAGTTTGTCGAATCTGGCCAGCTTGGCCCGTTCAAAAACGGCTACTGGGGCAATGCATCCTACAAGCTTCCGCCAGAAGCCAACCTGATGGCCGTGGCACACTATCTCGAAGCCCTCGATTTTCAGAAGGAGATCGTCAAGATCCACGCGATCTTCGGCGGCAAGAACCCGCATCCGAACTGGCTGGTCGGCGGCGTGCCTTGTCCTATCAATCTCGACGGCACAGGCGCCGTTGGCGCTATCACAATCGAACGGTTGAACCACATTTCGTCGATCATCGACCAGCTGATCGAGTTCAACGAGAAGGTATACCTGCCCGACATCATGACGATCGGCTCCTTCTATAAGGACTGGCGCTTCGGCGGCGGGTTGTCGGGCAAGAACGTCCTTGCCTATGGCGATGTGCCGGAACACGCAAATGACTATACCGAAGCGAGCCTGAAACTGCCGCGCGGTGCGATCATTAACGGCAATCTCGAGGAAGTCCTACCCGTCGATCATTCCGATCCAGAGCAGATCCAGGAATTCGTCAGTCACTCTTGGTACAAATATCCGGAGGAGGCCAAGGGCCTGCATCCCTGGGAGGGTGTCACTGTGCCGCATTATGAGCTTGGTCCGAATACGAAGGGCACCAAGACCAACATTCAAGAGCTGGACGAGGGCGGCAGATATTCCTGGATCAAGGCGCCGCGCTGGCGTGGCCACGCCATGGAAGTCGGCCCGCTCGCCCGCTGGGTCTTAGGCTACGCGCAAGGCAAGCCAGAGTTCAAGGATCCGGTCGACAAGGTCTTGAAGGATCTCGGCCTCCCGACCGTGGCGTTGTTTTCGACCCTCGGGCGCACCGCCGCCCGCGCGCTCGAATCTGTCTGGGCCGGCCGGCAGATGCGCTATTTCCAGGACAAGCTGGTCGCCAACATCAAGGCCGGCGATAGCGCCACCGCCTTCATCGATAAATGGAAGCCGGAGACCTGGCCTTGCGAGGTCAAAGGCGTCGGCTTCACCGAGGCGCCGCGCGGCGCGCTCGCCCACTGGATCAAGATCAGGGACGGCAAGATCGACAATTATCAATGCGTGGTGCCGACCACCTGGAACGGCAGTCCGCGCGATCCGGAAGGCAATATCGGCGCATTTGAGGCTTCCCTGATCGACACGCCGATGTCGGATCCGTCGCAGCCGCTCGAAATCCTTCGAACTATCCATTCCTTCGATCCGTGCCTTGCATGCTCCACGCATGTCATGAGCCCGAACGGACAGGAAATGGCCAAAGTCCAAATCATATGAGGGACGATCATGAGACTTTCCGATACTTCCGACGACGATGGCGAACGCGCCAGCGAGTACCAAAGCGTGTATGTCTACGAGGCGCCTGTGCGGCTCTGGCACTGGATGAACGCCTTCTCCATTGTGACGCTAGCGCTGAGCGGCTATTTCATCGGCAGCCCGTTGCCTGCCATGGCCGGCGAGGCGAGCGCTCATTTCCTCATGGGCTATATCCGTTTCACTCATTTCGTCGCCGGCCAGATCCTGGTCGCGGTCCTGCTCCTTAGGATCTACTGGGCCTTCGTCGGCAATGTGCATGGGCGTCAAATCTTCTACGTTCCCTTCTGGAGCGGGCGGTTCTGGAGCGAATGGCTGCACGATGTACGCCGGTACACGTTCCTCGCTGGAAAGGCGCTGAAATATCCCAGCCACAATCCGCTGTCGCAGTTCGTCATGTTCCTGATGTTCACGCTGCCGCTGGCATTCATGATAATCACCGGATTTGCCCTCTATAGCGAAGGTGCCGGACGCGACAGCTGGGAATATGCGCTGTTCGGCTGGGTATCTTCGATCTGGCCGAACAGTCAGGACGTCCGTACCTTTCATCGCCTCGGAATGTGGGAAATCCTGATCTTCGTAATGATCCATGTCTATGTCGCGGTGCGCGAGGACATCATCAGCCGCCAAAGCATCGTCTCGTCGATGATTTCGGGCGAGCGACTGTCCAAGCGCAAGGAGGACTAGATGGGCGAACCGAACTTTCGCAAACGCCGCATCTTAGTGCTCGGTGTCGGCAATATTCTCTGGGCCGACGAAGGTTTCGGCGTCCGCGCTATCGAAGCCTTCCACCGCGCCTATGCGGTGCCGAACAATGTCACCGTGCTCGATGGCGGCACCCAGGGCCTCTATCTCGTGCACCATGTGACCGAGGCCGACGATTTGATTATCTTCGACGCCATCGATTTCGGGCTCGCGCCCGGGACACTGAAGATCGTCGCGAATGACGAAGTGCCGAAATTCACCGGCGCCAAAAAGATCAGCCTGCATCAGACGGGCTTCCAGGATGTCCTAAGCGCTGCCGATCTTCTCGATAGCTATCCCGCGAAACTCGTATTGATCGGCTGCCAGCCGGCGGACCTCGATAGCTGGGGCGGACCGGTGACTGAGCCCGTCAAAGCGGTCATTCCGGAGGCGATAATGGCCGCCGCCGGCATCCTGGAGCGATGGGGCGTCGACGTCAGCCCGCGTAGCGGCAGCGCGCCAACGCTTCTGGGCAACGGCATTGATTTTGAGCATTACGAGTGGCGCGCCGATCCTGGCGCATTGACCGCCTGAGGAGGGATTCGGGTGCGTCCGCGACCGTCGGTGCGTTCCAGTTCGCCGGCTCCCTCAAACTTTTCCCAAGGCTAGAAACTACGGGAACCGTTCGCATCCAATCCATGCGGTTCCCGACATCATGAACTTTCGCGGACCGAGGAGCTGATTATGTGCATAGGGATTCCGATGCGAGTGGTGAGCAGCGGCAAATTGACGGCGCAGTGTGAGCACCACGGATCGGTTTTTCCCATATCGATGCTGTTGGTCGGCCCGCAACCGGTCGGCACCCACGTTCTTACTCATTTGGGATCTGCGATACGGTTGCTCGATGCCGACGAAGCACGCATGATCGACGATGCATTGGCCGGCCTTGCCCAGGCCGTCGAAGGACGGCCGTTCGAAAGTCTGTTTGCCGATCTCATCTCGCGCGAGCCGGAACTGCCGTCCCACCTGCGGGAAAACTGACAGTTTGAATTCCATCATTGAAAGCAATCCGCCCGTCTTTGTAGAGCTGGTGTTTTATCTCGATGAAAATTTTCCTTTCAGATCAATGCGATCGAATTTCTCTGCAAACGGTACGCCGCTTGCAAACAAGAATTTGAAGAGTGTTTGCATGCCAATATCTGGAGGAGACAATGCCGTCCCATCTGATTCGGTCCCGAACGCGTGGGCGCGATCGCCCGTCGTCGATGAAGCAAGCATCGACACTTTCTCGGAAGCGGCTGGCGGCGAAGCTGAACGGCGATTCTGTTCTTTACCGGCGATCGGCACAGCAAGCCGAAGCAGACGATGTCGCCATTGTCCTGCCAAAAATCTTGCAGGCCTTTCAGGGCCTGCTGCTGCGCCCGTCGTCAGCTGCACCGCAAAGGACAAGCCGAAGCCGCTGCAGCATGATTGTCATGCCAAGCTCGGTAGTACCGCTATCAACCGCTCCACGTGTTTGGCAAGATCCGCCACGGGTCGGACTATATGGAAAAGATCGGCAAGCGGCGGTGCGGGGATGTGCCGACCATAGTTAGCATTCGTCAGACCAGGGCTTGAATTCACCCATGTCGGCAGGGAGTCGTTCTATGACAGCAGCATTCCGGATCGCGCCCGAAGGTGAAGATGCCGCGCCGGTGGTGCCGATCGGCGCCGATCCACCGCAAGGCGCCTGCAAGCTCAACGGCCTCGTCACCAGCAGCGCCGAGAAGATCCGTCGCTGCCGCCAAACTGCAACGCTGCTGCCCGACATTGCCGCGACGCTCGCGATGCAGAAGGCCGACCAGCCCGGCCGGTTATTCGACATCTCCGAATTCACCGACGATGACAAGCAGCTGATCACCCAGACGCTCGGCACAGGCGAGGTCGCCGGAACAGCGCTACTGCCCTCCGGGGTCCTTGCGCATATCCAGGAAGCGGTGACGGCCGGCGTTTGGCGTATCCGCTTCAAGGACCCCAACGGCATCCTGCTTTCGGATTATATCGAGGTTGCGTCGATTCCGATGGCGGTAAGACAGGCCTGCGCAGCACTGCCGGCTGCCATCTCATATGGACCTGCGCCGTCGGGCACAATGAATGTTATGCCCTTGCTGACCGAGATCGGCGACCGCATCGGCCGCTATCGGCGCGGCGATCCAGCGCATGTTATCACCTTATCGCTGTTTCCGATGAGCCCCCAGGACATGAATTTCCTGCAGGTCGCGCTACGGCCCGGCCCCGTGCAACTGACCTCGCGCGGCTATCGCACCTGTCGCGTGGTGGCGGCCGGGACCCGCAACGTTTGGTCCGTGCAGTTCTACAATCGCATGGATGCAATCATTCTCGACGCTCTGGAGATCGTCGACATCCCGTCCTTTGCCCTTGCCGCTGAAGAGGATTTCCGCGATTCCGCCGCCCATCTGCGCCATATCGAGGAGGCATATTTCAGATGACGAGCTTCCAGAATGTCGGAAAGCGCCAGACGGTCTCGAACAGGGACGGGATGGAATGCGGTATCTGCTGGCACGTCCATGCCCCCGCGCAAGGCGACCCAGTCCGGCAGGTCCCGGCATTAAAGATTTTTCTGCCGTGCCGAAAGACCGGGGAGAAGGCGGTGCGCACTTTCTTCGAGGCCGTCGCGCGCACGCCGCCGGCTCCGCCGGCCGGATTCAGTTGCCCCGATCTCCTTCGGAAGAATTTCCGCGGACAGCGGGAGCGTGCTGCATGACCTTCCTCCTTGGCGCAGGCTCGATCCGGATCGACGTGACAGTGACACAAGCGCTCGCCTCGTCGGTGGAAGTGAGGGTTAGCCGCGCGCAAGGGTTGACGCGCATGTTCATCGGCCGCCGCCCCGAAGAAGCGCCCGTGCTTGCCGGGCAGGTTTTTTCACTCTGTGGCTTTTCACAATCGGTGGCAGCGCGGCTCGCAATACTGAATGCGGCAAACCTGCCAATGCCCGCCGAGGGTCGGTCTGCGGCAATGGCCGGATTGCTGGCGGAACGGATATTCGAGACATTGAGGGCGCTAATTTTGCACTGGCCCTCGTTACTGGCTGGTGCCGTGGCTGAGGCTGGCCAATATCTGCGCCGGGCTCTGACCGCTTCCCAGGCTATCATTGATGACGCGAAAGCGATGAGGACCGACCATATTTCCCTAACCGCAAACACGCGGCGGCTTGGAGCCGCAGCGGCGAGGCTCGGCATACCTGAAGACGATGGCTTGTCGCGAGACGGCACGGCTTGCGCGGCGATTTTCCGCGATATCGAAGACGACCGAACTTTTAAGGGCCGGCCGCCCGACCCGCTGACCGCCGGCGATGATGCCGAGGTTATCGCTCATCTTTGCCGCGACGCGGGCTATAGCATCTTGCCGCATCTTGCCGGTCGCGTCGCCGAAACCGGCGCTTATGCCCGGCTTTGCGGCGCCAGCGGGTCCGACGGCCCTCACCTTGCGCAACGCTTCATGGCGCGCATGCGCGATGTTCGCCTCTGCTTGATGCAACTCCAGCATCTTGCCAAGGGCCAGAATGACCCTCCCGAGCTCATGGCCGGTGGCCCGACGCCCGGTACTGGCGGCTTTGGCGCGGTGGAATGCGCGCGTGGGAGACTTTATCATCAAGCGGAGATCGGTGTGGATGGGAAGCTCTGTGCGTACCGCATACTCGCCCCGACAGAATGGAATTTTCATCCGGCGGGTCCGTTTGTCGAAACACTTCTGTCGTCACGGATCGGTGCGGGTGAATCCGCGGCCCGGTCGGTCTCACGCCTGGCCGTGCTGTTCGATCCCTGCGTGGGGTTCAAGCTTGGAATTCGCGACGTTGCGCATGCATGAAATGTCATTGATGGAAAGCGTCATCGCCATCGTCTGCGAGACGGCGCGGGTAAACGGTGCGAGCGCAATCAAGTCTATCAGGCTTGATGTCGGTGTTTTGAGCCACGTCAATCCGGATTCGCTGCTGTTCTGCTACGAAGCTGTGCGGCGTGGCACGATTGCGGAATATGCCGCGCTCGAAATCAACCGCATCGCCGGCGAGGGCTGGTGCCTCGATTGTGGGGAAACGGTGACCCTCGATGAGCGGTTTGGCGCCTGCCCGGACTGCGGCGGGCATCGGGTGCAGATGACGGCAGGCGACGAATTGAAGATCAAGGACATGGAGGTGATCTGATGTGCACGGTATGTGGTTGCGGGACGGAAACGATGGAAGTTAACAAGAGCGAGACCGGCGCGCACGGCAGCGAGCATGATCATCATCACCATCATGGCGGCCCCCACCGCGATCCTGGACACGGACATCGCCATAACCACCATCGTGCGCATGATCACGGCCGCCACGCGGAAGACCGTGGACACCACTACGGCAACGGCATTGCCGGAGTGCATGTGCCAGACATGAGCCAGGAGCGTATCATCCAGGTTGAAAAGGATATCCTCTCCCAAAACGATGCCTACGCTGCGGAAAACCGGGCTTGGTTGCGCCGGAACGACACCTTTGCACTGAATTTCGTTTCGAGCCCCGGCTCGGGAAAAACCAGCTTTCTCGTGCGCGCCATCCGCCACCTCAAGGGCCGGATGCAGATCAGCGTGATTGAGGGCGACCAGCAGACCTCCAACGATGCCGCACGCATCCGCGAGACCGGTGTCCCCGCGATCCAGATCAACACCGGCAAGGGCTGTCACCTCGACGCCCACATGGTCGGGCACGCGGTGAAAGAGCTAGCGCCCGAGCCCGGTTCGATCCTGTTCATCGAAAATGTCGGTAATCTTGTTTGTCCTTCGGCATTCGATCTCGGCGAGGCCCACAAGGTCGTGGTGCTCTCGGTCACGGAAGGCGAGGACAAGCCGCTCAAATATCCAGACATGTTCGCGGCCGCTGATTTGATGATCCTCAACAAGTCCGACCTCCTGCCGCATCTCGACTTCAATGTTGGCCTCTGCATAGCTAATGCGCTGCGGGTCAATCCGCGCCTGCAGGCTTTCACGGTTTCTGCCCGCAGCGGCGAAGGCATGGAAGCGTTCTATTCCTGGTTGGAGGCTGCGGCTGCCCGGAACACCAAGCCTTCGAACGTGGCCTGAGTTATGGTGCGCGCCCTGGCATCGATGGGGGAAGATCGTGTCCGGCGGCTGCGACTGCGGGTGAGCGGCGCCGTCCAGGGCGTAGGATTCCGGCCATTTGTCTACAGGCTGGCTAGGATGATGCAGCTTACCGGGTTTGTGCTCAACGACAGCGCTGGCGTGCTGATCGAGGTCGAGGGCGCCGCTGCCGACTGCTTCGCGCAACGCCTCCGGTCAGAGGCGCCGCCGCTTGCCCGTGTCGATGCCGTCAATGTTCTGGAACTGGAGACGGCCGGCGGAGACGCGTTCGAAATCCTCGAAAATGTCGGCGGCCGAGGCGCCACGCGAATCGGGCCCGACGCCGCGACCTGCGTCGAATGCCAGCAGGAACTGAACGATCCGACGAGCCGCTTCTTCGGCTATCCCTTTGTCAATTGCACGCATTGTGGGCCGCGCTTCACCATCACCCGCGCGCTCCCCTACGATCGTCGTCAGACCTCCATGGCCGCGTTCCCGATGTGCAGTGCCTGCCGCGCAGACTATGCCAATCCGGAGAGCCGGCGCTTCCATGCTGAGCCCGTCGCCTGCCCGGCTTGCGGCCCAGCGCTCAGCCATTCGATCGCCGAGATATGCGCACGGCTCATGAACGGCCAGATCACAGCGATCAAGGGGGTTGGCGGCTTCCAGCTCTTCTGCGATGCGCGCAATGATGCGGCGATTGATCGTCTCAGACTGCGCAAGATGCGCGGCGAGAAACCGTTCGCGATCATGGTGCCGAACGTCGAGACAGCCCGGCTATTGGCCAAGCCCTCGCGGGCGGAGGAGCAATTGCTCGCTTCGACCGCCGCCCCGATCGTCCTGGTCGATGGGCGCGATCCTCTTTCCAACCTCATTGCTCCGGGCCTTAGGCGGATCGGACTGATGCTCGCCTATGCGCCAGTGCACCACCTGTTGTTTGCTGCGCTTGCCGCCGAGGGGGCAGGCTTTCCCGCCGCGCTGGTCGCAACCAGCGGCAATCCGGAGGGTGAACCGCTGATAGCAGACAATGACGATGCCATTCATCGGCTTGCCGGGATTGCCGACCTGATCGTCACACATGACCGTGACATTGCCATTCGCGCTGACGATTCCGTCATGCAGGTGATCGAGGGCGCCCCGAGTTTCCTGAGGCGCGCGCGAGGTTTTGTACCGGAGCCAGTCGATCTCGGCGAGGACGGCCCATGCGTGATTGCCACTGGCGCGGATCTCAAAAACACGATCTGTGTGACGCGGGGTCGGGAGGCGTTTCTGTCGCAGCACATCGGTGGTCTCGACACTGTCAAAGCGATCCGTTTCCAACGAGAAGCCCTCGAGCATCTCTGCTCCATGCTCGATGTCAGGCCGGAATTTGGCGCCTGCGATCTTCATCCGGATTTCCGCTCCGCGCGAATGGCGGAACGTTTGGATCTGCCGCTTCTGCCGGTGCAACACCACCTCGCTCATGTCGCGGCCGTGGCGGCGGAACATCACGTCCGCAGGCCGATCCTCGGACTTGCACTCGACGGTCATGGTTACGGCGTCGATGGCAGCAATTGGGGAGGTGAAATGCTGGTCGTCGACGGCCCTCGCTGGCAGCGCATCGCTTCGCTTCTGCCGTTGCCGGCGCTGGGCGCCGACCGCATGGCGCGGGAGCCCTGGCGCATGGGACTTGCCGCACTTCAGGCCGCCGGCCGCCGCGACCTTGCGGCCACGCTCTGGCCCGGGCACCCCGGGGTCGCGCGTTTGGACGCGATGTTTGCCTGCGGCTTGCGATCAGCCGGGACATCCAGCCTCGGACGGCTTTTCGATGCGGTGGCTGCGATCGCGGGTATCCGCCTCGTCCAGAGTTACGAGGGGCAGGCAGCAATGGAGCTCGAGGCCCTGGCCGATGATCCGCAATGTCACGCCGAAGGATACAGCCTTGCCGATGGCATGCTCGATTTCCGACCGCTCATCGTCCATCTGGCGGAGCGACGGCTTGGCGGGCGCGAAGCCGCAGGCCTATTCCACGGCACACTGATCAGCGGCCTAGCCGATTGGGCCGCCCTTGGTGCATCGCAGACCGGGGCGCGAACCATACTACTCGGGGGCGGCTGCATCGTGAACCGCGTGCTCGCCGAAGGTCTCTCCCGCGCCTTGCTCGACCGCGGCCTTCAACCCTACTTGCCGCATCGGATTCCGCCCAATGACGGTGGCATCGCGCTCGGCCAAGCCGCTTATGCACGGCAGGTCATCCAACACGATTTTGCACAGATCCAGGAGCACCGGACATGTGCCTAGCCCTACCGGTCCACGTGAATGAACTGCTGCCAGACAATATGGCCAAGGTGACGCTCGACGGCGTGTCGAAGGTCATATCCATCGCACTTGTCGACGATGTCAGGCCCGGCGACTATGTCGTCCTGCACGTCGGCTACGCGCTTGCCAAGATCGATCCGGAAGAAGCGGCAAGAACGCTTGCCTTGATCCGCGAAGCTACTGCGGAAGGCACGGCATGAAATATGTCGACGAATATCGCGATGCCAGGCTCGCCAAGGATATTGCTCGTCAAATCGCAACGGCAGTGGATCCGGCGCGCAGTTATCATTTCATGGAATTCTGCGGAGGCCATACGCATGCGATTTCGCGCTACGGTCTCGCCGACTTGCTGCCGTCCAATGTGTGGATGATTCATGGACCGGGCTGTCCAGTCTGTGTGCTGCCGATCGGCCGCATCGATGCGGCGATCGCGCTTGCCATGCGGCCAGAAATCACGCTTTGTACCTATGGCGACCTGATGCGCGTGCCGTGCTCGAACGGCTCGAGCCTACTGAAGGCCAAGGCGGCCGGTGCCGATATCCGCATAATCTATTCGACACTCGATTCGCTGAGCATCGCGGAAGCCGAAACAGACCGGGAGGTCGTGTTCTTCGCCATCGGGTTCGAGACGACCACGCCGCCAACGGCGCTGGCCCTAAAGTTCGCAATCGCGAAGGGTCTCCGGAACTTTTCGATCTTCTCAAACCACGTGCGGACACCAGCCGCTATTCAGAACATCCTCGAAAGCCCAGATGTCGGCAAGCCCGGCGCCGTCAAGATCGACGGCTTCATCGGCCCTGCGCATGTCAGCACGGTGATCGGTACAGAGCCGTATGACTTCGTTGCCGAAAAATTTAAAAAGCCGGTCGTGGTGGCAGGGTTCGAGCCGCTCGATATCATGCACGCAGTCCTGATGCTGGTGCGCCAGGTCAATGACGGCTGGCACCAGGTCGGGAACCAGTATATTCGCGTCGTGACCACCTTCGGCAACGAAAAGGCGCAGAGCGAGATCGCAAATTTCTTCGAATTGCGTGAAAGCTTCGAATGGCGCGGGCTGGGCGAAGTGCCCTATGGTGCACTCCGGCTCAGACCCCAATATGGCGAATACGATGCCGAGAAGCGTTTCAGAATGGTGACGCCGGCAGCGCAGGACAATCCGGCCTGCGAATGCGCAGCCATCCTGCGCGGGATGAAAAAGCCGGCCGATTGCAAGCTGTTTGGTAAGGTCTGCACACCCGACACGCCGGTGGGTTCCTGCATGGTGTCGTCGGAAGGCGCCTGCGCCGCGCATTGGATCTACGGCCGCTTCCGCGGACAGGTGAAGGCGGACGAAGGCAGCAGGATCGTCAGATGAGAGGCGTTAGGTGCAAGCTCGACCTCAGGAACGGCCGCGTCGATCTTTCGCATGGGGCGGGCGGCCGTGCCATGGGCCAGTTGATCGAGGGTATTTTCCATAAGGCTTTCGACAATGACTGGCTCAGGGCTGGCAACGATCAGTCTGCCTTTGCCGTTCCGGCAGGGCGCCTGGTAATGACCACCGACGGCTATGTTGTCTCGCCGCTGTTCTTCCCGGGGGGCAATATCGGCTCGCTTGCCGTGCATGGCACGATTAACGACATTGCCATGGCCGGAGCATGGCCGCTCTATCTTTCGGCGGGTTTCATCATTGAAGAGGGCTTTCCGCTCGCAGATCTTGGTCGTATTGCCGAGACCATGGGTGCGGCCTCCCGCGAGGCAGGTGTGCCGATCATCACCGGCGACACGAAAGTGGTTGAGCGAGGCAAGGCCGACGGCGTGTTCATTTGCACCTCCGGCGTCGGCATGGTTCCAGCCGGTCTCGACCTGCGCTCCGACGCCGCGCGGCCAGGTGATGCTGTGATCATCTCGGGTTCGATAGGCGATCACGGAGTCGCGGTGATGTCGAAGCGCGAGAATCTAGAATTCGATACGAACATCGTCTCGGACTCAGCGGCGCTGCACGGGCTGGTAGCAGCAATGATCGAGGTCGCGGGATCGTCAATCAGACTGATGCGAGATCCAACACGCGGTGGACTTGCCGCGATACTCAACGAAATCGCCAATGCCTCAAACGTCGGCTTGCGCATCGACGAGGCGGCACTTCCGATCAAGCCGGAAGTCGCCGCGGCCTGCGAACTCCTCGGCCTCGACCCGCTTAACGTCGCCAATGAGGGCAAGCTCGTCGTATTGGTGGCGCCAGAGGTTGCGGATGCGTTGCTCGCCGTCATGCGCACGCATCCGTTGGGTGCGGAGGCCGCACTGATCGGCCATGCCGAGGTTAGTGACCATTGCTTCGTGCAGATGGCCACTTCGTTTGGTGGCGGTCGCATCGTCGATTGGCTGTCGGGCGAACAGCTGCCGAGAATCTGCTGAACACGGCGATGAGCATCGCTTCACGCAAGAAAGCGTGCCGGAAGCCAAGAACGAGCTTGGCAAGCAGCTAACGTGCGTCCTTTGCCGGCAAACGGGTGCGCAGCTCTGTTGGTGGCCTTGAAGGATCTAACCGACGAGACGCAAACTGGATCGGTTTACAAGATGCCTCAGTTGCCGCCAAATCGCGCAAGCATCTTTCGAATCTGCATGTTTTGTTGAAGAAGATGTTTCACCAGCAACGCCTTGAGCCGTCGATTCTCTTCGTCAAGCGCGATTAACTCATCGACTGATATATCCCCATGGCTATCGTTTGATTGCGCACTGGGCAGGCTTGTCGTGCCGTCCGCATGGTAATTGACATTCGTTTCGCGTCGACGCTTTGCATCCTTTCGAGGCCGCCTGGAAGAGCCCTCCTTCAATGGTGAAACGGAGGTGAAAGTCAGACCGTTGTCCTGCTGAGGCGGACAAATCTGTTCCGCATCGAGAGAGGGCGCCGAAATCTGCTTGTCGTCGCCCGTTTCAAAATTATTGTTGAGATGAGTTTTCGGTTTTGGATCCGGCCACGGCTCGCCTTCTCGTTTCGGACCATTTGAGACGACATTAGGCTCGAAGAGATGCGGTGCGTCAACTTCCGCCTCTCGCGCAAGCGCCTTGAGATCGGTATCGCCCCAAATAGAAGCCGGCTGCGTCGTTGTCCGACGGCGCGCCGATTTGAGCTCGACAACGAATTTTCGCTGCTGTGTTTTCATATGTGTCCCATGTATGAAATCGTAATGAAGCTTTACGGTATTTCGAATCGCTCAAGCATTTTTTTAAGCTGATCATTCTGCAAAAGCAGCTTTTGAGCCAACTGGCTCCTCAGTTGCTTGATTTCCTCGTCCAGGCTCGCCACCTCGTCGAAGAAGGCCTCCCGTCTCGATGAGGATTGCGCAATTTGATTATCGCCTGCGACAGCTGCGTTCTGCGCCGCCATGTCGGCCTGGACTCTATTCGCATGTGCCGGCTTTTTCGTCCGCGGTATTCGTGGAGGCTGTTTGCTCGTCTCGCTTTCAAGCGGTAACGCGGAGGCTTCGGCATTCGGTCGCCTGAGCTCGTGAAGCGCCGGTTTTTGGACGTCAGCATCGACCGGCACCGGGGCATCGACCTCAGGTTCGAATTCCGTTGAATCAATCGCTGCGAGCTCAACAGACCCGTTTTCATCGAGCCCGGATCCAACGGATCGCTCCGTTCGGTTTGGCGGAAGCTCCAACGCTTCTTGCGCGTCACTTTGGCTTGCGTCGGTGTCGGCACCATGCCCAATCGAAGTCTCGCGTGCCGATGGTCGTCGCGAGGTTAATCGAACAAGGAATTTCCACGGTGATTTCATAATGCTTCAACCTCGACCAATCCGTATCCATAACATCGCCGCAGCCTAAAAACCGGGCTCGTACGTGAGCCCGGCGAACGCATCCTCTGCCGAGAAGGATGGCAAAGGTCGATCTCGCCACCATCCTGCTGTTGATCGGCGATCAATCGAGCCCGAGCCGCTTGCGCAGGTCTGCATTTTCCGCCCGCAATTTCTCTGCCAAGAGCTTGCGCAGCCTCTTATTTTCCTCTTCCAGCTTAATGAGATCCGCCATCTCGTCCCTTGCCGAAGCCGGCGCCGTTACGGCTTGCTCGGGCTGCTGTGACATCCTCTCGCGTACCGGGTCCGTCGCGACGTCCTGGACCGCGATGTCGGCAACTTGCGTTCCGACAGATGCGGACTTTGTGTCTGCGGTTTGTTCGCGACGCTTCCTGCGACCCCGCGGCGCCTTCCCAGTCTTCCCAACTTGTGTGGCAACGGTTGCCTCGGCAGCTGCTTTCGGGCGTCGCGGTGCGCGGGGCATTTTAGGCGCCGGCGTTTTTGCCAATGAATTCGTGTCTGCCATCTCGGTGTTTGAGCCAGTATTATTCTCGTCAGCCATGAGTTATCTCCCTCTGTCGGCAGGAGTTCTTTTCGGCTGAGTGAAAGACAGAGTCAACATCGGTGCTTTGGTGGCCAGCGGTTTTGGACAGCACCGCTCACGGCCCGGGCTGGAAGGTGAATGAAAGCTGTCAACGACGGATAAAACAAGGAAGCCGTGCCTGCGAGGTCGGACAGTCAGTGTTGCGACGAGCCCGCGACCACGTTCTGCCATGAGAGGAACTCGCCCGTCAACGTATGCGGTCGGCCACGCCGCCGTATGTCCGGGCTTTTCTCGACCACTCACAAATGATCAATGCTACACGTGGCTCCGAACCTTGACACATATGTGCAAATGCGGTTTGCACCGCATGGAAATCGCCTTTGGTGCGAACGGCAAGGGAGGATGCGAGATGCGTGCACCATCAGGTTCTGTTCCAGGGCTTTGCTCTGCCTCCGCCACCATGTTCGCGGTGGGAATGGCGTTCCTTGGCTATTGGGGTGTGTATGAGCCCGGCGGCTGGCACCGCTCCGATTTGATCGTTGTGATCTTGGCGCTCGTCGGGTTCGCAGCGCTTGGCTCGGTCCCTTGGATTGTAACGACCCCGGTCGCAGAAGAAGGCCAGGAAAAGATCGTGGCCGCCAGGCGAGCGTTGTTGCTGGGAGTAGCCTTGATCTGGTTGTCCGTTCTCGTCTCGTTATTTGCTTAGTTTCGCCTCGCCTGCACGCCGCCGCACACTCCCTTTGCCGGACCGGCATATACAACATAAGGTCTCACGCTCCGACAGCGTCTGCTCCATCGGCCTTAGGCTCAGCGCGAACCGGAAATTCAAACAAATTGCGGCGGGCAAGCAATTCGGTCTTCGACTTGGACGGCCGCGGTTTCACTGGAAATCGGGACGAACACCTTTTGCAACCGGACCCCAATTCCAATCGAATCTGGCCCTTCTCTGTTCAGATTATGACATCTAGCAATTCGGCGAGAACGAGACCCGCCGCGCCGCGCAGGCTAGCGACGTCTTCACTATCGCCGAGAGCGAGGGTGATCTGATTATCCGCAGGATTGAATATCAGTTCTCTGAAGTTCTCTTCAATAAGCTCTAACATCCATTTTCCTCCACGCACGACATCACCATGCAGAGTAATGCAGTTGGGTGCCGTCAGCTGCTGAAGGTTCGCCAATCCAACAGAAATATTGAACGCGTAGGCTTGAAGCAGCTCTTTCGCCCCCTCTATGCCATTCTTGGCAAGCGACACTAAGCGGCCCGCATCTAGCGAGCCAGGCTGCGGCAACCCCCTGGCTTGTGCTTCGTTTCTTAACCATTGCAGAGTGGCAACCGTTTCCCAACATCCTCGTCGTCCGCATCGGCAGATCCGGCCATTGAGTTGCACGATGGTATGGCCGATTTGGCCGGCTTCACCCGCTGCACCCCTGTAAAGATGTCCATCGACATAGATCGCCGCGCCCAATGACTCACCGACATAGACGGCAGCAAAATTTCTCTGCCCACGTCCTTGTCCGAACCAACGATCGCCAACAAGCAAAGCTCTGGTATTTGGATCGATGCAGACCGGAACCCCGAACCTTTTTGTTAACTCTGCTCCCATCGGGAATCCATGAAGGCGTGGCGCAAGATTCGTAGCCAAGATCGAACCTTTTGCCGCATCGAGCCCTCCTGCAACTGCCAGCCCGATGCCTAAAACCGGTAGATGGCCAGAGGCGATTGTCTCTTCAACACAGGTACTGACGATCTGAAATGCATCGGAAGCATCTTTTAGATCTGTCGTTAAATCGGCATCGTGTTGAGCATAGATCTCACCCTCCAGTGAGACCAAGCACGTGCGGACACGTTCTGGCATCAGTAGGACTGCGCAGATCGGCTTGGCCTGCTTCGAGAACCAAAGCTTGGTAGCCGGCTTTCCACCGTTCCGATTAGCGGGAACCACGTCCCCTTCGACAAGAATACCCTGGTTGATCAATGGTTGGACGATGCCGCCGATAGTTGCTCGGTTTGCGCCGGTGACGCGCGCGAGCTCCACCCTACTCGACGCGCCCATGTCATATAATGCTTGTATCAGGCGTCCCCGATTTGCGACCCCCAGTGTCCGCGCTGAGATTAGAGGATGAGCTGGCTTGAACCGTCTGGCGCCGTTTTGATTGCCATCGACCGGCCCGATGAAACAGTGCTTGTCAGATCCGTTAGGAGTGTCCGCATTTCCTGCAGTCGATCGTTTTTCTAATCTTTTTATCATGGACTCCATTGGATCCGACTTTCCCTTTTTATCGAAACTCGATTGCCTTTGCGGCGACTTCCTCGCGACTGCCTGTGGCCATTGCCGTTTCCCAGAGTCGCGGATGGTAACTTGGACCTGTGTGGCTTAACGGTTTTAACGCTCCTTCCCTCTGATGACGGTATAGGCGATCATCACACAACCGAAGTTCTTCACCAGCGTATCATCCGAAAATTCACTTCGGAAAAGAAGGCGCGCTCTCTCAGTATATGTAAATCATGCTGATATATATTTTTAGTAAAATCCACATCCAATGTCGGATATTCCATCTATAATAAAATATACTTTAAAATATATTTTGATATCTGTTGATTTTCCTTGATAAAACAATAGAACATCCCCAGAAAATTGACCGATGATCGATCACAATTAGCTGTCGGAGGAGTGTAATGAACGGACACGCCAGCAATAATCTGGAATTTTATAACTCCAGAGAGGACAGGCAGGAAATGGATCTTGCCCTTCTCGGCGGGGAGCCTATCGTTCCTCCGAAGCGGATCACGCCTTGGCCAGCCACACAGGCGGAGCATTTAGATGCGCTCCGCGAAGTTGTAGATAGTGGAAGGTATCATCGGGTTAATCACCCAATCGTGGCCGACTTGGAGCAAAATCTCGAAACATGGGCTGGGAAGTGGAGGGTGCGCGCCGTCGGCAGTGGTACGGCGGCAATCCATATCGAGCTTGATTACTTTAAAGACCGGGGCGAACACGTGGTCACCGCCGCGCTGAATTGGCCTGGAGCGGTGGGACCAATTGCAATCAGTGGTCTCCAGCCGGTCTTCGTTGATGTCGACATGAACTTGGTCGGGATCGATCAAGAAGCGGCAGCCGACAAATTCGGGCCAGGCGTCGGAGCGGTTCTCATCACGCACCTCTTTGGGAATAATATCCGTGTTCCTCACGCAAGATCTGCCGCACGCGCTCGAGGTGCCGCGGTGATCGATGACGTCTGCCAATCTATCGGCGCCATTAAAGCGATCGTAAACGGAGCATACATCGATACAGATGCACTCGCTTTATCGGGCAATGGCGCCAAGCACCTTGGAGCCGGCGAACTGGGATTCGTGATTACGGAGGACAAAGACCTAATTGAACATGTGGACGCCGTTTCGCTGACAAGTTCATCTCGAAATGGAGATCGGGCTTTTTCCCCGTGTTCGGCAGGCTATAACTACCGCCCCAACGTCTTCTCCTCGAGTATAGCAAAGATGCGATTAGGGAATCTGGAGACACAACTTCAAGTTCGAAGAGATAATGGAAAAATTCTATGGGAGATGATCCGAGATCTCCCAGGTTTATTTCCGCTCTTCGACCCATCTGACTGCGATCAGTCCATGCTCAACTTCCCGCTTCGCATCGAACCGGAAGCATTCGGTTTTGGTTCAGGTCCGGCGGCAAGGGATACCGTGGTCAAAATGCTACAGGCCGAAGGTGCGCCCGTTTTAGTTTGGCTTAGGAAGCCCGTCTTCGAATATCTGCCGAACATTGCCAACGATTGGAAAGCCGCCGATTTTCCCAACACAGTGAAACTCTTGAATACGATGTTTTACGTATCAGAGATCGCGCCACCCAATGAAGCCGAGGTAATGGAACTTTACGCAGAAGCGTTTCACAGGGTCTGGAAGGCTCTTTTCAAGTTTGGCCCAAAGATTTCCGGTATCACGACAACCATCTAGCAATGGAAGGGATGAATTCAGGCTAACCTGCAGGCCTGCCCTCTTGCAAGATTGTTTGTGTCGACAATGGAGTAATCCTATGACGTCCTGCAAAACCCCGAAACCTTTGATTTTCGATTGCGATGGAGTCCTAATCGACAGCGAAATCATTGCTACCGCGGTGCATGTCGAAGCATTGGCAGGGCACGGATATAATATCACCGCAGATACTTATAATAGCCGCTTCATAGGCATGACCGATCGCCAAACTTATTCAATCATCGAAGCTGAGTCTGGACTACGTTTGCCGGAGGGTCATCATGAATCTGTGATGGCAGAAATTGGCAAACGGTATGCTAGCGATCTCAAAGCCATCTCGGGCGTCAATCAAGCTTTGGAGGCCATCAATGCGGAGAGATGCGTGGCATCGAGCAGTGATCTGAAAAAGCTGCATTTTGCACTTAAACTAACAGACCTGTACGATTATTTTTCGCCTTATGTCTTCAGTGCTTCTCAGGTCGCGTGCGGCAAGCCCGCCCCAGATCTTTTTCTGTTTGCGTCTGAAAGAATGGACACGTCGGCCGATGACTGCTTGGTCATCGAAGATAGCGTCGCGGGGGTTCAGGCGGCGGTGGCGGCTCGAATGCGGGTAATTGGTTTCGTCGGCGGTTCTCATTGTCCTTTCGAGCACGCTGATAAATTGCTGGAAGCAGGCGCGATGAGAACATTCAGCCAGATGACGGCGCTACCAGAAATCCTTGCAGGTTGACAGTTGGGCCGTTGTCCAAGACGCTCTTGCACCTTATGACCTGCAGGTCAGGACCCAGATGCCCCATTCGTTGTTATGAATCCCCTTTGGCGACGGAATCATCCCGTGCGAAGACCCGCTCCACTATGGGCCTCAATCTTAGAGCGTGCGGCATACGGTAAAAAGGAAGAGACGATGGCTGCGAAGCACACATACATTCAGGCTCCGATAGCAATTGAGTATCTGGAGAGTTGTCGCGATTTAATTTCCGTTTGTGCGAGTTGGTCCTTTGGGCAATGGGGCTGTCAAGCCAATGGATCATTCGAGCAGGTGGAGCGTGAATTCGAAGCCTCCACACGGAGTTCTATACCACTGACCTTGATTGCCATCGAAGACAGCAGGCCCACAGGGATGATCAGCCTGGCCGAGTATGATTTTAGGGGAAGACCCGATCTTTCTCCGTGGCTGAAGTCGCTATATGTCCATCCATTCCACCGCAATAAAGGCACGGCCACATTGCTGATCAAGAAGCTGGAACACGAAGCTTTGCGCCTCGGCCATAAAAAGCTTTATCTTACAACGGAGGATGCAGAGGGCCTCTATATAAAGCACGGCTGGTTGGAAATCGACCACGTGCGGACACCTTATGGCGACGCGACGTTAATGACAAAGATCTTACCGGACGCCATTCAAGCCTAGGTCAGAACAACTGGGATATCTGTGTTGGCTTCCCAGTCAAATTTCCTCCGGGCTCAGGTGCCCTGCCCGCATTGAAGGTATCGAAGGCTGCAACGGATCGTGCTTCGGACCGTCGGACTAGGGCAGACGTGACCTCAGCTAGACCGTATGTTCCTGGGATGAAGGTGGCCCGCCCCCGCGGTAAGCTGAATTCGGGGGTTGCTCTGGATAGGCCGGAGCCGAGCCCCACGCTTA
>NZ_JARFYN010000032.1 GCF_030272695.1 Martinezella calliandrae
CCCCTCCTCCGCCGCCGGAGAAGCCGCCGCCACCACCGCCTCCCGCGGAAAATGCCGAGGAAGAGCTCGATACCGGCGCCGGGATGGTAGACGCGATCGTGGATGCCATGGAGGAAGAGAAGTCGCCGATCGTTCCGCCGATATTACCCGAGCGAAAATCGCCGGAATACCAGACCGGCGCATACGCCGCTGCCGCTGCCCCGGCGGCTGTGGCAAGCCAGGCTTCGAAAGCGCGCGACCAGGGCTTTTCGACGCCGAGTGCGACTGCATAGGGCAGCAGTTTTTCGAAGTGCTGCGGCGACATCTGCGGCGCGTCCTGCATGTTCATTCGGTCGCGTTCGGCGAGCGTCAGATATTGCCGCAAGCCAGCAATGCCATCTGTCATCTTTCGTCCGAGCGGCGTTGGCGCCCCCATCAGGAAGAAGAAGACGACATTGAGAGCGAAGATGCCGACGATGCCGGCCACCAACGCCAGTTCGCCCGCTTTCATCAGCGGCGCAACCAACGCCGCGAAAACGCTGGTGATGACCGACACCATGACGAACCCGATGAAGGCGAAGACCAGCACGGAAAAGATGCGCCGTCCGAGACCGGCATCGTGACGAAGGAACGTCCGACCTATCGCGCCGGCAAAGATCGTGACGACGATCGACAGGATGCCCGGCAACACGATGAGCGGCAGTGCATTCTCATGTAGGCGGCCGAAGATGACGATAGCGGCCAGGATCAGCACCGACGCGGCAATACCGGCAGTAATGTAGAGCGAATTGGCCTTGTAATATTCGCCGCGATGGTCGCGCTCAATGGCGCTGCGGAATTTCGAGCCGAGCTGCTGCACCGACTGGCCGCTTTCCTTGTCGATGACAAGCGGGGAGAATGGCCCGAGGGCCTGCATGAGCACCTTGTCGCCGCCGCCGAGATCGCTGCCGGCCTTGCCAGTCATGCGGATGACGACCTTGCTCTTCAGATCGTCGAGGACGACATAGCCGCGCACCGCAAGATCGATCGCGGTTGCCGACAGCGCCGTCCATCCCGCACCGGAAAAACCTCTATTGTCGATATAGTTGACCAATGCCGGCGAAATGCCATCGGGCGGATCCCAACGCGGAACCATCACGCCTCGCGGCGGATCTCGCCCGACGGCGATCCAACTGCGGAGATAGTAGGCGAACACTAAAGACAGGCCGCTGATGGCGATGATCGCGTCGAGATGGTCGGTGATGAACCAACGCCATTGCTGGCTGCTGCTCGGCGCCGCGATCGCGCCCTTCGGCAGTTTGATGGCGATCGTCAGGCCCTCGCCCGGGGCCAGGGGCAGTGTCGTGACGAAGGTGATCCTGTCCGCCTCCGCACTGGCGCTCGCGTCCCGGCCCGTCGAGCCGATGGGCCCGGTGTAATAGGCAATCTGCTGCGGCTTCGCACCATCCGGCAGGGTGGCGGTGGCCGAAGCGCGAAGGATCGGGAATTGCCAGCCATTGCCGGTGACGTTCCAATAAAGCTCGTCGTGATCGTCAAAATAGCGGATCTGCCTGTTCGTGTTGTAGGTGATACGGAAGGTATGCGGACCGCGGTTTATGATCCGATCGGCGTTTCCGATGTAGATGCGCTCCCCGCCTTCGATGTGTTCCTTGCGCCAGTCCTCCGGCGCTCCGTCGCGCTCGACAGAGACAACGTCAAAATCCACCTGCACCTGGCGGCCGGCGGAATCGACGAGAGTTAGCGGAAAGTCCCGGAATATACCGCGACGGATGGCCCGGCCTTCCGCATTTACCGCAATCGTCTCGGTGACATGCATTGAGCCGTCGCGATTGAGGGTAATGGCCTGATCGAAAGCGTTGATGACTTCGGTGGCCGACGCAATTGATGCGGAAAACAGCAAGAGCAAGGCGACAAAGAGTCCGGAAAGCCAACGCGTCATCACACCCCCATGTGATCCGACGGCACCAATCAGGATGCCGCACATGCCCAAATCTTTATCCGCCTGCCCTGAGGCAGTGTCAGTCGCTGTGGGCGACCCCTAATGACGCGAGAACATCCCAATAGGCCGGGAAGGTCTTGGCGACGCAATCGGGGTCGAGAATCGTGATGCCACCAATCTTGAGCCCGGCAAGCGCGAAGCTCATGGCGATGCGGTGATCGGCAAAGCTATCGATCTTGGCCGGCAGCACTTTGCCGGCAAGACTCGGGTCGGATGCAACGATCAGGTCGTCGCCTTCTTCGGTGCCGAGGCCAGGAAAGATGCGCGACAGGCCGCTCGACAGTGCCCGGACGCGATCGCACTCCTTGACGCGGAGATTGGCAATACCAACGAAACGCACTGGCGTTTCGTTGAAGGCGGCAAGGACCGCAAGCGTCGGAATGGCGTCCTGCATCTGCGATCCGTCGATAACGGCGGGCAAATGCGGAAACTGCGAGATCAAGTCGTAAGCGCGGGCGTCCGGCTGCGAGAATTCTGTCGCCGGCGTGCCGAGATCGATCTTGCCGCCGGTCAGCACCTCAGCCGCCCAGAGATAGGTCGCAGCCGACGCGTCGGGTTCGACGGGGAAATCGGTCGCATGGTAGCCAATCGGCTCGACGCGCCAGGTCACCGGGCTGGGGCGCTCGACCTTGGCGCCGAAAGCGCGCATTGCGGCGACCGTGAGATCGATATAGCCGAGCGCGCCGATATGTTCGCCAAGCAGCTCGACATCAACCGGACGGTCGCCGCCGGCGGCCATCATGAGAAGGGCGGAAACATATTGGCTGGAGAGGCCGCCATCGATCTGCACGCGGTTCGCCTCGAAGCGACCGGTACCGTTGACGGTGACCGGCGGGCAGCCGGTCTCGGCAGTCGCGTCGATGCCGAGAGAGCGCAGAGCATCGACCAGCGGGCCGATCGGCCGCTTGCGCATATGGGCGTCGCCATCGACCACCACCTTGCCGTCGACGAGCGCAGCGGCAGCCGTCAGGAAGCGCGTCGCGGTGCCGGCATTGCCGAGAAATAGGGGCGCGACAGGCGAGTTGAGCTTGCCGCTGCCGGTGACGATGAACGTGGTGTCGTCGGGCTCATCGATCGTCACTCCCATCGCGCGCAGCGCTTCGGCCATATAACGCGTGTCGTCGCTCTTCAGCGCGCCCGTCAGCCGGCTCGTTCCCTTCGCGAGGCCGGCAAGCAGCAACGCGCGGTTGGTGATCGACTTTGACCCCGGCGGCATAGCGCGTCCGGTTAGCGGCTTGCCGGGGGGGATAATCGTGAGTTTGGCTCTACCCATCATCAATCTCTTTGGTCAATCAGGAAAGCGGCCGACGGCCTGCGGCTTCCTTTACCGCCTGGAATACAAAACCGGTAGCAGAAATCTCAAAATTTGACGGATGGAACGGCGCGATCGGCCTCGTTCGCGATTTCGAAGAAGGCACGCTTGGTGAAACCGAAGGAACCGGCGAGAAGATTGTTGGGAAAGCTCTCGACCTTGACGTTTAGATCGCGGGCCGCGCCATTGTAATACCGTCGCGACATCTGGATTTCGTCCTCGATACCTTCGAGGGAACGCTGCAATTCGAGGAAATTGGCATTGGCTTTCAGATCGGGATAGGCTTCGGCAAGCGCGATCACACGGCCGAGAGCTTGCGAAAGCAGGCCTTCCACCTGGCCACGAGCAGCGACATCGCCCGGTGGCACGGCCTGGGCCTTGTTGCGCAGTTCCACGACCTCTTCCAACGTCTGCCGCTCATGGGCCGCATAGCCTTTTACGGTCTCGATCAGATTGGGGATCAGGTCGGCGCGGCGCTTCAACTGCACGTCGATACCGGACCATGCCTCCTCCGCCACCTGTCTGGCGCGAACGAGACCGTTGTAGATGAAAACGACGTAAAGCACGGCCAGAATGATGACCGCCAAAATAAGATACATCGCGAACCCCCGCTGCGATTACAATGCACGGGAGACTATGCGCCTTCGCGGATGTTGTCATCCGCTTTCGCCATTCTATGAAGGACTTAGGCTGCCTGCTTGTCCCAGTTCGCCCCGCCTGCATCCGTCAGCAGGAAAGCTTCGCCGCAGGCTTTCGCCAGCGTGCGGACACGCAGGATGTAACTCTGCCGTTCGGTGACCGAGATCACGCCGCGGGCATCGAGCAGATTGAAGACGTGGCTGGCCTTGATGCACTGGTCGTAAGCGGGGAACACGCACTTGTGCAGGAGCTGATTGGCATTGTCGCCCGGCGCGCCGGCGGCGAGCAGCGCTTGGCATTCCCCTTCTGCGTCGATGAAGTGGCGGTGCAGCATCTCGGTGTTGGCGTACTCGAAATTATGCCGGGAATATTCCTGCTCTGCCTGCAGGAAGACATCACCGTAGGTGATCTTCTCGTCGCCTTCGAGACCGTTGAAATTCAGATCGTAGACGCTGTCGACGCCCTGGACATAGGTTGCCAGCCGTTCGAGACCATAGGTCAATTCGCCGGCGACCGGTGCGCATTCGATGCCACAGACCTGCTGGAAATAGGTGAACTGCGACACTTCCATACCGTCGCACCAGCATTCCCAGCCGAGACCCCAGGCGCCAAGCGTCGGGCTTTCCCAATCATCCTCGACGAAACGGATATCATGCACCAATGGATCGAGGCCAATTGCCGCGAGCGAGCCGAGGTAAAGCTCCTGCAGGTTTGGCGGGTTCGGCTTCAGAATGACCTGATATTGATAATAGTGCTGCATGCGATTGGGGTTTTCGCCATAACGACCGTCCGATGGCCGGCGCGACGGCTGCACATAGGCGGCCTTCCACGGCTTCGGGCCAAGCGCGCGCAGCGTGGTTGCCGGATGGAACGTGCCAGCGCCGACTTCCATGTCGTAGGGCTGAAGAACCGCGCAACCCTTGTCAGCCCAATAATTGTGCAGGGTCAGGATCAGCGCCTGGAACGAGCGCTTCGGATTCATGTTGTCGGGCGGGGTCGCGGTCATGGAGATCGATTTCTTCAGGTAATGGATTATTTGCCG
The DNA here is from genome assembly GCF_030272695.1 of Martinezella calliandrae. Lineage (GTDB taxonomy): Bacteria > Pseudomonadota > Alphaproteobacteria > Rhizobiales > Rhizobiaceae > Rhizobium > Rhizobium calliandrae. The sequence goes on from NZ_JARFYN010000032.1 coordinate 4,972, forward strand.
GACAGGTGCCACGGCGAGACGGAAGGGTCAAGGCTTTCGCGCCAAACCGTCGCGGTCACCTTTCCTGTTTCCGCCAGCTATCTGACGCTATTCATCATCCCGCTTCACCCGATACTCCCCTGTTTTCGGGTCCTTTACCAGCGTGCCCATGGCGCCTGTGCGCCGTTCGCTTTCGGCGCGGCGCGATTTCTCGGTGAGCTTTTGGGCATCGCGCACGAAGCGCCGATAAAGAAACCAAATACCGCCGACGGCGACGATGAAGAAGATGATCTGCGGCATCTCGCGGCACTCCCGGTTACAATCCGTACCGCCCCCACAATGCCTTCTCCTCTGCCACCTCCGCAAGTCCAGAGGCAAGGCCGGCGCCGATGCCGTCCATGCCCGAAAGGGAAATGCCCGGCGCACGGCGGCCGAAGAGGCTGCGCGGCGTCGTGACCAGCTCAAGCTTGACCTTGTCGCCGAAACGCTTCCTCAGTTCCTGGCGCATATCGCCGAGCCCGTCGATCAGGCCCAGTTCCAGACCGCGCCCGCCGGTCCAGAAGAGGCCGGAAAACACGTCCTCGTCGCCGGCAAGTTTACCCGCCCGACGCTCGCGCACCATGTCGATGAAAACCTTGTGGATTTCCAGTTGCAGGCTCTTCAGATATTCAATGTCCTTTTCTTTCTCCGGCTGGAACGGATCGAGGATCACCTTGTTTTCGCCGGCAGTATATACACGGCGCTCCACCCCGAGCTTCTTCAACAGCTCCGGAAAACCGAACCCGCCTGAAACGACGCCGATGGAACCGACGATGGAAGTGGCATCGGCAATGATCTCATCGCCTGCCAGCGCGATCATATAGCCGCCGGATGCCGCGACATCCTCGACGAAGACCAGCACCTTCTTCTCTCTCTCACGAGCAAGATCGCGGATGCGATTATAGATCATCCGCGATTGGACCGGCGAACCGCCCGGCGAATTGATGACGATCGCAACGGCCGGGGCAGCCTTCATGCTGAAGGCCTTTTCCAGCGCCAGTGAGACACCCGCCAAATTCAGCGACTGCCGGAGAGGACCGCCGCCGGACGCGATGACGCCGCTCAGCCGGACGACAGGGACAACCACTTCATCCTTGCGAAACCGCTTCGGAAGCATGCGCCTGAAAAATCCAGCCATTCGTCGTTCCTGATTCATGATGTTTGCTGCAGGTGATGTATGCATGGAAACGGCAAACGCAACATCAATCATTGCATTTCGCGCTCGGCTTCCTTCTGCCGGCATAGTTTTTCATCAATATGAAGAGAGGTTGAGGGGAAGGGAGGACCGGCTTTCGCCGCAAGCACGGCAGCCTGGAAAAGCTTTTCTCCGTTCCCGCCAAGATTGGGCGTCGCCCCTCTACATTCGTAGATCAAAAAAATTAGTTTTGTGGGGTTGTGATCAGGATTTCCGCATGTCCAGCCAGGCTGCCAACGCGCCGACACGGCGGGCTCCCGCTTCTGCTCGGCCCTTCTTGATGTGGATTCCGTTCATGGGTTTTGTCCCTGTGGTGTCGCGTGGCAACCCCAATTATGTCGCTTGCTTTCGGTCGGTCACATCGTGCGGTCTCTTAGGGGCTTGTCTTCAACGCTCGACTAAATGCGGTAACAACCATATCGATCAGCTGTGCATGGATTTCGTTCCGTGAGCGTCCTCTACCATCCGAGCAGATCGGATCACCTAGGTCTTCAGATTCGGCGATCTCGGCTGCACCGGGTTTGCATTCGGGAAACATGCTAAAGTGGCTCGCATCTTCGATCGTGGAATATGTCGCATGTGGAATGGCTTCTGCAATTTTAGCGGCCTGCACGGTCAGAGGGATTTTTCCGGGTTGACCTAGATTTACGAGGACAACGGGAATTGAAATTCGGGAAAAGGTACTGAATTCAAAGACATCGACAGGCCCAGGATCAATCGCCATAGCAAATCTGACGCGCGCATCTTCATTGTCGCGACCGGCCAACGTCAAATCCATGGCATGTAAATCGACGCCGCTTTGCCTGACCCATTCACAAAGCGAAGAATTGAGCGCGTCCGTATCGCAATAGCTCGCCAAGCGTTTGGAGTCGATGCGAGCACCTGCTATTGCCAACGCCGTGCTGCCGCCCATTGAAAGCCCAAGGATCCCTACCTTGTTAAGCTCAAGGTGCTCTCTAAAAGCAGCGTTTTTTCTCGTCGCGTTCAGGGTCTCAGTGATATCCGCAGGCCTCAACCAAAGTTTCATCGTTTCCGCTGCGGATCGGTTTGCACCTGTATTTCCGGGATGAGTAGGGGCGGCCACAACGAACCCCTGCTTCGCTAAGGGCATCGCAATCCAGCTCAAGGCTTGTGCATTTCCTGCCAATCCAGCGCCGTGAGAAAGCAATACCAGGGGGAATTTCCCGTACGCGATCGGAGCGTCGAGCATGGCGGGCGTCCCCACAAAAAAGAGGCTCTCACCAAGCGAGACCGGTTTGCCACCTGAGTCTGCCGGATACCAAACAGTCACAGCGAGATCGCTGCCCCGCTCCTTGGAGGGAACCGCAACCTGACGCACGCCGACATCTCCGCTGGCAGAGGCCGATTGCTGCATTATCGCGATGGCACAAAGCATTAGCGAAATTTTCATCAATAATTTCATTGTGCCCCTCTTGTGGCTCTCATCCTCGACATACCGTCAATCCCCGCAGCGCACTTGGATTATTAGGCAACCCGGGATGACGTGTGCTCAGGCTCAAGATTGACGGGAAAACAGGCCAGCTCGCCCTCGAACGCGATCTTGGACGTCCGAGATCGCGATCCAGGTCGTTTAGTCTAATGATTGTCGCCCGAGGCGGAGGACTGCGAGGAGACGCGGGCCTCAGTCCGCGCCTCAGGGCAAAGGTATTTCACCACCGACGCGGCGATAGGCGCTAGGGGTCATGCCCATGATACGCATAAACTCCCGATTGAAGTTCGACTTCGTGCCGAACCCGGATTCCTGCATGATCACTGTCACCGGATCACCTGTTGCGACCAACCGTCGCTTCGCATCGCCGACCCTGTACTCGTTCACGATCTGTGAGACGTTGCGACCGTGAACTCGGTTCAGAGCGCCAGAAATCTGCCGTGCAGGTATGCCCGCTCGCCGCGCGAGGCGTTCCAGTGTCAGGTCCGGGTCGCGATAGAGATGTTGCGCGCTCATCAGCGCATCGATCCGCTGCGCTATGGTTGCGTCCTCCTCGCTGCTTGAAGAGGACGGGAAAGATAGAGCTTCGGGAGTTGCGAAGCTCCGCTCCGTCGCGTTGGAGTCCATATCGGGACGGGCGTTGTAGGCAACCGTAGCGGCATAGCCAGCAACCGCCAGCCAAAGGACATTTGCAACGGTTAGGACCGTTCGGGCCTGCTGACTTTCGCCGAAGGAAAGATCGAGCGCTACCGTTGCGTCGATAAAGGCCGTCGTAATAAGCAAAACCGCCACTGCGACGAGCGCTTTATGCGCGGTCCACTCATCGTTGATCCGCACTGCGGCAAGTGCACCTGGCCCCTGCCGCGCCACCCGCAGCAGGGCAAGTCCGTATCCGAGACAGGTCGCAAAAAGAACGAAATCGATTGGCGTGCGCCAGAAGGCGACAAGACCTGCCACAAAGCTCGCCGGTATTACGTGTAGCCACAGGTCTGAGAATTTCGCGGCGTTGTTACGATGGAGCTGATCGAAGGCTGCGAAGGAGAGCCCCGGCAGAAGCGCCGCGACGATCGGCTGGATAAAGCGTGCCGGATACCAACCGATGTTCCAGTTCAGTCCCAACAAAACCGCTTGAACGGCGAGGCTCGCGACGAGCAGCGAAAATAGGCCAACCTTTCGCTCTCCCTGTCGGACCATCCGCACAAGGATAAGGCAGAGTAGAAGTGAAACGACGAACGGCAGCGGAATCGATGGCATGGATGACTATTATCATGTGAGGTCTTTTATTCGTATCCGAGCGTCATCTGGAATTCGCGAAAATACCGATCAAAAGCGACACTTGTTTCAGCGGTTTCGCGCCGTCGCACGATAGCAAATCATATAACGGGCGCTATAACCGCTCCTGCGCCAATCGCGGCCATTGATTGCCTTTGCTCTGGTCACTGGCAATTACCGAATTCGGTCTCCTAGGATGCCACATTCAATTGCGCGCCGATACATGACCATCTTAATGCTTTTGAACGAGAGTACCGAGCCTCTTTTCCGCTCGTCTATTCGTCCGGCGCATGTCATGGTGACGGGCAAAGGCGGGCTCGGCTGCAACCAAGGTGAAGGTGGTCCATGTCGGTAATGCAGATCCCGGGACTGCAATCGTTCACCATTGCGATCCTCGTGTTCTTCGCTGGTGCAAACCTCAACCGTTTCATTCCCCTCCTTGCTCGCTGGAGCATACCCGAGGCGGTGACAGGTGGCTTACTTGCCGCATTGATAACGCTGATTGCGTACGAATTCTTCGGTTTGGAGATCAGCTTTACGCTCGCTGCACGCGACATGCTTCTTCTCTATTTCTTCACCGGAGTCGGGCTCAACGCCAGGCTCTCCGACCTCGTGGCTGGCGGCAAGCCGTTTCTTATCTTGTTGGGTGTCACGCTTGTATTTCTCGTCATCCAGAACGCGATCGCCATCGGAATGAGCGACATGCTCGGCCTCCCCGATGGCATGGCAATCTTGCTTGGCTCTACGTCTCTAATCGGCGGTCACGGCACAACGATTGCCTGGGCACCGATTATCACCGGTCGCTTCGGATTGACGAATGCGCTTGAAATCGGAATTGCGAGCGCAACGCTTGGCCTTGTCATCGCCAGCCTCATCGGCGGACCGACCGCGCAATACCTGATCAAACGCCATAGCCTGAGCGGCTCCGCCGCGGAAGAGCTGGTGATCGGTGTATCGCATGCTGCAGAAACCAGCCATGAAGATGATGTCAGCTATGTCAGCCTGCTGCGAGCCTTGCTGGTGACCAATATCGCCATTCTTATCGGGTACGCCTTGCATGAGATCATCGTGGAAGCTGGCGTCAATCTTCCCTTGTTCGTCGTCTGCTTACTGGTCGCGATCGTGATGACGAACACCGTACCGCTGCTCGCACCGCGCCTCCCTTGGCCGACACGCACGCGAGCGCTCTCGCTGATCTCCGATCTCTCGTTGAACGTCTTTCTCGCAATGTCGCTGATGAGCATGCAGTTGTGGGCTCTAAGCGGACTCGGCACCGCGCTTGTGATCGTCCTCGCCGTGCAGACGGTTGCGGTCGTCGTTTACGTCATGTTCGTTGTCTTCCCTGCGATGGGTCGCACTTATGATGCGGCCGTGATCTCCGCAGGCTTCTTTGGCATCTCGCTTGGAGCGACCCCGACGGCAATCGCCAACATGACGGCGGTAACCAAAACTCACGGGGCAGCAACCATCGCATTCATCATTCTACCGCTCGTCTCTGCGTTCTTCATCGATCTGGCAAATGCAGCAATCCTTGGGTTCCTTGTTCGGTAATTGGTCCTGCGCATTTGTAGTTCACGGCTAAGGCGTCAGTGAAAAAAGGGCCGCCCTTGCGGGCGGCCAGAGGCAGATGGAGGTCTGCTTGTTATTCGGGGATTGCGGCAGCCCGACGGATCAGGCCGCTTCCATCGTGCCGCAAATCATCATGTTGCCGCACATCATCATCGACATGCCGGACGACATTATGGACATCATGCGCGCTTGCGGCATTCTATGAACATATTCTTGTCCATGCCTTCCATCGGCATCCTCTGGCAGACCATGTCTTTCGGTGTCATCTTGCAGGTCATCTTGCCCGTCATCATCTGCATCATGGCATGCCGCCCATAATGGAGTTCATCATCGGCGTCATACCACTCATTATCGGATTCATCATGCCGCCCATCATCGGGCTCATCATCGACATCAAATTCGTGGCGGGATCCATCTTGATCATCTCCGGTGCTCAGCCGCATTTCGGCTTTCGGTGAGCATTCGGATAAAACGACTAAAACTAACGCCCGGTATAAAAAAACGTTCCAACAATCTTTGCTACAACAGAATGAAGGCTCGTCCGCTTCATTATTGAGCAAATTCGTTGTCGGGGATTTTCCTCCATTATTGCGGATTGCAGGAAAGTCACAGGCGATGCGAACGTGGCCTGGAATGGTTTTTCTTGTTGCGAATGAATTGTATTGTCATTCTAAACCGCTTACCTCTTGCGGGATCGAAGCCTGCGGAATCCCTATGGATATCATGAAACCCAAGCCCGATGCGGGCTGGCGTCACGATCGGCAAGAGGGCCCTCTTTCCGATGTCTACCGCTCTGTCGAAACGGCCAAGGGCGGCTCGACGCTGCGCCGCATCGCCGCCTATGCGGGTCCGGGCTATCTCGTCGCCGTCGGCTATATGGACCCCGGCAACTGGGCGACATCGCTCGCGGGCGGATCGAAATTCGGCTATGCGCTGCTGACCGTCGCGCTGTTGTCCAACATCATGGCCGTGGTGCTGCAGGCGCTCTGCGCGCGCTTGGCGATCGCCACTGGCCGCGATCTGGCCCAAGCATGCCGAGACGCCTTTCCGCGCTTCGTCTCCGTGCCCCTGTGGGCGATGGCGGAAATCGCCATCATCGCGACGGATATCGCAGAAGTCGTCGGCACCGCTATCGGCCTCAATCTCGTCTTCGGGTTGCCGCTCGAATTCGGCGTGCTGGTCACCGCTTTCGACGTCTTTCTCATTCTTTTCCTGCAGCGGCTGGGCTTTCGGTGGGTGGAAGCGCTGATCATCACCCTGCTCGGTGTCATCGCCTTCTGTTTCGGCATTCAGGTTTTCCTTGCCGATCCCAATTGGAGCGAGGTCATCAGGGGCTTTTTGCCGACAACCGCGATCGTCAGAGATCCGAACATGCTCTACCTCGCGCTCGGCATCCTTGGCGCGACCGTCATGCCGCACAATCTCTATCTGCACTCCGGCATCGTGCAGACCCGCGCATTCGGTCAAACGCTGCCGGAAAAGAAAGAGGCGCTAACCTATGCCACGATGGATTCGACCGTGGCGCTGACCTTTGCGCTGCTCATCAACGCTTCCATCCTCATTCTCGCCGGGGCGGCGTTTCATGCGCGGGGCCATAACGATGTGGTCGAGCTCGCCCAGGCGGAATCGCTGCTGGCGCCTCTCCTCGGCCTGGCGATTGCGCCGACGCTGTTCGGGATCGCCCTTCTCTGCTGCGGCCTCAACTCGACGGTGACGGCTACGCTTGCCGGGCAGATCGTCATGGAAGGTTTTCTGCGGCTGAAGGTGAAACCCTGGCTGCGCCGCCTCGTGACACGCGGGCTGGCGATCGCCCCCGCCGGGATCGTCACGATCTGGTTCGGCGACGCCGGTACGGCGGAATTGCTGATCCTGACCCAGGTCGTGCTCAGCCTGCAGCTTTCTTTCGCCGTCTTCCCGCTGGTCATGTTTACCGCCGACAAGACCAAGATGGGCGAGCTGGTCGCGCCACGCTGGCTGACCACCGTCGCCTATATCATAGCCCTCATCATAGCCGTTCTGAACGTCAAGCTGATCTTCGACGCGTTTTGAGGCATTCCCTGATTTCACTTGCGCTAACTTCGGGGATAGGCGGCACGGCCATTGTTGAGGTCATCGACAAAGTCGGAGAATTTGTGCGTCCCCTCGCCGTGCATGATGAGCGGCGCCCGCAGCGCCAGCCGTGCCCGCGAGCCCTTGACCGCCGTCACCAGGATGCGAACGGCATTTTCGCCCTCGCGCGGATGGATGGGCGTGATCTCGATGCCGCCGAAACGGCGGCCGCAAGCGGCGATGATCTCGCCGATCGATTGCGGCCGGGCGATCAGCGACAATTGCCCGCCGGGAATCATGATCGCGCCCGCCGTTCGCACCCAGCTTTCGAACAGGCCGTCGCTCATAGCATGGGCCTGCGCTTTCAACGCATCCGGCGTTAACCGGTCGCTGGCATCATTGAAAGGCGGGTTCATGACGACATGATGAAAGCTGTCATCGGTGAGACCAGCCTCGTTGCGCGCATTTCCGGTCAGGCTTACATCGGCCTCAACAACAGCGACACGGTCGGCAAAGCGGGCATTCTCCGGGAGCATTAGGCTCTTGCGGGCAAACTCGGCCATTTCCGGCGAGCGCTCGAACAGCACCACCTTCGCCTGCTCGAGCCGGGAGGCAATGGCCATGCCGGCCGCCCCCGCGCCGGCACCAAGGTCGGCTACCCTGATAGCGCGGTCATCGGCCACGAGCGCCGCAAGCAACATGGCATCCATGCCGGAACGATGGCCCCTGCCCTTCGGCTGGACGATATGGAATGCGCCGCGATGGAACGCATCGATGGTCTCGGAAAGGTTGTCGGCCATAGCAGACCTCAGCCGCGTACCGGGCGCAACTCGTCGCCGAGGCCGGCGTCGGTCAGAATGCGCCGGGCCTGATCGGCACGCTCGTCCTCGACGAGAAAACGGCGCGGCAGCATGCCGAGCGAGCCTTCGAGAACGCTCATGCCTTGATCCGCGATGAAGCAATGAATCCCAGCGTCTTTCATCAGGCTCTCGGCGAAGGAGAGGAGAACGGGATCATTGGTGCGGATCAACTCGTGCATAAGCTTTGGGTTTCCTCTCAAATTTGCGAGACGAGACAAATCGCCTCTTGCCGCCTCTTTCGCCCCTTCTTATTGTGCTTTGCAGAAAATGAACAGGAGTCCGGATCGTTGGGCGTCGTGATACCGCTTGAAGAAAGCAAGAATAAACTGGCATCCATCAAGCCGTTGGTGGATCTGACCAAGGCGGATATGGAGCGCGTCAACCAGCTGATCCTGTCGAAAGCCGGCTCCGATGTGCAGATGATCCCGGAAGTTGCGGAGCATCTGATCTCTTCCGGGGGCAAGCGCCTGCGGCCGATGCTGACCATCTCCTCGGCCGCGCTCTACGGCTATCAGGGTGACAACCACATCAAGCTTGCCACATCGGTCGAATTTCTGCACACGGCGACATTGTTGCACGATGACGTGGTGGACGAAAGCGATTTGCGCCGCGGCAAGTCCACGGCCCGCATGATCTGGGGCAACCAAGCAAGTGTTCTCGTCGGCGACTTCCTGCTCGGCCAGGCCTTCCGCATGATGGTCGAGGTCGGTTCGCTTGAGGCGCTCGACGTCCTTTCATCGGCGGCTTGCGTCATCGCCGAAGGCGAGGTGCTGCAGCTCTCCGTCTCAAAGAACATGGAGACCACCGAAGACGATTATCTCTCCGTCATCCGGGCCAAGACGGCAGCGCTTTTCGCCGCCGCCGCCGAAGTTGGCCCCATCGTCGCCAATGCCGGCAGGGCCGAACGTAACGCCTTGAAGTCCTATGGCACCAACCTCGGCCTCGCCTTCCAATTGGTCGACGATGCGCTGGATTACGGTGGCAAGGCCGCCGATCTCGGCAAGAATGTCGGCGATGATTTTCGCGAAGGCAAGATCACCCTTCCCGTGATTCTCGCCTATCGCCGCGGCACCGAAAAAGAGCGCGCATTCTGGCGCAACGCCGTCGAGGCCGGCAACAATAGCGACGAGAACCTGGAAAAGGCACTGGGTCTGATCACCAAGTACGGTGCGCTCTCCGACACCATTGCCCGCGCCGTCCATTACGGCACCATCGCCCGCGACGCACTGGCGCCGCTACCGGAAACGCCGTGGAAATCCGCTCTCATGGAAGTGATCGATTTCTGCATCGAACGCGTGAACTAATCGCAGCCGGCCGAATTTCTTGCAGGACCGCTTCAAAAAAGCCATCCTGTTGTGAATGATTGACACGAACGATTTGTGCCGCCGGCACGCTCACCGGCAATCCCTTGATGAAAGGCCTTCTAATGCGGCAGAGACTTGCCATTCGTTTCCTCTCGGGCGCAGCCCTGGCGGCGATCCTTTCGATGTCCGCGCTGAATAGCGCGCGCGCTGAGGATGCTCCGGCAACGCCCGAGGCCAGTGCCCCAGCGACCTTCGACGCGGAAAGCGTCGACACCTTCGCAGGTGCCTTCCTTGCTGCCCGCACTGCCGATGTTGACCATGACTATGACACCGCGATCTCGCTCTATAAGAAGGCGTTGATGCTCGAGCCGGGCAATCCGGAGATCCGGCAGCGACTGATGATTTCGCTGCTGCTCAACGGTAATCTCGAAGAGGGCGTGAAATATGCCAACGAGCTAAAGAACGATCCTTCGGTCGAACGTGTCACCACGATCGTACGCGGCATGGACGCCATCCGCCGGCATGAATACAAGGCCGCGCAGGACATCCTCAAATATGATGGTCCGAACGATCTCGACCGGATGATGAACAGTCTTCTGCTCGCCTGGGCGCGTGCTGGTTCCGGCCATGGCAAAGAAGCGATCGGCATGATCGACAAGATGAGGGGACCAGACTGGTTCAACATCTTCAAGAACTACCACGCCGGCGCCATCGCCATTACCATTGGTGATACGAAGTCCGCCCGTTCGCACTTGAACGACGCGATTCTCGACAAAGCGGGCGGCGCAACCGCTCCGGACACATTCATGCGCGCTGTTATGGCGCTTGCGGCAGTTGAAGCCAAAGCCGGCGACAAGCAGAAGGCACTGGATGCCGTTTCGGTCGGCGACAACCTCATCAATAATTACGCACCGCTGAACGCGCTTCGCGACAGCATTAACAAGGGTCAAGTGCCGGACCAGCAGGTGACCGACACCGCGCAGGGTGCAGCTTCGGTGCTCTTTACCATTGGCGCGGCGCTCAACCGTGATGGCGCTGAAGACGTCGTTTCGCTTTATCTGCAGATTGCCAATACACTCGATCCCAGAAGCGCCGACACGCTGGTTCTGCTCGGTGGGCTTGCCGAAAAGCAGGAGCAGATCGACCGCGCGATCTCTCTCTACAAGAAGGTCCCCACTGATTCGCCGATGGCCCGTATCTCCGAGCTGCAGCTCGGCCTTGCGCTAGCTCAGGCCGGTAAGGTCGATGATGCGCGCAAGCATCTAAAGGCGCTGATCGATTCCGACCCGAACGATATCCGCAGCTATCTTGCCTATGGCAGCGTTCTCTCGGACGCCAAAGACTTCCAGGGCATGGCTGACAATTACGACAAGGCCGTGCAGGTCATCGGTGCCGTGCCGAATCGTGGTGACTGGGCCGTGTTCTTCCAGCGCGGTATCGCCTATGAACGACTGAAGAAGTGGGACAAGGCCGAGCCGAACTTCAAGAAAGCGCTGGAGCTGAACCCCGACCAGCCGCAGGTCCTGAACTATCTCGGCTATTCCTGGGTCGACATGAACATGAATCTCGACCAGGGCCTGGACATGATCAAGAAGGCCGTCGATCTGAAGCCAGATGACGGCTACATCGTCGATTCGCTCGGCTGGGCCTATTTCCGCCTCAACCGCTTCGACGATGCGGTGAACGAGCTGGAGCGTGCCGCTCAGCTTAAGGCCGGCGACCCAACGATCAATGACCATCTGGGCGACGCCTACTGGCGTGTGAACCGCAAGCTGGAAGCGGTCTACCAATGGAACCGCGCGCTGGCTTCCAAGCCAGAGGATGCGGATATTCCGAGGATCAAGGAAAAGATCGCCAACGGTCTGCCGGCGGTCGACACCGACCCCAGGACGGTCGACAAGACCAAGCAGCCTGATCCGGCTCCGGCGGTAACGCCGGCACCCAATACAACGACGCCGCCTGCCGACAAGAAGTCCTAAGACCTCCAATGCACGTGATTTTTGCGGCGGGCGATTTCAACTTCGTGCAGGAAGCGCCCGCCAAGATCAATCTGGCCCTGCAAGTGACGGGCCAGCGAGCCGACGGGTATCATCTGCTCGACACGCTTGTTACTTTTGCGCGGCATGGCGACCGTCTCGGTTTTCGCGCAAGCCACCGTGACGAATTCAGCCTGTCCGGGCGCTTCTCCCCCCTTCTTGCAGACGAGGCGGATGCCGGCGACAATCTGGTGCTCAAGGCCCGTGATCTCTTGCGACAGGCGGCTCGGACCGCGGGGTTCGAGGCGCCGCCGGTGCATATCCATCTCGAAAAGAACCTGCCCGTCGCCTCGGGCATCGGCGGCGGCTCGGCGGATGCGGCGGCGACCCTGGGGGGGCTGATGCGGCTCTGGGGGATTGCACCATCCTCCGACACAATGATGGCTATTGCGCTCAAGCTCGGTGCCGATGTGCCGATGTGCCTCGTCAGCCGGCCACTGATCGCACGCGGCATTGGCGAAACGATCGAACTGCTGCCGCACTTTCCGTCTTTCGCTATGGTGCTCGGCAATCCCCTCGTCAGCGTTTCGACGCCCGAAGTATTTAGTCTGCTCGCCCGGAAGGACAATCCAGCGCTTGCGCTTTCTTTGCAGATGCCGAACGACCACGCGCAATGGATCGAGGCGATCAAGGGGTTGCGCAACGATCTGGAGCCGCCGGCGCGGACGCTCTGCAACGAGATCGCCACGCTCTCGCAATTGATCGAGACCCAGGGCGCCGTCGCTACGCGCATGTCCGGTTCGGGCGCCACCTGCTTTGGCCTCTTCGATCATCTTGAGCAGGCGAAGGCTGCCGCGGCATCGCTTCACAGCTTAAGGCCTGACTGGTATTTCCAGGCGACAGAAACGATAAAGGGAGATGCATGATGGCCGGTTCAAGCGAAGTGAGGCCTTTCATCCCTGTCGGTATCGCTGTGCTGACAGTTTCCGACACACGCACGCTCGCCGATGACAAATCCGGCGACACGCTGGTAAGTCGCATCGCGGAAGCCGGCCATAGGCTGGTTGCCCGCGCGATCGTTCCCGACGATAAGCAGCCTATCCGAAGCCAGGTGGAAGCCTGGATGTACGACGAAACCATCGACGTCGTCATCACCACCGGCGGTACCGGCTTTACCGGCCGCGACGTCACGCCCGAAGCGCTGGAACCCCTATTCGAAAAGCGGATGGACGGGTTTTCCGAGGTGTTCCATCGTATCTCCTACGACAAAATCGGCACGGCGACGATCCAGTCGCGGGCAACCGGCGGTGTCGCCAACGCTACTTTCATCTTCGTGCTGCCCGGCTCCCCGGGCGCCTGCAAGGATGCCTGGGACGGCATCTTGAAAGCGCAGCTCGATTACCGGCACTTGCCGTGCAATTTTGTGGAGATCATGCCGCGGCTCGATGAACATTTGAAGCGCGGCGCTGGCTCGAAATAAGATTGGCGCCTGCCGAGGATTATTCCTCGACTTTTCCAATCCTATGCCTTCGATCCCGGCAGAACAGGAATTGATTCCCAATTCTGACCACTGAGAATTACGCAACTCCGGCCGGAGACATCGGTGATCATCATTGTCCAACTGCCGCTTTCGGCGGCGAAGATTTCGACGATCCTCTTCGGGTCAAGCTGACCAACGGCCGAGAGCTTTTCGGAATATTGCGCATCAAGGAAAGCGACAATATCGACTCGCTGGGCACAGGCGAGCATCGCTTGTGAAGCTACTGAACTCGGATGAAGCATTGGCGTTGCCACGAGGGCCGTTCCGATAAGCCGGTAGAGCATCGTGCGTCCCATGACGCACCTCCTTTCGCCGGAAACTCGGCAGAAGAGGAGAGTTCTGCTGACCTGCTCTGCCGCATACCGGCATCTTTATGGTCGGCCGCCCGACGCGACACGCGAGAGGTGCCGCCATAGGAAAATTATGACATCTATTGTCTTATTTTCAAATAGAATTCGGATCGATCAAACCGCCGTGCTACCGCGCTGCGCGCGCGACCCAGGAGGGAATCAGTTCGCTGGACAGTTGGCGGCTTTTCTGGCCCTTGGCGAACTCGGCAAGCCGCATGCCCGTTTTGGCGGCGGCGATGGCTTGGCCTTTGGAAAGGAGCAAGCCCAACTCCAGCGGCGGCAGACGGCGTCCAATGCGCTGCAACAAAGGGCGACGATAGCCGCGTGAAGCGGTGAAGCGGGCCGGCATCTTATTCAGCGAGACATATTCGGCGATCTCATCGATCCATCCTGCCTGCGGACGTGCGCCGGGCTCGACCAGAAGCAGCCAATCGCCCCGCGCCGAACTCAATATGTCCTTGATATCCCATTGCGAATAGAAACGGCAGCCGGCGGCGTCGGCAACGTGTGAGCTGCCGTCGCGCGAACCGTGATCGAGCACGACGACGTCGCACACCAGCCCTTCGATCGCGCCCGCCACCAATACCGCCAATGTCTGCGCCAGCTCAGGTTCCTGATCCTGGCATTCAATGATTACCGTCAACATCGCCCATTTATAAAGCGCCGCACAATTTATTGCCAGCGCAGAACCCCTTGAACTCGAAGGTTTAGATAAAGCTAACACACAGCTTCAAGATACCTTTCAACCTTGAGCGTCCGGGCGGATGCACGGTATGGCGGAACCCAATTCCGTATTTTTTTGTTCTTGCATTGTTCTCATTAGTCGGATAGGAATTTAATCATCTTAGACGCGGCGTTGCCATACCACGAACCGCCCCGGAGCTACCGATGAACCAGCAGTCCCTTGCAGGGCAGTCCGCATTTGCGCCTGCCAATACGGCAGATGTTGCCAATGCTTTGATCGCCGACACCGGGCTCAGAGTCGAGATCGACCGCAGGCGCGGTCGCGGTGCCGGACTGAACCCCAGCGGCCGGTTCGAGCCGCTGCGGCGTGAGACATTCGATGACGGCTGGCAGACACTGGAAGAACTGCCGCCGTTCAAAACTGAAGTGCAGGTGGAAAAGCCGCGCACAGCAATCACGCGCAACGAGTCTCCCGATATCCCCTTCGATCGTTCTATCAACCCCTATCGCGGCTGCGAGCATGGCTGCATCTATTGTTTCGCACGACCGACGCACGCTTATATGGGTCTGTCGGCCGGGCTCGATTTCGAATCGAAACTCTTCGCCAAGCCCGATGCTGCGCGACTGTTGGAACGAGAACTGGCCAAGCCCGGCTATAAGCCGAGGGTCATCGCCATCGGCACCAATACCGATCCCTATCAGCCGATAGAGAAAGAATGGCGGATCATGCGCCAAATTCTCGAAGTGCTGAACAAGGCGAACCATCCGGTCGCGATCGTCACCAAGTCGGCGCTGATAATGCGCGATATCGATATCCTGAAGGAGATGGCGGCCAAGAGCCTCGTGCGGGTCGGTATCTCCGTGACCACCCTCGACCGCAAGCTGGCGCGCACTATGGAGCCGCGCGCTGCCACACCTCAGCGGCGCCTGGAGGCGATCCGGATGCTCAGCGAGGCCGGCATCCAGACTGCCGTGATGGTGGCGCCGATCATCCCTGCCCTCAACGACCACGAAATCGAGCGCATTCTCGATGCCGGCAAGGCCGCCGGTGCCATGGAGGCGAGCTATGTCCTCCTGCGCCTGCCCCTGGAGGTCAGCCCGCTCTTCCGCGACTGGCTGCTGCAAAACCATCCGGATCGGTACCGCCATGTCATGTCGCTGGTCCGTTCGATGCGTGGTGGCAAGGACTATGACGCCGAATATGGCAAACGCATGAAGGGTGCAGGTCCTTACGCGTGGCAGATCAGCCGCCGCTTCGAAATGGCGACCAAGCGCCTAGAGTTAACGCGCCGCAGCATAGCGATACGCGACGACCTATTCGTGCCGCCGGATGGCAGTGGCGTGCAGCTTTCACTACTCTGAACCCCTTCCCCCGGGCTTCCCTGCCCGCCGGAAGGGCCCCCGGTTCGCCGCCATGATCCACCGGGGGCTTGCAGGAGATCGGGTGGTGTGCGAGCTTTGCCGCATGCCACGCAGCACACCACCCGATTCTCCCATGCTTTTTGACGTGGAGCCGATCGTTCCGACCTTTGAGCTGGAGCTGATTGCTCGTCGCGCCGGACATTGGCCCGTTGCTGGTGCCGATGAGGTGGGACGGGGGCCCCTTGCAGGCCCGGTCGTCGCGGCTGCGGTAATTCTCGACCCTGAGCGCATTCCTGAGGGATTGAACGATTCCAAGCTGCTTTCGGTCGCCAGGCGCGAGACGCTGTTTGTCGAAATCCTCGCGACCGCCACGGTCTCCATTGCCTCCTCAAGTGCTGCTCGCATCGACATCACCGACATCCGTAAGGCGAGCCTCGACGCGATGCGACGCGCCATCTGCAGCCTTGCCATACCGGCAGGTTACGTCCTGACCGATGGGCTGGATGTGCCCGCCGGGCTCGCCTGCCCAGGAAAAGCCGTGGTCAAGGGTGATAGCCGCTCCTTTTCCATCGCCGCCGCTTCGATCGTAGCCAAAGTGACACGCGACCGGATGATGGCTCGCGCCGGAGACGTCTTCCCGGCCTACGGCTTCGCGGCCCATGCCGGCTACGCAACCCCCCAGCATCGCGCCGGCATCGAAAAACACGGTCCCTGCTCACTCCATCGCATGAGCTTCCGGCCGCTCCGACGCGATGAGGCCTGACGGGAGTCAGCTCTTTTTATCCCCCGAAACCGGCCATGATCTCGTTTTGGTGTTCTTTGATATAAGCGATATCCCGCCGGTAGATGTCCGCATGGCCTTCTTCGACATTGCGGCGATATCTTTCCACACCATTGGCCGCCTCGAGTTCCATGAAGCCGACCAAGACATTCAGACGGTCAAGGATCATACCCGGCAACGCCGAGCGTTGCTGTGAGGGCAGGTCGTAAGCATTAAGGAAGCTGCGGGCGCGGAGGATTTGTGTGTCGAGCTCGCCGAGATCCTTGGCCACGACGCCCGCGGACAGAGGCGCCCAGCGATAGATGGCGTAGGCAAGATCCCAGCATCGCGGGCCAGGATGCGCCGTCTCGAAGTCGATGATGCCAGTCGCCGCGCCGCTGTTGAGAACTACATTATAAGGTGCGAAATCGCCATGGCAGATCACCTCGAACGGTAGCCTCGGCGGCAATTGCCATTTCTGGTCCTCTAGCATCGACCGCATAAACAGCGCCGTGCAATCATGATAACGCCGCAGCAACCGCGCCGCCGACTGCAGAACTCTCATGGACCTCATATTCTCATTGTCACCCAGGTCACCGGTCTCACCCGGAAGAAAGCTCGCCCTTTCCCACGTCGCGTCATGTCCCGCGGACAATGGCGCGTTCGCAAAGTCATGTCTTTGAAGTGCAATGAGCAGCGAGTGAACGCTCGCAGTCCAGGGACGGGTACGCCGATAGACGAGATCATCGTGGCGAACTGGCCCTTCGCCGTCGTCCTTGCTCGGTATGACCATCTCACTCCCTCATCCCGGCCGAAATCCAGTTTCGATCCATTGTCAGCTGTCGCCGTGGCGGGGTATCACTCACAAGACAAAAAACCCGGCCGAAGCCGGGCTTTTCCAAAGAACGATCGCTTGTGCGCTCAGTTCAGTCGGGTCTTCACTTCGCCGACGGCGTTGCTGAAGAGTTCGGATTGAACGCGGCCGTCGGCCTTCTTGGCAAGCAGTGATTCGGCAGCGGCAATGGCCAGATCGACCGCAGCGGAGCGAACCGCCTTCATCGCCTCGGCTTCCGCCTGCTTAATCTTCTGCTCCGACAGCGCCGTGCGGTTGGCGACGAATTCCTCCGTCTTCTTGCGAGCTTCCGTCGTCAGCATTTCAGCTTCGCGCTCGGCTGCCGCAACGATATGCGCGGCTTCTGCTTCCGCTTCCTTTCGCTTGCGCTGGTATTCGGCCAGCAAATGCTGGGCCTCTTCGCGCAGGCGCTTGGCTTCGGCCAGATCGTTGCGGATCTGATCGGCACGGTCGTCCAGCGACTTTGCCATCATGCCCGGAACCTTCAGATAGACGACGATGCCGAGGAAGATGATGAGAGCGACGAAGGCAAAGAAAGTTTCGTCCAAACCCAATTCCATGGATCAACCCTCCCGCTTGGCGGATGCTTCGGCAACGGCCGAGGCGACGTCAGCCTGACCGGCGACGCTGCCGACTAGTTGCTCAACGACGGCGGCTGCCGTCTCTTCAGCAATGGCGCCGACATCGCCAAAGGCTTTCGCCTTGATTTCGCTAATGCGGGCCTCTGCGGCCTTCAACTTCTCGGAAAGGCTTGCTTCGATCGCCCTGCGGTCTTCCTCAGCCTTTGCTTTGGCGGCATCACGGGCGGTGGCACCGATCGAATTCGCCTTGGCGCGTGCTGCGGCCAACTCGCTTTCGTAGGTCGCAACGGCCGCATCGGCTTCGGCTTTCAGGCGCGAAGCTTCGTCGATATCCTGAGCGATGCGCTCGTGGCGGCTTTCCAGAATGCCGCCAACGCGCGGAACGACGACCTTCTGCATGGTCACGTAGAAGATCACGAAGGTGATCACCAGCCAAAGGAGCTGTGACGGATACGTCGTATGGTCAAACGGCGGGAATACGCCAGCGTGATGGCCCTGATCGGGCGCACCCGTCTCCGTATTCACCGCGCCGGCTGCCGGCGGTGCTTCTTCAGCATAAGCCGGGGTCACAAACATGCTCACCTCCAGGTGGTCTGCAAATACAAAGGATCACGGCCCGCTGTCCCGCGAACCGTGATCTATCACGCCACTGATATCAGACGGCGAAGAGCAGAAGGAGAGCGATGAGCAGCGAGAAGATGCCCAGAGCTTCCGTAACGGCGAAGCCGAATACCAGACGGCCGAACTGGCTGTCAGCGGCAGACGGATTGCGAAGTGCGCCGGACAGGTAGCTGCCAAAGATGTTGCCGAGGCCAAGAGCCGTACCGGCCATACCAAAGCAAGCCAGACCTGCACCGATGAACTTTGCTGCTTCCGCTTCCATGTTGAACTCCTTTGAAATGGTTGTTGCGGCGAATGACTGACGCCCTGCGGACGTCAATGTCGGTAATCCTTAGTGGCCACCCGGATGGATTGCGTCATTGATGTACATGCAAGTCAGCACCGCAAAGACGTAAGCCTGGAGGAAGGCGACGAGTAGCTCGAGACCGGTCAGAGCGACCGTCATAGCCAGGGGAAGAATAGCGCCGCCGATGCCAAGCGCGCCAAGGGCTCCGAGCGAGGCAACGAAGCCTGCGAACACCTTGAGCGTGATATGGCCTGCCAACATGTTGGCAAAAAGACGAACGGAGAGTGAAACCGGCCGGGACAGGAACGAGATAATTTCGATACTCACCACCAGCGGCAACAGTATGCCGGGTACGCCTTGCGGCACAAAGAGCTTCAGAAAGCCGAAGCCATGCTTGATCACGCCGTAGATAATGACCGTCAGTATGACCAAAAGCGCCAACGCGAAGGTAACGATGATCTGGGCGGTGACGGTGAAGAAATAGGGAACCATGCCAAGCAGGTTCGCCGTCAGCACGAACATGAAGAGCGAGAAGACCAGCGGGAAGAACTGCATTCCCTTGGTTCCCGCTCCTTCTTTCAGCATCGAGGCAATGAACTCGTAAGCCATCTCCGCCACCGATTGGGCGCGGCCCGGAATTACGCTGCGCGGCGACGTGGCAAAATAAAGGAAGCCAGCAGAGATGACTGCCGAAGCGACCATGAACAGTGAAGCATTGGTGAACGAAAAATCAATCCCGCCGATATCAATCGGTATAATCTTGAAGATCAGGAACTGATGGGTAGGTCCGTTTGCCACCGCTGTTCTCTTTCATTTTCCCGCTTGTCAAAGCGGATGCCTCTCACCAGGAAACCACGCCGCGGCGCCGGTTCCAGCTCATTTCTTATCAAGCCCGTGCTTTTCAAGCATCGGTGTCGCCACCTTGCCTGCAGAGCGCAGAACATTCAGCACGCCGGCACAAAATCCGAGAAGCAGAAGTACAATCATGCCCCACGGCGCCGTGCCAACAAAACGGTCGAAGAGATAGCCCAGAACAGCGCCGACGATGATGGCAGCAATGAATTCGCTAGAAAGCTTCATCGCCTCGGCGTAGCCCTTGCGGCCCTCCTCGGCGCGAACCTCCCCTCGTTCATCCTCTCCCAACGCAGAGCGCTTGTTCGCCAGTTCGGCTTCCAGTTGCTCTCGTCGCTTTTCCAGACCTTCGTCGTGGTCATCCGCCATGGTGATGTCCTCCCATTTTCGCAGCGCGCAGCCCCATTACCCCGGTCAACGCGTAAACGAACGGCAGGTTTCGTCACCTTTTCGGCCCGTTTGAAGTCGCGCGCAACATAGTTTTAGGAAAAAGCATAGTCAAGGCGTAGACGCCATCTGTCCAGCCATAAATTAGCCGAATTAAAACATGATCTTAGCGCGAACATGCGATGCCGGTGGGAAACTAGGCCAAAGAATCCTCTTCGGGCCGCGCTTTTCCGTGGCCTTTTTGCCGACCACCTATCGCCTGTCGGACCGCGTCAACCCCGTCGTCGTCAGCTCCAGCCGCCGCCATAGGTCCGGTAGAAGATATGCATGCCGATGCGACCGACTTTCACCATTTCGGCCGCCCAATGCGGCCGAACGTAGACGGCGTGATAGTGGGTGGCGGAGCCGACTTCTGGCAGCCAGATTCTACCGGCGGTCACAGCCATGGCGACCTGGCGGGCGATCTTCCAGTGCTCCGGCGAATTGACGCGGTCTTTGACGTTGTCGCAGGCAAAGGAAAACTGGCAGGCATTGTGCCAATTGTCGTTTTGATAAACGACACCGCAGATGGTCTTCGGGTAGGCCGGGTTGCGGACGCGATTGAGGATGACCTGGGCGACAGCCGCCTGCCCCTTCACGGATTCCCCGCGCGCTTCGAAATAGATACCGGTCGCGAGGCACTGCTGTTCATCCGACGAAAAGACCGAAGGAGGCAGGACATTCGCGGCCCATGCATGGTCCTCGGGGCCAATCTGAGGCACGAAGCGGCCTTCGTTGTCCTGATCCTTGGCGAGAATCGAATCGAAGGGCGAGACGCGGGCGTAGTCTGGTGGCGGCGATGCATAGGCGGCAGCTAGAACATCTGCATCCTGGCTAGTCACCAGGCTCGCAAGGTAGGACGGCACGCTGTTGTCCGGCCTCGGCGGCTCTTTCTTATAGAAGGCCGTGGCAATCTGGATCTCCTTGCCACCGATCTTCGGCTTCAGGAAAGCGGTCTTGTCCTTGGTATCAAGCTCTGGGCGGAGCAGCATGCTGTCGCGCTGCAGCACGGAGCCGGCGGAAAAATCCTTGGGCGGCTGCATCGGCGCGACAGCAACCACCCGGCTCTTTTTGTCCTGGCGATTGATGCGATCTTCGTCGGGCCTTGGATCGCTGCCCTTTTTCTGCGACACGAAGGCGACGCGGCGGCCGTCGGGCATGACCAAACCGCCGTCGCCGACGGCTGCAGCGGTGGACGCATCGCCGAAGGCAAGCTCTTCCTGGTGCGTGGAACCGGCCGGCGATTTGGTGATTACCATGCGCCAGTTGCTACTACCCCTGTCGATACCCGCCAGCAGCCCGGCAAGATCGGCATAGGCCACGGTGGACGGAAAGATCAGCCAGGCGCAAAACCCGAAGACGGCTGGCGAAGTCCAGTTTTTCGGCAAGAAACCAAACTTGCGGGGTACACGACTCGGACGAGGCAACACCGGACTCCAACGGCACTGGACTAGGAGCCGGAATAATCTCCGATTAACCTTGATGGATGGTTAATTCGGCTGTTGCGCATTCACGAATACATTCGGAATGCCGGCTACAAAAGGCCCGGCGGAGATCCACCGGGCCTTCGAACACATTAAAATGGTGTCGAGCTCAGATGATGACGTGCGATCCCAATTCCACCACGCGGTTGGCCGGTAGGCGGAAGTAGTCGGAAGGATCGGTCGCGGCATTGGCGAGAGCGATGTAAAGTCGGTCCTGCCAGTGCGGCATGCCGGATTTGGCGTCGGGCACCAGCTTGCGGCGACCAAGATAGAAGGAGGTCGACATGATGTCGAACTTCAACCCGGTTTTGCGCAAAGTCGCCAATGCCTGCGAGACGTTCTGTGACTCCATGAAGCCGAAGCGCAGCTCGACAATCGAGAAGCGGTCGGAGACTTTATCGACCGAGTAGCGGTCTTCCTGAGCGACACGCGGCTTGTTGATGGTGCGGATCGTCAAAATGACGTTCTTGTCGTGCAGGACGTGGTTGTGCTTCAGATTATGCAGGAGCGCGGCGGGCGCAGATTCCGGATCGCTGGTGAGGAAGATCGCCGTTCCAGGGACATGGGCCGGCGAGTGGTCGCTCTTGCGCTCGATCGAACTGACGAAGGACGACAAAGGAATATCGGTGTGCCGCGTCTTCTCCATCAGGAGAGCCGTGCCGCGGCGCCAGGTCCACATGATCACGGTGAAGGCGGTCGCCATCAGCACCGGAACATAGCCGCCGTCGCGGATTTTCAGGAGGTTCGCGCCGAGGAAGACGAATTCCAGCAACACCAGCGGCGCAAGCACGCCGACCGCCATCGGCAGCGACCAGTTCCAGCGAACGCGCACGAACTCGAAGGCCATGATTGAGGTGACAACCATCGCGCCGGTCACGGAGATGCCGTAAGCAATCGCCAGCGCATCCGAGGTCTTGAAGCTTAATACGAGGAAGATGACGCCGAAGAACAGCACGGCATTGACCGACGGCAGGAAGATCTGTCCTGTATTGGTCTCGGACGTGAAGAGGATCTCCATGCGCGGCAGGAAGCCGAGATGGATTGCCTGGCGCGTGAGCGAGAAGGCACCGGTGATGACCGCCTGGCTGGCGATGATCGTCGCCAGGGTGGCAAGAATAACCACCGGCAGGATAGCCCAATGCGGAAATATCAGGAAGAACGGGTCGGACATAGCCATGGGGTCGCGTAGCACCAAGGCGCCCTGACCGAAGTAGTTCAAAGTCAGTGACGGAAACACAAGCGCAAACCAGGCCCACTGGATCGGGCGGCGGCCGAAATGGCCGAGGTCGGCATAAAGGGCTTCCGCACCCGTCACGGTCAAGAACACCGCACCCAAGACGACGACGCCGAGAAAGCCCTCCCGTACAAGGAAGCTCACCGCATAATAGGGATTGAGTGCGGCCAGAATGCTGAAATCATCGGAAATGTGCATGATGCCGGCAAGGCCCAGGACGATGAACCAGAGTGCCATGATCGGACCGAAGAAGCGGGCAACTGCGCCGGTGCCGTGCGACTGGATCGCGAAAAGCAGCGCCATGATCGCGACGGATATGGGCACGATGTAGTCCGTCAGAGATGGTGTGACGAGCTTCAGGCCTTCGACGGCGGAGAGAACCGAAAGGGCCGGAGTGATCATCGCGTCGCCGAGGAAGAGTGCGGCGCCCATCAATCCCAGCAGCATCAGGATGGCCGTATGGCCGTTCGCCGTCTTCATCAACAGCGCCAGCAGCGACAGTGTGCCGCCTTCACCGTCGTTGTCCGCGCGGAGCAGAAAAAGGACGTATTTAATCGTGACGATGATCGTCAGCGTCCAGAACATCAGCGAGATGACACTGATGACTTCGCCGCGCGTCAAGCCGTCGGCGGCTACCGGCTTCAATGCTTCGCGAAAGGCGTAGAGCGGGCTCGTGCCGATATCGCCGTACACCACGCCAATCGAACCGAGGGCGAGATATGCGAGCTTACCAGCGTTCATTTTCCCGTCGGGAGAATGATGGGTTTCGTCAGACATTCAGGGTCACTAGACTCTCAGAGCCAGCCTTTCCAGCGAAAAAAGAAAAACGGAACGACGGCAGACACCACCATCAAGAGCAACGACGCCGGGTAACCATAGGCAAAATGCAGCTCGGGTAAGAACTCGAAATTCATACCATAAATCGACGCCACAAGCGTCGGCGGCAGGAAGACTACGGAGGCGATCGAGAAAATCTTGATGATGGCGTTCTGCTCGATATTGATCAGGCCGAGCGACGCATCGAGCAAGAAAGTAATATTACCGGCGACGAATGACGCATGTTCGGACAGAGATTGCACATCCCGCGAGACATTGTGGCACAATTCCTTGGCCTCATGGTCCTGCTGCATGGCGGGGATCGTATGAAGGAAGGTCAGAAGCCGCGACAATGAACTCAAGCTATCGCGCACTTTGCTGACCGTGCGATGGTAACCTGCAATGTCCTTCAGCTTCTCTTCCAGATAGTTCGACGGACGGCGGATTTTCTTCACGCGATCGCCGAAAACATGCACCGACAATATATCGATGCCGGAGATCGTCTGTTCAAGGACTTCCGCCGTGCGGTCGACAATTGTTTCCAGAAGCTTCGCCAGAAGCGCGACCCCAGTCCGCCGCTCCTTCGGAACTCGCTGCAGCGCTGCGATGAACAGCGCAAAGGATTTCGGCTGCGCATAGCGGATCGTGACCAGGCGATGATCCGTCAGGATGAAGGCGACATCGGTCAGCGTCGGCAGGTTGGTGTCGATCTTCCACAGCAGCGAAGCCGTCAAGAAAACCGAGCCCTCTTCGACATAGAGCCGGCTCGAGGGTTCGATGTCCTTCATATCTTCGCGAGTCGGCACTTCGAGCCCTAGCAGGCGCTCGATATTTTTTTCCTCTTCCCGCGACGGTTCGACCATGTCGATCCAGACTGCGCTCTCCGGCAATCGAGCAATGCTCGAAAGATCAGCCAATTCGAGAGCCTTGCAGTCGGAGCTGTAGGCAGTGATCAACGGATCGCCCTCGGCGCGTCAGAGGCAAAGCGGTAGCCGTGGCGCTTTGTGCGCTGTTGCCGCGATTCTGCCGATGCCCAGTAAATAAAGCTCATAAAACTCCCGGCGTATCCCGCCGGTCCGGCTGAGAATCCGTGTCCATGCTCCATTGCGCAGCTGTACCAATCCCTCGTCCGTCCTGAGAAGGCTGATTGCTCAGGCGAGACGAAGTCACCATTTGGCAGTTGGCCGTCATCTGAAATGCCCGACCAAATTCACGCCGGCGGCGCATATGAAGCAAAGCTCGCAAAGAATCAAGTCACAACCCCTTCGATGCGCGCTTTCACCGCAGATTCACGATCGTGGGGAGTCATAGCACACGGCGCTGGCAAGGCAATCGTGCCAACCGTTGATCGGCACGCATCTTGTAAATTACTCGAAGACGATGGTTGGCGCCGCGCGCTGAGGCATGTTGCTTATCTGCGCCCAGACTTTGGCTGCGATATCGCGATAGATGCCTGCGACAGTGCCATTCGGGTCGGAAGCGACCAGCGGCGTACCGGCATCGGAAGTCTCACGGATACCCATGGTCAGCGGCACTTCGCCGAGGAAAGGTACGCCGATCCTCTCAGCCTCCTTGCGCGCGCCGCCATGGCCGAAGATATCGTAACGTGCGCCGGTGTCCGGAGCGATGAAATAGCTCATATTTTCGACGATGCCGAGCACCGGCACTTCCACCTTGCGGAACATGTTGAGACCCTTGCGGGCGTCAATTAGTGCCAGATCCTGCGGTGTCGAGACGATAATGGCGCCAGCGAGCGGCACCTGCTGCGCCATGGTCAGTTGCGCATCGCCTGTCCCTGGCGGCATGTCGACAACAAGTACATCGAGTTGACCCCACGCGACTTCGCGCAACATCTGCAACAGTGCCGACTGCACCATCGGCCCGCGCCAGATCATCGCCGTCTCTTCTTCGACGAGGAAGCCCATGGACATGACCTTCAGGCCGTAATTCTGCATGGGGTTGATGATGCGACCATCGATCTGCGTCGGCCGGCCGGAAATCTTCAAGAGACGCGGCATGGACGGGCCGTAGATGTCAGCATCCAGAATGCCAACGCGCAGACCGTTGGCGAGCAGGCCGAGCGCGAGATTGACGGCTGTCGTCGATTTGCCGACGCCGCCCTTGCCGGATGCAACGGCAATAATGGCGCCAACGCCGGGAACGCCGATCTTGCCGGCACGCGGCGGCTGTTGCGGTGCTGCGTGGGCGTGAGAATGCGCAGCCGGCTGAGCGGGGGCCGGGCGCGCGGCAGATGCGCCAGTGCCGGCCTTCTTGTCCGCAGTCAGCGCGACCAACGCTCCTTTCACGCCAGGCAATTCCTTGATAACGCGCTCGGCAGCGAGGCGCATCGGCTCCAATTCCTTGGCACGTTCAGCCGGAACCGTAATCGAGAAATATACCTTGGCATCGGAAATGAAGACATCCGATACCATGCCGAGCTCGACGATGTTGTGCTCCAGATCCGGGCCGCGAACGGTTCTAAGCGTTTCCAGAACCTGTTCCTTGGTGATGTCTGCCATTCCATCCTCGCTGCACGATTTCCATCCGGATCGCGGCGCGGCCCCAGCAAACGCTCCGGATCTCTTGAGGCTTAGATAGTGGAGTGATGGAACTTCGCCAAACGAAATTAAGGGGAATATGGATAAAACGCTGAGTGTGTTGCGGCCGGCAGGTCCGCCGGGCTTAGAGCCCCGCCAGCCGCAACGCTCGCTAGGAGAAGCGATATTCGCGGGGCACGTAAAGCAAAGCTTTGAAAGGACTAGGGCGAGCGCCCAAAAAATCGCGCATTAAACCCCCTTGGTTCTTAAAACGTGCCAAATAAGCAACAGCCGCCGCCGATACCGTGCCGCCGGGAGAAGCAACGACAACAGCATCGGCAGCAGCTGCCGGATCCGCGCGCATTAACCGGCGCTGGTATCAAAGTCCCCTCTGGACCTCTGTCCATTGAAATGCAGAAAGCGTGCCAGTTCCGCGAAATTTGAAAACCATATATTTTTCAAGCTATTGCGGACGCAGCCAGTTTCAATCCGGAAATCGGTGCAGAAGCTGTCAGCACGATTTATGTGCAACGCACAAAATTGGCGCAGAAAATTGCCCGGATTTCACTCGCTCTCACTCTTCATCCGAGCAGAATCCGCGCCAAAGCCGTAACGTGGCTAGGGACCACGGTCTTTTGTCAGCATGATCTTCTCCAAAACCGTCGCGCCCTCTTTGGGGTCATGGTCCATTCTGGGCATGATCTTTTCCAAAAACTGCTCCGCACTTTTTGGGATCATGTCTTACTTGATCAACCCGACTCGGAGCGCTTTGGCGACTGCCTGGGTGCGATTGACCGTGTCCAGCTTCTTGGTTGCCCGGTTCAGGTAGTGATTGACCGTGTGTTCGGAGAGCGTCAGGATTTCTGCGATTTCGGCGCTGGTCTTACCCGCGGCCGTCCAGTTCAAGCAATCGATCTCTCGATCCGTCAGCGCGTCGGCCACCCGGATGTCCATGTTGCGGATTTCCGCGAGGCGGTCGAAAATATAGAGCGCGACGTAGCAGAGATCCTTAATCTCCTCGGCTGAGAAGAGCTCGCGGTCGCCGGCAAGCGACACTGCTCCGCGAAGGCCAGATGCGTCGTGGGTCGGCAAATAGATGCAGCGTGTCATGCGGAAACGTTCGAACAACGCGGTAATAAGTTGGGCTCTGCCATCATCGCGATTGGTGCTTGCCGTTGTCTCGTGAATAAAAGGCAATGTGGAATTGCGCAAACGCCGCAGCACCGGGCTGTTCGTCATCAGCCCTTCCTGGTCGTAGGTTGCCAGGAGTTCGACGGGCCAGTTGTTGATTACCGAATTGCTCTGCAGTTCGAAAGATGTAACCGGCGGCAGGTTCAGGACCATGAATGCCCGGCAGCGATAGGCTTCCGTCAGCCGCTTCATAAAGCGAAAAACATCGAACTGTGTCTTCAGACCGGTAATTTCATCAATATAATCCTCGCCCCGAGGGGGCCTTCCCGTCTGCACCAATGCTGCCATCATTAGTCTTCTTCATGTAATGGAGGGACGCATACTCGAAATCGCCGCCTCCAGGCCTCCGGGTCACCACATTAACGCCGACAGGCCGGCGCTTGATCAAATATAAATTTTTAAAAATCTCGCACAATGCGACACTCATACTGCGGCGCCCGGCAATCGTTCGCCTATCTCCTCAGAACGCAGCGGCAGGTACTCAACAAGAATGGCAGTTCATCTACGATTCTCATCAAGCGATTTAGAATAAATGTTTAAGTTGGCCAAGGTCCAGCACATGAAAGGCAAAATTGGTGAATTTCACATGACAGTCGAGAAAAATCGGCGGGATTAACGCCTCGGGCCAAGCCGACTGCGCATATCCTGCATGATTGCGGCCGCTGCAGCCTTTACCAAAGGCGCCCATTCCTGCAATTTTTCCGACGTAACGCGGTAGGCCGGGCCGGTCACCGAGACGCCGGCCAGTATATCGCCATCGTCTGAACGGATAGGCGCGGCGACGCAGCATATGCCGGTTTCATGCTCCTCACGATCAAAAGCGCAACCGCGCACCCTTATAGCAGCGATGTCGGCCTGAAGATCTGCAACGCTGCGGTGGGTATGCTCGGTATAGGCACGAAACTGGAGGGCGGAGATTCGGGCTTCGAGGCTGATATCGTCCAGCGCAGACAAAGCCGCCTTGCCGACCCCAGTGCAATAGGCTGGCGAGGCGTTGCCGATCTCAGAATACATGCGCACCGACTGCCGGCCTTCGACCTTGTCGAGATAGATGACCTCGGTGCCACGCAGGACGCCGAGGTGCACAGTCTCGCCGGTCTGCGCCTGTAGAAGGCGCAGATGCGGCTCGGCGACGGCCCGAAATTCGTTGCGCGCCCAACTGCGTGACGCAAGGTTCAAGAGCCTGATGCCGGGCAGATAGCGCCCGTCGCGATCGGTTTCCAGCAACCCCTCCTCAACGAGATGCGACAATTGCCTATGCAGCGTTCCGCGCGGCTGGTCGGACAGCGACAGGATGTCGGTGAAGCGCATCGGACTGTCGGCCAGCGCAACGAGATCAATGAGCGCCATGAGCTTGCCGAGCGTCCCGGTCTCCCTGCCGCGGCGGACATCCCCCGTATGTTCGCCCTGTTTCGAATTCACGACTGCCTCGCCACGTCTACTGCGTACCATCACATCCTTGACACGGCTGAAGGGTAATCCGATAATTCCATATAGTCAAATACAGTTCCAAATAATGGAACTACATATTTTTCGGGAGGGAGACGAACTTGACCGAGACACAGGCAAATTTTCCCGATCTTAAGGATCGGACTGTCCTGATCACCGGCGGTGGCTCCGGTATAGGCGCGGCCCTTGTCGAGGGCTTCGTTCAGCAGGGCGCCAAGGTCGCTTTCATCGACATAGCGGAAGAGCCGAGCAAGGCGCTTGCCGCCCGGCTCTCGGCGCAATCTGCTCATCCGGTCGCCTTCTATCATGCCGACCTTCGCGACGTCGGCACCGTCAAAAGCACGGTCGCAGCCGTCGAATCCGATCTCGGCGCAATCCGCGTCCTCGTCAACAACGCCGCCTGGGACGACCGGCACGAGATCGACACGACGACCGAGGAATATTGGGATAACAACCAGGCGATCAACCTGAAGCAGGTTTTCTTCGTCTCGCAGGCAGCAGCGCCCGGCATGCGCGCAGCCGGCGGCGGGGCGATCATCAATTTCTCGTCGATCGTCTTCAAGATGAACCCGCCACATCTTTCCGCCTACGCGACCGCAAAGGCCGGCGTGATCGGCCTGACCAAGAGCCTTGCCGGCCGTTTTGGGCCGGAAAACATCCGTGTCAACGCCGTTCTGCCGGGCATGGTGGTCACCGAACGGCAGATGGAGCGTTGGCTGACCGAGGAAAGCATCGCCAAGACGATCGAGCGCCAATGCCTAAAGCATGTCCTAAAGGCGGCCGATCTGGTCGGCCCGACACTATTTCTCGCATCCAATAGCGCAGGCAGCATCACCGCGCAGTCCATCATTGTAGACGGAGGTATTTTCTAGTGGCAAGTCCCGCATATATCGCGGTCGATTGGGGCACCAGCAGTTTCCGGCTGTGGCTGATCGGCGAAGATGACAGCATTCTCGGCGAGCGCCGCAGCGCCGAAGGCATGACATCGGCGGCTCAGACAGGCTTTGCCCAGGTGCTACAATCGCATCTCGATGCTCTGGCCGCGCCGGAAAATCTTCCCGTCATCGTTTGCGGCATGGCCGGTGCGCGTCAAGGCTGGGTAGAAGCCGGCTATATCAACACGCCGACTTCGCTCTCCGCCATCCTCACCGGCGCCGTCTCCGTGCTCGGCCAATCGCGTGATGTCCGTATTCTGCCGGGTTTGGCGCAACGCGACAAGCAGACGCCTGACGTCATCCGCGGCGAGGAAACGCAATTGCTCGGCGCGATCGCAGCTGATGCCAAGGGCGAGCAGGTCGTTTGCATGCCCGGCACGCATTCGAAATGGGTGCGTGTCGTCGACGGCCAGGTTAACGGCTTTTCGACATTCATGACCGGCGAACTATTCGACGTTATCACAAAGCACAGCATCCTATCGCATGCCGTTGCCGGCGCGGCCGACATGCCTGCTGACAGCATCGCATTCGAATCCGCGATTAAGGCTGCCTTCAACAAGCCGGCCCTCGCCACGAACCTGCTCTTTACCGCTCGTGCCGGCCAACTTCTGCATGGCCTGACGGCCGCCGGAGCGCAAGCGCTGATCTCGGGCACGCTGATCGGCGCCGAAATCGCCGGCGCCCTGTCATCTGCCGGACAAGGGGCTGAAATTACCCTCGTCGCGTCCGGACGCCTGCAGGCACTCTACGAACATGCATTCCGCACCATGGGCCTTACCTATGCAACTGTTGATGCGGAAGCCGCTGTCCGCCGCGGGCTTTCGGCCGCCGCGAAGGCGATCTGGCTGAATAACGAAAGAAAAAGCTGATGACGACCCGTATCCCTTTCCCTCCGATGAAGCGCCCGCTTATCGCCATTCTCCGCGGCATCAAGCCCGAAGAGACGGCTGATATACTCGGCGCTCTGATCGATGCCGGCCTGACGGCAATCGAAATCCCACTGAACTCGCCGGAGCCCTTCCGCTCGATCGAGATCGCCGCCAAGATGGCGCCCGCCGATTGCCTGATCGGCGCCGGCACGGTGCTGACCGTTGAAGACGTCGACCGGCTGGACGCCGTAGGTGGCAAATTGCTGGTGACGCCGAATGTCGAACCTGCCGTCATCAGCCGCGCACGCGACAAAGGCATGGTGACTATGCCAGGCGTATTCACCGCGACGGAAGCGCTTTCGGCTGCGGCTGCCGGTGCGACGGGTCTTAAATTCTTCCCCGCCGGCGTGCTCGGCGCCTCCGGTATCACAGCCATCCGCGCTGTGCTCCCGCCCGAGCTTGTCATCGCAGCCGTCGGCGGCGTTTCCGACAAGAATTTCGCCGATTACACCAAGGCCGGCATCCTGGCTTTCGGTCTCGGCACCAGTCTCTACAAGCCGGGAATGACGACGGCAGAGGTTGCCGAACGCGCCAAGGTAACCATTTACGCTTATGATGCTGCCGTAGGAGTCTGACCCGTATGACCGATATTCATGATTTTCAGGGCAATATTCTCTGCAACACCGCATCGGCTCTGGGCGAAGGACCGACCTATGATCCCGATACGGATACGGTCTGGTGGTTCAACATTATTGGCAAGGAACTGCATGAACTGCATCTAGCGACGGGCAAGAAGGAAGTCCATGCTCTGCCGATGATGGCAAGCGTACTCGCCCGCATCGACGATCGGCGGCAATTGCTCGCCACCGAAGAAGGACTGTTTGTTCGCGATGTCGGATCCGGCGAACTGACTTTTTATGCCGCGATCGAGGCGGACAAGCCGGAGAACCGCTCCAACGACGGGCGGACTCACATTTCCGGTTCGTTGTGGATCAGCACCATGGGCAAGCGGGCGGAAATGCAGGCTGGCGCAATCTATCATGTCGCTGGCGGCAAGGTGACGAAGATCTTCGATCAGCTCAGCATCCCGAATTCCATCTGCTTCTCACCCGACGGTACGATCGGATATTTCACCGATACTCGCGTCAGCCAGTTGATGCGGGTGCTGGTCGACCCGCTGACCGGGATGCCGGTCGGCGAGCCGATTGTCATGGTCGACAGCATGGAGGACCCTGGCGGCCTCGACGGCTCGGTCTGTGATGCTGACGGTTACATCTGGAACGCCCGCTGGGGCTCCGGCTTCGTTGACCGATACAGCCCCGACGGCTTGCGCATCGAGCGCTATCGCGTGCCCGCCATGCAGCCCTCCTGCCCGGCCTTCATCGGCCAGAATGCCGATCGGCTTGCGGTGACGACAGCCTGGGAAGGCCTCGACGAAGACGCGCGCTCGATGCAGCCGCAAGCCGGCGCGCTCCTGGAACTTGGCCCTACGGTCAAGGGCGTTTTTGATCCGATCTACAAAATCTGATTGTATTTTGGTGATCGCGCGCCGAAAATTCTGTCGGCGCGCCGAGCAGCAGATAAGCGCGTCCTGTGCTTCGGACTAAGCGCATTCATCGCTGCAACCGTTTATAAAATCAATTGCTTAGGTTGCATTGATCTATAGGTTATCCTTTGATTTTTCGCGTTATATCGACCTCGCGGTGGTGACGGCCAGCCCTCTCGCGCAACTGTTGCCGGAACTAAAGCTCTTTTCGACCATTCTCCTAACGAACCGGCACGGTGATGGTCAGCCAAAAGAGTGGCCCCGCCCGAGTTGGTTAACGTGCCCATCAGAATGAAAGGTAGGTTCACGATGACCGGCAAATTGTTCACTTCCGCTGCTGCTGGCGCGATCTTTGCCACAGCATCGGTTCTTTCACCGATGGCTTTCGCTCAAGCACAGCAGCCGTCAACCGGCAACAACGCCGCGCCGATGACGCAGACCGCCCCGGCAACGCCAGACACCAAGACGGCTAAGCCACAGAACGACGCCCAGGCCCCGGCCCCGGCACCGACGACAAACACGGCGCAGGGCGGTGGATATCTGACTGAGCAGTCGGCAGATCAGATCAGCGCCAGGACCTATATGGGCCAGTCGGTCTATAACGGTCAAAATCAAAGCATCGGCAGCATCAACGACCTCATCCTGCAGAAGCAGGGCGGTGTTATCGCCGCGGTCGTCGGCGTCGGCGGTTTCCTTGGCATCGGCCAGAAGAATGTCGCCGTTCCCTTCGCCAAGGTCACCGCAACCCAGAACGCTCAGGACGGCAGCATCAAGCTGACGACCACAGAAACGGCTGACTCGCTGAAGGCTGCACCAGAGTTCAAGACGCTTGCTATGCAGGCCTCTGAAAAGGCTGCAAAGACCCCGGCGACGGCTGCGGTGCCTGGAACCGACACCACGACGACCTCGTCGACCAGTAAGTGACGAAAGTGTCGCATAGCTTTGAAAAACGGCGATCTTTGCGGGTCGTCGCTTTTCATATCTGCATGCGCAGCAGAACGACCTGTGGTCCTTGATCCGGGCCAATCTAGGCGGTTTCGCGCTCACCAGCCAATTCGTAGTAGTTCTCGTGAAGATAGCGCAGCGTCGCGACGCTGTCGGCAGGCTTGCCGTAATAATAACCCTGCCCCATGGCGCAGCCGAGCGACCTGAGCTTTACCGCCTCGGCGTAGTCCTCGATCCCCTCGGCGACCACCTCCAGATCAAGCCCCTCGCACATCGCAAGGATCGCCTTGACGATATGTTCGGAGGCCCGGTCAGAGTTGATGCGGGAGACAAAGGCGCGATCGATCTTCACTTTGTCGAAAATGAAATCGCGCAGGCGGCCGAGACTGGATTGGCCGGTGCCGAAATCATCCAGCGAGATGCGCACGCCTGCCGCCCTGAGATCGGCGATGATGCGGTGTGCCGTGTCAGCTGAGCTCATGACGGCCGTCTCGGTGATTTCCAATTCCAGCCGATGCGGATCGAAGCCGACGCGGCCGAGAATGGCGAGAATGCTGCTGCTCGTGCCGGGATCCATCAATTGCGCCGAAGACAGATTGAAGGAAAGGAAAAGCTCGCGCGGCCAGGAAAGCGCCGCCTCCGCAGCCTTGCGCAGTAGTGTCTCGGAGAGAGCGTCGATAAAGCCACGCTCTTCCGCGAGCGGGACGAAAACAGCGGGTGAGACGAAGCCGAGATCGGCGTCGTTCCAGCGGGCTAAGGCCTCAAAGCCAACGATCAGATTACTGGCGAGCGATACGATGGGCTGGAAATGCACGTCGATAGCATTCGAAATGATGGCGTTGCGCAGCGCCTGTTCGAGCTGCGTCGCGCGCTTCATCTCCTGGGCGATTTCTTTGGAATAGACGGTGATCTGGCCACGGCCGCGCCGCTTGGAGCGATAAAGGGCAGTCTCGGCGCTCTTCAGCAGATCCTCGAATTCCTCGCCGGCGAAGGGATAGATGGCGAAGCCAAAGGAGGCGGAAAGACGAACATTGCGATCGCCGAGATCATAGGGCGCCGATAACACCTCGCGGATCATCTGCCCGAACTTCTCCGCGCCGACACGTTCAAAGACCAGTGGCAGCACGAAGGCAAATTCGTCGCCATCATGGCGGGTGACGGTGGCGCCATCGGGAATGCAGGCTTTTAAGCGATGGGCGACCTGACATAGGATCTCGTCACCGGCTTCGACACCGAAGAGGTCGTTGATCGGCTTGAAAGAATCGAGATTGGCAATGCCGATGGTGAAGGGGGCCGGATCGCTGGCGCGTTCGACGGAAAGCAGGCGCGCGCGGTCGCGCATGCGGTAGCGGTTCCCCAACCCCGTCAGTGGATCGGTGTAAGCCATCGCCTGCAATTCATTCTGACTGACTGGCGCGAGCGATATTTCAGCCGATTTCATATTCAGTTCCGACATTTTCCTCCGACCACGAAGGAGCATGACGGCGAAGTCTTAACAAAGGGTGGCGGGGCGGCAGTCATTCGAAGGGAGCAATATCTATCTATTAGGAACTATACAGCAATGAGACTTATTTAATTTGTACCTTACGACTGCTTTGCATGTATTTCTGAAACACCGTCTCCAGAATATCCGGGCTGACGGGCTTCATGATGACGTCGTCCATGCCAGCGTCGACGCATTCGTTGCGGTCCCGCTCGAAAGCCTGGGTGAGCACGCCGATGATCGGGGTACGTGCTCCGCTGCCCTTTTCCGAACGGCGGATCAGTCTTGCGGCTTCGAAACCGTTGAGACCCGGCAGGGAAATATCCATCAAGATCAGCTCCGGGCGATGTTCGCTCCATAGGCGCACCGCCTCGTCGCCGCTGGCGGCGATCACATACCGATAGCCGAGCCCCTCCAGGATCTGCGAAAAGACGATCTGATTGATGTCATTGTCTTCGGCGACGAGGATCTGGAAACCACGATCCTCGCCACGGGTTGCGATCTGCCAGTCATCTGCCCCGCCTTCCGCAAGCTCGCCCGCCTTGCCGCGGATGTTGCGGTTGAAATGCCGAGCGATCAGGAAAGTGAGCTCGGTGGCGAGCTGCGAACCGTCCAGCAACAACCCCGGCACATTCTGCCGCTCGGCCAGTTCCAGACCGCGTTTGCCGAGCTGATTGTCGACGATGACCAGATCAATCTTGATACCGAGGGAGCTTGCGACATCCAGAAACGCCGCCTCCTCGCTTTCATCATGGACCGAACAAGCCTCAAAGCCATATTTGGCAAGCATCTTCAATGCCGCCGATTCAGCCGCAAGATCGCTGGTAACCACAAGAATCTTGCGACCGGAGAAATTCTCGGGAACAAACGTCTCCATGGCC
This sequence comes from Martinezella calliandrae, assembly GCF_030272695.1. GTDB lineage: Bacteria > Pseudomonadota > Alphaproteobacteria > Rhizobiales > Rhizobiaceae > Rhizobium > Rhizobium calliandrae. The sequence continues at coordinate 40,350 of NZ_JARFYN010000032.1, forward strand.
GGCGGGCGGCGCGAGGCAGTCTGAAGTGCTGCCATTGGTACATAAGCGCGCCGATAGGACCGGTCGTTGTTCTCCTTGATCTGCGAGGCAAGAGCGAACTCATCGAAATCCGCGCCCTCTTTCGGCAGATCCTGCATGGTGGCGACGAGGAAATAGCGGCCGGGCTTGCCTATACGCTGTTTCCTTGTAACCACTTCGCGCTCGACGCCATCGCGGGCAATCTGGCGCTGGCGCGAGATCGACATTTCGCCGGTCTCCATGACATGCCGGTCGCTTTCCTCGAAGCGGTTTGCGACATCGGTGGAGAAGAGATCGATGCCCTTACGGCCCAGGACCTCATCCGCCGAAGTCTGATATTTGTCGCAGAACGCCTTGTTGACCGCGACATAGACCATGTTACGGTCCTTCACGAAGAGGGGAAACGGAAGGCTGTCGAGAATATCTTCCGTAAGCTGCACCCGCTCCATGTCGATGCGCCATTGCTCCTCCCGCTTCTTCACCTCCGAAATATCCGAGAGGATGCAAACGCCGAACCCTGACGGCAGCCGGCGCTTGACGAAACGAACCCAACGATCCTCACCGAGACGCTCCGTCGCCTCGAAACGCTCGCGCCAATGCGAGGCAATCCGCTGTGAGACCCAATCGTCGCGTGTTGCCGCCGACTTCGTGTGAGCATCGCGATGTCGGATGCCGGTGTCAAAGACAGCGCCGAGAAAATCGCGCAGACGTGTTGACGGCTGCAGGAATTGCAGCGGGATTGGGAAAAAATTCAGGACCTGACGACTGACGAACAGCAGCAGATCGTTCTTGTCGTAGACAAGGAAAGCACTTGAGAGCCCATCACAGACAGCGTCGAACAGCGCCGCCTGCAGATTGCCGTCAGACGGAACATCTTCAGTGATTGCTGCAAAAGCTGCCTTGTCAATCTCGGCAGTCATTCGTCCGATTCCTACATCTATTCGATATCACTGCACGCTGAAGTTGAAAGCAATAGTGATAGCTCTCAAAGCAAATTTATGAAGATATCATGCTGGCCTGAACACTTGAAACAGGCGGAAGTCGGCCCTCGAAATTTGACGGTCACCAGCCTGCCGCCAAAAGCCGTTAACGTGCAAAAGCGCGCCACCTGCAATCATTTCAAGTTCTGTGAATGCAACCTGTCATTATTCCCTTAAACATTGATTAAATTTTTAATCAACCTCTCACCTGAATCGGGTGGATGACGAAAGGCAGCCTTGCGTTTTCTCTTTCCACCTCGCCGCGAATCCACGAAAATGGCGACATGGCCATCAAGCAACTCTCCGAAACCCTGATCAACCAGATCGCCGCCGGCGAGGTCATCGAGCGGCCGGCGAGCGCTGCCAAGGAGTTGATCGAAAATGCGCTGGATGCCGGCGCGACGCGCATCGAGATCGCAACGGCCGGTGGTGGCAAAGCGCTGCTGCGGGTCAGTGACAACGGATCCGGCATGGCGCAGGCGGATCTGGAGCTGGCAGTCAGGCGGCATTGCACCTCAAAGATTTCCAATACACTGGAGGATATCCGCACCCTCGGCTTCCGTGGCGAGGCCCTGCCCTCGATCGGCTCGGTGGCGAAGCTATCTATTGCCAGCCGGAGGCCCGGCAGCGATGGCGGCGCCGAAATTGCGGTTGCCGGTGGCAGGGTGCTGCACCTCCGCCCAGCACCCACCAATCCGGGCACGATCGTGGAAGTGCGGGACCTGTTCTTCGCGACGCCAGCGCGGCTGAAATTCCTAAAGACCGAGAAGGCCGAGGCCGCGGCGATCACCGAGGTGGTTAAGCGCATGGCGATCGCCTTCCCGCGCGCGCGTTTCGTGCTCTCCGGTAGCGACCGCTCGACTCTCGAATTTCCGGCGACCGGCGACGATCATCTCGCCCGCATGGCACAAGTACTCGGCAACGAGTTCAAGGATAACGCCATCGAGCTCGACGCCTTACGGGAAGATGTGAGCTTGAGCGGTTTTATCGGCGTGCCGACGTTCAATCGCGGCAACTCGGCGCATCAATATGCCTTCGTCAACGGCCGGCCGGTGCAGGACAAGTTTATCCTGTCGGCGATCCGCGGCGCTTATGCCGAAACCATACCTTCCGGGCGCTATCCCGTTGCTGTCCTCTCCATCACGCTCGACCCGGCCTTAGTCGACGTCAACGTGCATCCGGCGAAATCCGATGTCCGCTTCCGCGATCCTGGCCTCGTGCGCGGCCTGATCGTGGGCGCGATCCGCGAGGCGCTCGCGCGGGAGGGCGATCGTGCGGCGACGTCGGGCGCCGACGGCATGCTTCGGGCCTTCAACCAGGGCCGTTCGGGCTTCCAGCCCGCATGGCGCCCTTCGGCATCAAGCGCACCATGGACACCCGAGGCCTCGCCATCGCGGCCATACCAGCCCCAGGCAACGAAAGGATATGGATTCGGCGAGCGGCCCCAGGCTGCCTTCGACGGCCTCGCCATGCCGACCGCCCGTGCCGAAACCGCAGCATCTATCGAGCCTGCACGTGCGGAGGACCCGGCTCGGTTCCCCCTGGGTGCGGCCCGTGCCCAGCTGCATGAGAATTACATCGTCGCACAGACGGACGATGGTCTCGTCATCGTCGACCAGCACGCGGCGCATGAGCGGTTGGTATTCGAAGAAATGCGCAAAGCCCTGCATTCGAAGCGGCTGTCTTCGCAGGTCTTGTTGATCCCTGAGATCGTCGACCTGGCGGAGGAAGATTGCGATCGATTGATGGTATTTGCCGACGAGCTTGCCGAACTCGGCCTTGCGGTCGAGCGTTTCGGTCCCGGCGCGATCGCGGTACGCGAGACGCCGGCCATGCTCGGTGAAGTAGATGCCCAAGCGCTGATCCGGCAATTGGCCGACGAGATCGCCGAGTGGGACACGGCTTCCGGCCTTGCCGCCAAGTTGGAATATGTCGCCGCAACGATGGCCTGCCACGGTTCGGTGCGTTCCGGCCGAAGGCTGAGGCCGGAAGAGATGAACGCGCTGCTGCGTCAAATGGAGGCAACGCCCGGCTCGGGCCAGTGTAATCACGGTCGGCCGACCTATATAGAGTTGAAGCTGTCGGATATCGAACGGCTGTTCGGACGCAGCTGAGAGTGGATGCGATCGAAAGAACTGGAAATGTCCTGCTTGCCGAGGTATGGCACACAGATGACAAAGATTGGGGACGGCATAAGATGAATCTTTTTGAGGGGCATGGAAACCGCGAGGCGAAGATTCGCTATCTCGACGGCGATTTCCAAATCCTCATGCCCGGCTCCTATGTCGTTTGCGCCATGACTGGCAAGCATATCGCGCTCGATGAGCTACGCTACTGGAGCGTCGCCCGGCAGGAGCCCTATGCTGACGTGATGTCTTCGTTGGAAGCCGAAAAACGCGCCGGCGCGCTCCCGAACCAGAAGAGCTGACGACTTCAATCCCTATTTCGCTCTCCGTCCGTCCCGTAACCGCCTTTCGCGGGCGGCTGCTATTGCCCGGTCGATAATCAGGCCCGGCGCACGGTGATCATCGAAGACCATGTCGATCTCGATGACGCGGCAGGCCCGTAGCAGTTCGTCGGCGCGGCCATGATGGCCGATCAAGCGGACATAGTCCTTGGAGGTAGTGACGATCTCCAGGCCCTCGCGGGCGGCCATATGGAGAATGTCGGCTATATCGTCTTCGCCCGGATGTTCGTGATCGCCGAAGGTACGGCTAACAGCGATATTGGCCCCCAGGGACTCGACTGTGCGGAAGAATTTGGTGGGATCGGCAATACCTGCGAAGGCGAGCACGTTTCGGCCGTGCATATCCTCCTGCCCACACACCTTGACCGACGCCGCGAAGAAAGGCTTCCCGGCCCTTGCTGCCATGCGCACGGTCCGATCGGCGGCGTTGCCTTCGCCAACTTTCAGCAGCGCCGAGGCACAGCGCAACTGCGTCCGCAGCGGCGCACGCACCGGTCCGCTGGGAACGAGATAGCCATTTCCAATGCCTCTCGTGGCGTCGATGACGACCAGGGCATAGTCGATCGCGAGTTGCGCGCTCTGAAAGCCGTCGTCCATGATGATGAGATCGGCGCCCTCGTGTACCAGCCGCTCCGCCCCCTCGAAGCGGCGGCGCGAGATTACGGTCAATGCCTCGCGAGCAAGGAGCAGCGGCTCGTCGCCGACCGCAGTGGCGTGATGGTGATGTGGATCGACGACCGTCGTCACGTCAAGCGAACCGCCATAACCACGGCTGAGGAAGCCGGGCTTCAATCCCTTTGCCTTGGCGACACGGGCAAGCGTCAGCGCTGTCGGTGTCTTGCCAGCACCCCCCACCGTGAAATTGCCAACGCAGATGACCGGCACCGGAACGGAGGCGCGACGGCCGTGCACCATTCGATGGCCGGCAACGCGGCCGTACAGAAACGAAAAGGGCGAAAGCCCCCAGGCGCGCCAATCAGGCTTTCGCCACCAGAAAGGCGGTGCTTCCGTTACCATAGTCTAATCCCGCCTCGCGCCGACTGTTGCCCATAAGATCCTGGAGCGGTTCAGCTTTTCATCGAATTTAAGAACCACTGGATCTGTTGTTCTTCCGCAATTCCAGGATAACCGTTGCGCACTTTTCCTGGAATTGCTCTAGCAAGGCGGCAAGAAAGGGCAGATCGGATGAAAAAGCAAGCCATTGCCTTGGTCACACCGGCTGAGCAACGGGCAGCAGGCTTTCCAGCTCGGTGATATCGTTCAGGCAATAGTCGGAGGCGGCCGCGAGCGATTCACGCGATCCGGTGCCCGTCAGCACGCCGACCCTCAGGCCGGCACCGGCATTATGTGCCATGTGCAGGTCATGATTGTTGTCCCCGACGACGGCGATTTGCGAGGGAGAAAGGCCTGTCGCTTCGCAAAAACCGAGCACCATGCCGGGCTCCGGTTTGGTTCCGAAGCCACTATCGTAACCGGCGATATAATCGAGATAGTCGAGGAAACCGAAGCGGGCCGCCGTCTGGCGGATAGAGCGCTCATTGTCGCTCGAGGCAACGCCAAGCCTGTAGCCGCGTTCGTGCAGGCGGTGGAAGAACCCAGCGAGATCGGTGACCGGCGCGGAGAAATCCGCGGCATGGGAAAATAACGCATCAAGCTTTTCCGTCAGCTCGATCACATCCATTCTGGAACCGGCAGCCACGAGGCCCTCGGAAATCTGGCGGGTATTGCCAGCGGCGAGCAGGCTGTCAGGTACAATATGGCCGGTGACCGGGTCCATGCCACAGGCCAGAAGCAGATGATCTGCAAGTACGGCATCTCCCTTTGCGGCAATGCTGGCAAGCTCGCGATTGACCGGCAACCAGCTCTCATCATAGTCAAGCAGCGTGCCGTCCTTGTCGAAGAGAATGCCCGCGATCGCACCCAGCTTGATTGCCGTCATGGAGTACTCCCTTTATCCCTGCGCCATCGTCTTCGGCAGCAATCGCGCCTTCACCGTCAGCGGGTTGATGTAGGGTTCCAATCCCTTGACGGTCGCCGCCAGCGCTCCGCGCATCTCGTGCACAGCCACGTAGCCGGCGTCGATCATTCCGCGCCGGGCCGCATCGTTGGTTAGCAGATAATGCACGCCCCTCGCCAGCATCTCGGTATCGCGCACCATACGAGCGCTGCCGCGGCGGGCCAGCAACTGGTAGGCATCGCGGAAATTCTGGACATGACCGCCGGACAGGATCGCGCAACCGAGCATGGCCGGCTCGAGCGGATTCTGGCCGCCTTCGTTGAACAGCGACTTGCCCATAAAGGCAACTTCGGTCATCCTCAGATAAAGCCCCATCTCGCCGATCGTGTCGCCGAGGAAGACGTCAACATCCGGCGACAGCACATCGTTGCGTGTGCGGCGCGCGACTTTCAGTCCCTGCTCGACGAGCATCGCCTCAATCGCGTCGCAGCGCTCGGGATGGCGCGGCACGATTATGGTCAACTGACCATTATGCTCTTTCAGCGTCCTGTGGACGACGGCAGCAGCACTTTCTTCACCCTCGAAGGTCGAGACAGCCGCCCAGGTTTTGCGGTCGCCGATCTGCTTCATGTAGCGGGCAAGGGTCGGCGCATTATAGGGCGGCGCGTCGGTATCCACCTTGAGATTGCCGGATTTGATAACCTGCCGCGCACCGAGATCGCGAAAGCGCTCGGCATCGAGATCGGACTGCGCGACGACCAGCGCAAGACTTTCGAACAGTGCTTCTGAGAGCGAAGGATGCCTGCCCCAGCGCGCAAAAGAACGATCCGACAAGCGGGCGTTGACGAGGATCTGCGGGATGCGCCGACGGCCAAGCTCCATGATGGTCATCGGCCAAATCTCGGATTCCGCGATGATGGCGCAATCGGGCTGCCAATAATCAAGGAAACGGCTGATGGCAGGCTTCAGGTCGAGAGGCACATATTGATGGATGACCTCGTCGCCGAGGCGCTCCTGTGTCACCTTGGCCGACGTGATGGTTCCTGTGGTGAGAATCACGTGGATGTCGCGGCGGCGGATTTCCCGGATCAGCGGAACGACTGCCGAAGTCTCGCCGACGCTCGCGGCATGAATCCAGACAAGCGGTCCCTGCGGGCGATTGGCGCTGGCGTAGCCGAAACGCTCGAGCCGACGGGAACGGTCCTCCTTGCCCTTGGCAGCGCGGACGGCGAGATAAGGCCCGATGAGGGGATAGATCGCAATCCCACCGAGGCGGTAAGCACCCAAAGTGAGGCGCGCCCTGAGGCTGCTCATCTCGATTGCCTCCGATCCAAGCTGATCGTCATCGATACCAAATCCCAATTGTCTCACGGCCGAAAGATCGGCCGACTTTTCGTTCTGATTGCGTCAAAAATACCGCGCCATAGCCGGATGAAAACGATAACGCCCATCCGAGCGGGAATATCAAATGTTAAATGAAGCGGGACGCGGCTTTACGAGGAAGCCTTATCCTGCGGATCAAGCAAACGATGCAGATGGACGATGAAATACCGCATATGGGCGTTATCGACGGTCTGCTGAGCCTTCGACTTCCAGGCAGTCAGGGCGCTCGCGTAGTCGGGATACATGCCGACAATGTCGAGTTCGTTCAAATTGCGGAATTGTACTTCCTCGAGGTTTTCCAATTCCCCGCCGAATACGAGGTGCAAAAGCTGCTTTTTGCCGCTGGAGTTCGTCATTTTCGTCTCTTTCTGTCGTCGTCCCCCTCCGCTCTTCCTGTGCGGGATTTTGACCAAAAGGTCAACTGTCTCGTCTGTGGGCAAGTTGGCGCAGGAATTCCGGCAGCCGTGCCACCGGCGAGCCGCAGAGTTCGCCATGCGAGACATCGGCTCGATTATAGGTGAGCGGATGGCCTGAAAGATCGACCAGCGCCCCACCCGCCCGTTCCAGGATGAGATCGGCGGCGGCGAGATCCCAGTCGTGAGAATTGCGTTTGACGATCGTCCCTTCCAGCCGGCCGTCGGCGACCATGGCAAGGCGAAGGGCGAGCGAAGGCACATGCTTCACCCGTTCGATCGTCTTGCGGAAATCCCCATCAAATCCGTTCAGCATGTCCTCTGCGGTGGCAAGCCTGCAGGTATCATGATCCGGCCTGGCGGAAACCGCGATCGGCTCACCGTTCTTCAGTGCCGGGCCGTCGGCCGTCGCAACGAACAATTCCTTGAGCGCCGGTGCATAAAGTACGCCCGCGGTTGGGCGGCCATCAGTCACCACTGCGACACTGACACACCACAGCTCGAGTCCCGACAGAAACCCACGCGTGCCGTCGATCGGATCGACAACGAAGAGCGTCTCATGCGACAACCGCTCGGCATCGTCGTCGGTCTCTTCCGAAAGCCAGCCATAGTCCGGTCGTGCGGGACGCAGGATCGCGGCGAGCTTTTCGTTGGCCGCGAAATCGGCGGCGCTGACGGGGGAGCGGCCTTCGTTCTTCCACCAGACCTCGGGCGACTGCCGGAAGTAGCCGAGAGCGATTTCGCCGGCCTGGCGCGCTGCTGCAACGATCAATTCGAGATCGCTCAATTGGCCGACTACGTCTCTATCGCTCATTCCGAAATTCCAATCTCCGACTCAGCGCCCAGCGAGCGTCATGCCCTCGATGGCGAGCGTCGGAGCCGCGACGCCGAAATTGCGGTCGATATCGTTTGCCGGCGTCACGCGCATGAACATGTCCTTGAGGTTGGAGGCAATCGTCACCTCCGAAACCGGGAAAGTCAGCTCGCCGTTCTCGATCCAGAAACCGGTAGCGCCGCGGCTGTATTCGCCGGTGATCATATTGACGCCCTGGCCGATCAGCTCGGTAACGTAGAAGCCGTTGCCGACATTGCGGATCAGCTCTTCCGGAGAAATATCACCCGGCTCCAGCGCCAGATTGGTGGAGGATGGGGAAACGGCAGTGCCGCCGCGCGATCCTCGGCCGTTGGTCCTGAGACCGCCGATCTCGCGCGCCGTCGACGTGGACAGGAACCAATGTTTCAACACGCCGTCCTCGATCATCACCAGCCGCTTGCCGGAGACACCTTCGCCATCGAAGGGGCGCGAGGCCGGACCGCGCACGATCAAGGGATCATCGGTGATCGACAGGCCGGTCTTCAAAACCGGCTGGCCCATCTTGTCGCGCAGGAAACTGGTCTTGCGCGCAACGGACGCGCCGTTGATAGCACCGGCGATATGCCCAACGAAACCGCGCGCAATGCGCGGATCGAAAACGACCGTCAAATCCTTGCCGGTCGGAACCTGACGTGGATTGATGCGATTGACCGCCCGCTCTCCGGCGCGGCGGCCGATATCCTCGGCTGCGTCCAACTCAGAGAAATAGAGGCGGCTGTCGAAATCGTAATCACGCTCCATGCCGGTGCCTTCGCCGGCGATGACGCTGACGGAGCGGCTGAAGCGGGAGCCCTTATAGTGACCGGCAAAACCGTGTGACGTGACGAGCACCATGCCGCCCATGCCGGCGGATGCACCGGAGCCCGAGGAATTGCTGACGCCCGGCACGGCGAGCGCCGCCTCTTCCATCGCAAGGGCTGCATCGCGCAGTTGAACCGACGAGACCTCGGTCGGGTCGAATAGTTCGAGATCGGGATAGGTCTTTGCGAGATCGGCTTCATCGGCAAGGCAGGCGAATGGATCTTCCGGCGAGACCTTGGCCATGGCGACGGCCCGTTCAGCGAGCGCCTGCAGATCGAAGCCGGGATTGGCCGAAACGTTGGCGACTCGGTTGCCGATAAACACCCTCAGCGAAAAATCATCGCTTTCGGAGGATTCTGTGCCCTCGACCTTGCCGAGGCGAACGCTGACGGATTGCGCCCGCGAGCGCACGACGACGGCATCGGCCGCATCCGCACCGGCTTTCCGGGCGAGGTCGATCAACTGGCTGGCGCGGGAAAGCAGAGTGGCGGAATCGATTTCTGAGGACATGATTTGGCCTTTCCTTCGCGTTCCATTTATTGTGCACTACATAAAGCATCAAGGGCGGCCAAGCCGATTCTTGTCCGAATGTCTTCACGCATAGTTGTTTCTGACCACTATGCGCTGCAACACCGCCTGCCCAAAGAAAGAAACAGACGATGTCCGCGCCTAATGCTCTCTTTACCGAAACCCTGCTGCTGCTCGGAGGCGCCGTCGTCACGGCACCGATCTTCAAGAAATTGGGGCTCGGCACCGTGCTCGGCTATCTCGCCGCCGGGGTCGTCATCGGCCCGATACTGCACGGCATCGGCGACGGTGAATCCGTGCTTGCCGTCGCTGAACTCGGTGTGGTTTTCCTGCTGTTCATCATCGGCTTGGAGCTGAAGCCATCGCGACTGTGGCAGATGCGGCGCGACATTTTCGGTCTCGGCACGGCGCAGGTGATCTTGTGCGGATTGGCGCTAACGCTCGCCGCCGATCTCGCAGGCATCGCCGGCTGGCGCGGCAGCATCATCGTTGGCTTTGGCCTGGCGCTATCTTCGACGGCATTTGCCATGCAGATCCTGGAACAGGACGGCGACGTCAATACGAAATACGGGCAGCGTTCCTTCTCGATCCTGCTGTTGCAGGACCTGGCGATCGTGCCGCTGCTTGCCCTGGTCACGGTTCTCGGCGGACCGACGCAGGCTTCCGATCCGATCCTGGACCTTGCCATCGCCGTCGGCGCGGTCGCGGCGATGATTATTGCCGGACGTTACCTGCTGACGCCGCTGTTCCAGGTCATCGCCCGGACCGGCGCACGTGAGGCGATGATCGCCGCAGCCCTGCTCGTCGTCATGGGGTCGGCGACGTTGATGCAGCTTGCCGGCCTCTCCATGGCAATGGGGGCCTTTCTCTCCGGCGTGATGCTCGCCGAATCGTCCTATCGCCATGAGCTGGAGGCGGATATCGAGCCGTTCCGCGGCGTGCTGCTCGCCATCTTCTTCATCGCCGTCGGCCTGTCGCTGAAGCTGGATGTCATCGTCGAAAATTGGGTGCTGATCGTGCTCGCCGTGCCGGTCGTCATGATCATTAAGGGCGTGATCATTTATGCGCTCTGCCGCTTAACCGGCTCTTCTCACGACGATGCCATCCGCATGGCCTTCCTGCTTCCCCAGGGCGGCGAATTCGGTTTCGTGCTGTTCAGCACGGCCAGCGCCAGCGGTGGGCTCTTCTCGGCCAGCACGGCATCGCTGCTGATCGCGATCGTAACGCTCTCAATGGCGCTGACCCCGCTGGGTGCGGCGCTTTCGAAGCGTCTGCTGAGTGGCGATACACATGAGGAGCTGGACGAGGATTTCGAGGGTGCGGGCTCCGACGTGCTGATGATCGGCTTCTCGCGCTTTGGCCAGATTGCCGCACAGATCCTGCTTGCCGGCGGCCGCGACGTCACCGTCATCGACTTTTCCGCCGATCGTATCCGCCAGGCCTCCAACTTCGGTTTCCGCATCTATTTCGGCGATGGTACCCGAAAGGACGTATTGCGCTCGGCCGGGATCGATCGCGCCAAGGTCGTCGTCGTCTGCACGCATCAGCGCGAGATTACAGACAAGATCGTCGAGCTGGTGCAGACGGATTATCCGCACGCCCGCGTCTTCGTCCGCTCCTACGACCGCATTCACTCGATCGAACTGCGCAACAAAGGCGTCGATTTCGAGCTGCGCGAAACGCTGGAATCCGGTCTGCTTTTCGGCCGCCGCACTTTGGAAGCCCTCGGCATCAGCGAGACTGAAGCCTTCGAGATCGGCGAGGATATCCGCAAGCGCGACGAACAACGGCTGGTGCTGCAGACGAGCGAAGGACTGCAGGCCGGCCGCGACATGCTCTACTCACGACCGGTCAAGCCGGAACCGCTGGTCAAGCCGAAGCGCAGCGCCGACGTTTTCAGCGACGCCGACGACCTCTCCGCCCTGCCGCAAGAGGAGGCGGAACGGGCTTAATTCCTCGCGGTGATCACCCGGTCGATGGCGAATTTCAGTTCGTCCTTGACGCCTGCGGACATGGCAAGGATTTCGCGGGCCTTCAGGAAATCGAGCACGCCTGTGCGGCCGATAGACGGCCTCAGAAAGATCTGCGGCGCAAGCAGCCGCAGCTTCAACGCGATATTGGACTGCATCGTCAATTGGCCGGCGCCGAACAGGCTCTCGATGCGGTTCGGAATATGGGCGCCGTCGCCTTCCGGTCCGCCGACGACGTCAATGCCGATGATGATGTCGGCAAGCCCAGCCAGATGCTCGTAGGGGACCGGATTCATGATGCCTCCGTCGATCATTACGCGGTCGCCGACCTTGACCGGCATGAAAACGGCGGGGATGGCGGCGGAAGCCGCAAGCACCGGGAAAAGCTCGCCTTTTTCCGTGACGACTTCCGCCTGATCATAGTAGTCCGTCGTCACCACCTTCAGCGGGATGTGCAGTTCGGAAAAATCCTGCGGAAAGGTTGAAGGCATGAAAGCGCGCAGGATGCGTTCGAGATTGAACTGGCCAATCCGGAAGCTGCGCATGTTTGCCGGCCTGAGGCTCCAGATCTTGTTCAGCACAGCCGGACGGTTGCCGACGGTGGCGAGCGTGTAATCACGGATTTCCGCGCCGCTCATGCCGGCTGCCATCGCCGCACCCATGATCGAGCCGATGGAGGCGCCGGCGATTGCAACTGGACGAATGCCGAGCTCGTCCAGCGCTTCGATGATATGGATATGGGCAAGTCCGCGCGCGCCGCCGCAACCGAAGGCGACCGCGACACTCGGTGTGCTGGATGTCGCGAGCGGATAATCGCTCCCAACAAAATCGGCATAATCGCCCATATTTCTCTTCCTCCGCCGCTAGTCCTGCCGAGGTCGATAACGGAAGAAATGCATTTTGCTATCGCCGAAAGTCCGCTCCTCAAGGAAGAGAAAATCGGGCGCGACGGCAACGGCGACGTCGGCGCGCTCCTCAAGAATAGCCAAGGCTCCCGGCACAAGCCAGCCGCCAGCCGCGGCAGCTGCGAAGGCTTTCTCGCCCAGACCCCTGCCATAGGGCGGATCGGCGAAGAGAAAATCGAAGGGCTCCAGATTGCCGACGCTGCCGAGATCGGTGGCGTCGCGCCTGAGGATGCGCGTGCGGCCATGCAGGCCGAGTGCATCGATATTTTCCCAAAGCAGGCCGCGGCCCTCGACGCTGCTTTCGACGAAAAGGACATGACGGCAACCGCGGGAGGCAGCTTCGAGGCCAACGGCGCCGGTGCCGGCAAAGATGTCCATCATCCGCGTGCCGTCGATGGCCCCGGGATAGGCATGGCTCACGATATTGAACAGGCTCTCGCGCGTGCGGTCCGCCGTCGGACGAATGTCGTCCGACTTCGGCACCGCAAGCGACCGGCCGCGAAACTCACCGCCGACGATCCGCACTGCGTATCAACCCCTTCCGCCCTTTGGGCCGCCCCTTCCGGAGCCGCCGCGATTTGCGCCACCGCGGCCAGGACCAGCCGATGGGCGACCGGCCCCGCCGGGCTTGCCCGAGAAACCGCGTGCCCCACCGGGCTTTCCGCCCGGCTTGCCGCCAAAGGACTTCCCGCCCGGTTTCTTGCCGAAGGGCTTGCCCGCCGGGCGTTCGCCATAGGAACGCTCGCCTTGTGGACGGTCGCTGCGGGGGCGTTCGGAGCGTTGCTCGCCGTGGAAAGACCTGGCGGGGTCGTCTCCCTCAGGACGCGGCCGCCGGTCGCCATACGGTCGATCCCCACGCGGCTTGCTGCCGAAGGGCTTGTCGCCGCGCGACGGACGATCACCGAATGGGCGATCACCGCGAGGACGCTCGGAGCGGGCTTCGCCCTGGAAGGATTTCGTACGGGGCCGGTCGCCGCCTTCAGTGCGCGAACCACGTTCGCCACGCGGACGATCGCCAAATGGACGATCCCCACGAGCGGGACGGTCGCTCTGCGGCCGATCTCCACGGGAGCGCTTACGCTCGAAGCCCTCGTCATCGCCGCGCTTGCGCGGTGCGACCTCACTCGAGCGTATCCATTCGCCGTCCGCCTCGTCGACACGATTGACGCGAACGCGCGGGCCTTCATCCGGGCGGTCGAAACCGCCGCGCTGCGGGCGCTCGGTCTCGCCTCGCTTGGCAGCAGTCCTCGCATTCTTGGCAGCCTTGAGGGCAGCCTTTTCACCAAGCGGTCGGGCACCGGGCGCCATCCAGACGTTGGCGCTGCGGCGCGGGCCGAGCGGCTGCCGCTTCGCACGGTCGTCCTCCCCATGGCGAGAGCTTTCCCGACGGTCGTCCGCGCGACGGCCGCCTTCGCGGCGATCCTCACGCTTGGTGTCCAGGCGGCTCAGGGCCCGCTCGCGCTTATCCTCGGGCCGCTCGCGGCGCAGGCGTTCCTCTTTCGCGGCGCGTGCCGGCTTGGCGTCGGCTTCATCCTCGAGGGCACCAGCAGAGGCATTATAGAGCGGCGCATCGAAATTCGCCTTGGCGTCTTCGACCAGACGGGGACCGAGCTGATCGCGCAGCGTGCGGCCGCGCACTTCCAGCACCCGGCCCTCCGCCAGCTCGCCGAGCTGGAACGGGCCATAGGAAATGCGGATCAGACGGTTGACCTCGAGGCCGAGGGCGCCGAGCACATTCTTGATTTCGCGGTTCTTGCCTTCACGCAGGCCCATGGTGATCCAGACGTTGGACCCTTGCGTGCGATCGAGCGTCGCCTCGATGGAGCCATAGAGCACACCATCGACGGCAATGCCTTCCTTCAGCTTGTCCAGAGCTTCCTGATCAATCTCGCCGTGGGCGCGGACGCGATAGCGACGCAGCCAGCCTGTGGTTGGTAGTTCCAGAACACGGGCGAGACCGCCATCGTTGGTGAGCAGAAGCAGGCCTTCAGTATTGATGTCGAGTCGGCCGATCGACATGACGCGCGGCAGCTCTTCCGGCAGATTGTCGAAGACAGTCGGACGCCCTTCGGGATCGGCATTGGTGGTCACCAAGCCTGCTGGCTTGTGATAAAGCCACAGACGCGTGCGCTCGATGCCGCGGATCGGCACGCCATCCACCTCGATCTTGTCGGTCAAGGTCACGTTGACGACCGGCGTATCCAATAGCACGCCGTTCAGCTTTACGCGGCCATCCATGATCATACGTTCGATGTCGCGGCGCGATGCTACGCCGGCGCGCGCCATCACCTTGGAAATACGCTCGGCCTTTCCATCTCCGCCTTCTGTCTCTGCCGTCGCCTTGGCTGACGCAGCCTTCATCGGCTTGGCGTCGTCGCCTGTCTTCGCCGGCTTCGTCTTGACGTCGCGGGTAAAGGGTTTGGACCCGGGCCGCTTGGGCTTGTCATTCATTGTCATTTGTTGTTTGCCTGAATTTTTAAGGCGTGTTCCTATCAGGTCACGCCCCCGCGGTTAAGTGGAAAATCTTAGATGGTGCAGACAAATTGCTTCATGGAGCTGGCGCTGGCCGAAGCGAAGACCGCTAAAGCGCGTGATGAAGTGCCTATAGGAGCCGTCCTCGTGCTCGACGGCACCGTTATCGCCAAAGCCGGCAATTGCACGCGTGAACTCAGCGATGTCACCGCGCATGCCGAAATCACTGTGATCCGCATGGCGTGCGAGGCGCTTGGTCAAGAGCGGCTGGCGGGTGCCGATCTCTATGTGACGCTGGAGCCATGCACCATGTGCGCCGCCGCCATTTCGTTTGCCCGCATCCGCCGCCTTTACTATGGCGCGGAAGATCCAAAAGGCGGCGGGGTGGACAATGGGGTGCGCTTCTATCGCCAGCCGACCTGCCATCACGCGCCAGAAGTCTATTCGGGCATGGCCGAACTGGACGCGGCTGACATTCTCAAGGAATTCTTCCAGCAAAAGCGCATGGAAGACTAAAAAGCGGCGGATTTGACCGCCGCTCCAGCTAGAAAAGGCTTATTGGAAGGGTTTCCACCAGCTGCTGTTGCTGGACTGCTGCGCAGCCTCGGCATCCTTCTTGCGCTGCTTTTCCTTCTTGCTCTCCGGCGTGCCGAGGTCGTTCAAAGCAGCCTGATCGGAGACCTGACGATATTGCTGCGGCGGATCGATCAGGTAACGGCGCTGGTCGATATAGGTACCGGCCTGATCCTGGCGCGCGGCGCGATAGGCGGCCGTCTGCTGCGCCTCGGTTACGCGATTGCGGCCACTATCGGCCTTGGCGAGCGGCGAGCGATAATTGACGTCGTTCTTGTTCTGATCTGCTTCCTCGGCCAGGCGCTTACGCGCTTCTTCGGGTGATTCTACCCAGGCCGGATTATCCTTGCTTGCCAGCGACTGCTGCGGTGCTGTCAGGTCCTGCCTGTTCTGCTCACCGGGGACAACCAGACCGGGCCGGTTCGGATATTTCACACCCTTGTCCTTCGGCGTGGCCGCCGAAACGGAAGCGATGTCGCTGATATCGTCGAAGAGCTGTTCGCCGGCGGTCTTGTCCGTGCCGTAGCGCGGGCTGCTCATGCAGCCGGCCATAAGACCGCAGCCAACCACGAGTGCCGTCAAGCTGACGCCGACACGAACCCTATGCATCGCTCTCATGAATACCCTTCCCAGCCATGCCGGTACAACTATCGCAGAATCCCAATTCACGCCAACTGCCGCAAAAATCGGGCCATTTTCAGGCAGCTTTTACCGGATGAACGCCGCAAAGGCAATTCATCCGGTAATTTTCTTCAGATGACAGCCATCAACTCGCGCAAGGCCGCCGCATCGCGCGCCGATACGTCAGGATATTCCGGATCGGAACCGACATCGGCGGTAATACGCCAGGAGCGGGCGCATTTGCGGCCTTCTGCCAGCTTCGGCACGACGCTCACCTTGGCGGCGTCGTCCTGGCGGAAGGCATCGGCCGGGCCTTCGCCACCACGGATGGTGATGTCGGAGGTGATGCAGATCTCCGAAAAATCCTGGCCTTCCAATACCTTCAACAGCTCCGGATCGGCGATATAGACCACCGGCGCCGCTTCCAGCGAGGAGCCGATGTGCTTCTCCTTGCGCTCGATTTCGAGTGCGCCGGTGACGACGCTGCGCACCGCGCGGATCTTCTTCCATTTCTCGGCCAGGGTCCCGTTCCTCCATTCAGCGGGAACGGTGGGAAACAGTTCGAGGTGCACGGAGACCGCGGACGGGTTGCGCGACAGCCAGGCTTCTTCCGTCGTGAACGGCAGCATTGGCGCCAGCCAGGTTACCATACAATCGAAGATCATCCGGATGACGGCGAGCGACGAGCGGCGGCGCAAGCTCGACGGCGCGTCGCAATAGAGCGCATCCTTCCGGACATCGAAATAGAAGGCCGAAAGCTCTACGTTGGCGAAGTCGATGAGGGCGCGAGCAATGCGCTTGAAATCGAAGGCATCATAGCTTTCCCGCACAAGCCCGTCGAGTTCGGCGAGACGATGCAGCATCAGCTGCTCCAGCTCCGGCATGTCAGCGTAAGCGATCACTTCGCCCTTGTCGTGCGCCAGGGTGCCGAGCATCCAGCGGATCGTGTTACGCAGCTTGCGATAGGCATCGACATTGGTCTGGATGATGGCCTTGCCGAGACGTTGGTCTTCCCAATAATCTGTGGTCATGACCCAGAGGCGCAGGATATCGGCGCCGGCGTCCTTCATCACGTCCTGAGGTGCAACGACGTTGCCCTTGGACTTCGACATCTTCTCGCCCTTCTCATCCATGGTGAAGCCATGGGTGATGACGGCATTATAGGGCGCACGACCGCGCGTCGCGGCGCTTTCGAGCAGCGACGAGTGGAACCAGCCGCGGTGCTGGTCCGAGCCTTCGAGATAGACGTCCGCCGGCCACTTCAGGTCCGGACGGTCTTCCAGTGTGAAGGTGTGGGTCGACCCCGAATCGAACCAGACATCGAGGATGTCCATGATTTGCTTCCACGGCTCATTCGCCTTTTCGCCCAGGAAGCGCTCGCGCGCGCCTTCGGCGAACCAGGCATCGGCGCCCTCCTTCTCGAAGGCTTCGAGAATGCGGGCGTTGACACCGTCGTCCTGCAGGATTTGGCCCTCTTCATCGACGAAGATGCAGATCGGCACGCCCCAGGCGCGCTGGCGCGACAGAACCCAATCCGGGCGCTGCTCGATCATGGCGCGCAAGCGGTTCTGACCGGCGGCGGGCACGAAACGCGTATCGTCGATCGCCTTCAGCGCGCGCGAACGCAGCGTCGTGCCATCCGCGAAATCCTTGTCCATATAGACGAACCATTGCGGCGTGTTGCGGAAGATCACCGGCTTCTTCGAGCGCCAGGAATGCGGATAGGAATGCTTGAGCCTGCCGCGGGCGAAGAGCGTGTTTGTCTCGATCAGTGCCTTGGTGACGATTTCGTTGGCATTGCCCTTCTTGCCGTTGTCGTCCATAACGCGGCCGCCCTCGAAGCCGGGGGCATCGGCAGTATAGAAGCCGGCGTCGTCGACCGGGAACGGGATGCGAGTAGGGATACCGCGCGCGTCAAGCAGGCGGGCATGGGTCGTCCAGGCGTCAAAGTCCTCGCGGCCGTGGCTGGGTGCGGTGTGGACGAAACCCGTACCGGCATCGTCGGTCACGTGGTCGCCGTCCAGCAACGGGACCTTAAAATCGTAGCCAAGCGAAGCCAGCGGATGCGCACAGGTGAGCGCGGCCAGATCGTCGGCAGTTACGTCGCGCAGGCGCTTGTATTGCAGCTTCGCCTTCGCAAAAGACTCCTCGGCAAGCTTATCAGCGAAGATCAGCTTTTCACCCGGACGCGGGCCGAAATCATTGGCGGCTTCCGTCACTTCGTAAAGGCCGTAGGAAACCCGCGACGAATAGGAGATCGCCCGGTTGCCGGGGATCGTCCATGGAGTCGTGGTCCAGATAACGACGAAGGCACCGAAGAGCGCGGCCGGACCTTCGGCGACGGGGAACTTCACCCAGATCGTGTCGCTCTCGACATCGGCATATTCGACTTCAGCTTCCGCCAGTGCCGTACGCTCGACAACCGACCACATGATCGGCTTCGAGCCGCGATAGAGCTGGCCGCTTCGCGCGATCTTCAAGAGTTCGCCGGCAATGCGGGATTCCGCGTGGAAGTCCATCGTCAGATAGGGATTGTCGAAATCGCCCGTGATGCCGAGGCGCTTGAACTCCTCGGACTGGATCTTGATCCAGCCGGCGGCGAAGTCACGGCATTCCTGGCGGAATTCGTTGACCGGAACCTCGTCCTTGTTCTTACCCTTCTCGCGGTACTTTTCCTCGATCTTCCATTCGATCGGCAGACCGTGGCAGTCCCAACCCGGAACATAATTGCTGTCATAGCCGCGCATCTGGAAAGAGCGGGTGATGACGTCCTTCAGGATCTTGTTCAGCGCGTGGCCGATGTGGATATTGCCGTTGGCGTAGGGCGGGCCGTCATGCAGCACGAATTTTTCGCGGCCGGCGGCGCAAGCGCGCAGCTTCTTATAGAGGTTCAACTCCTGCCAGCGCTTGACCAGCTCCGGCTCCTTCTGCGGCAGGCCAGCGCGCATCGGAAAGTCGGTCTCGGGCAGGTAAAGGGTCTTCGAATAGTCGATCTTTTCAGCGGTATCGGTCATTGTTCTGACAATTGCCTCGGCGTCTCGGGCGTTTTGCGCCGGAAAGGCGCAGCCATATAGGGATTTTTCGGCGGCGGAAAGCGCCTCGGGAACAGGCGCTAAGAACCCGGACCTTCCGGCAGCTTAAAGCGCGCGGAAAGCCGGGCCAATAATTCGTATCGATGGGCTCAGCCGAAATTGGGTCATGGTTGGCGGTTCATAGGCGCTTTTTGCGCGGAAAGGAAGAGGGATCAGCCGCTGCTAGCCACAGAAAAGCCGCGGACGTTTCCGTCCGCGGCCAATCGGAGCCGGCTCAATCAGGCCTGTGCCGGTGCCCGTGCCGGCGTGACGACGTTCACGATCACGGCGGCGACAATATTGGCGATCAGCGCCAGCAGGCCGATGTAGACCGTAAACGGTGCTCCTCCTAGGCTGATTGCCTGCAGCGGTTTTAGCCCATTGATCCATACGAGGTAGGTGCCACCAAAGAAACCGACGAACCAGCCGACGAGCAGCGCGGGCCCACGGAACCAGTTGGAATAGAGGCCGAAGACCAGTGCCGGCAGCGTCTGCATGATCCAGATACCGCCCAGCAATTGAAGATCAAGAGCAAACTGCGTCGGCAGGAACAGGATGACAAGCAACGCGCCGATCTTGACGATGAGCGACGTCACCTTGGCCACTTTGGCTTCGCCCGCTTCGCTGACTTGCGGATTGACATAGGCTCTCCAGAAATTGCGGGTGAAGAGATTGGCCGCGCCGATGCTCATCACCGCCGCAGGAACCAGGGCGCCGATCGCGATCGCCGCGAAGGCGAAACCGGCGAACCAGCCCGAGAACAGTGTCTTGAACAGTGCCGGCACTACGTCATTGGGGCTGTCGAGTTTCAGGCCAGCCGCATGGCCCATGTAGCCGAGCAGTGCCAGCAGGCCAAGCAGTAGCGTATAGGCCGGCAGCAACGCAGCATTCTTGCGAATGGTCCTGCCGCTGTTGGAGGCGAAGATACCGGTCAAAGTATGCGGATACATGAAGGCTGCGAGCGCCGACCCTAGCGCCAGCGTCGCATAGGCGACGTATTGGTTGCGTGCCAGCAACAGACCTCCGGATCCCTTTGCCTGGAATGCGGCATCGGCCGAGGCGAACACATTGGCGTAGCCGCCCAGCTTCGCCGGGATCAGCGCGACGGCGGCAATTACCACGATATAGATCATGATGTCCTTGACGAAGGCGATCAATGCCGGCGCCCGAAGTCCCGCCGAGTAGGTATAGAGCGCCAGGATGATGAAGGAGGCGGCAAGAGGGATTTCGCCGTGAAGTCCCAGGGCCTTGAAGACTGCCGTCATGCCTACAAGCTGCAGCGCGATGTAAGGCATGGTCGCGATTACGCCCGTGATCGCCACCGCCAATTCAAGCGCGCGCAAACCATATTGGCCGTGCACGACATCGCCCGCCGTGACGTAACCATTATCCTTTGCCCGCTTCCAGAGAACCGGCATCACCATGAAGACGAAGGGATAGACGATGATCGTGTAAGGCAGAGCAAAGAAGCCATAGGCGCCGACCGTGTAGACCAGAGCAGGAACGGCAATTACGGTATAGGCGGTGTAGAAGTCGCCACCGACGAGGAACCAGGTAATCCAGGTGCCGAAGCTGCGCCCGCCCAGGCCCCATTCGTCGATGCGAGCAAGGGTCTTCGGCCTGCGCCAGCGCGCGGCAACAAAACCCATGACGGTGACAAGCACGAAAAAGAAGATGAAGACGGCAAGCGCGGCCGTGTCGGTCTCAGTCGTCATGACGCATGCTCCGGTAGGCGATCCAGGTCAGGAAAGCGGTGATCGGCACCCAGGCAAGCTGATACCAATAGAAGAAAGGAAAGCCCAGAAGGACCGGGTCATGGCTGTTGTAGAAGGGAACCCAGAGCAAGCCGATATAGGGAATGACGAGCAGCCAGCAAGCCGCCGTTCCAAAGCCTTTATCCATTTCGTGCGCCTTTCGGAGATTGGGCGCGGCGAATCCGCACCTCATCACCTATAAGAACTAGCTCATCTGGTAGTCGGCTCAAGGCAAAAAAGATGCTGCAGTGCGGCACGTCCTCGCCGCACAACTCCTTGAGCGATATCAGGAAAAGGTGATGAACAGGTCGATGTCCCCAAGCGGCCGCACGCCTGCGAGCAGCGCCCTCGCCTCCTCCTCGTCCTTTCTGATCTGCGCCACCAAAGCGTCGAGGCCGTCAAACTTCAATTCGGGCCGGAGGTAGCCGAAAAAGGAGACAGAGCAGATCTGACCATAGAGGTCGCCGCTGAAGTCGAAAACGAAGGTTTCGAGCAGCGGCGCGCCATTATTTGTCACTGTCGGGCGCCGGCCGTAGCTGGCAACGGCATCGTGGATGACGCCATCGGCGGTACGGAACCGCACGGCATAGATGCCGGCCTTCAGCTCGGTTTCCGGCGGCAGCTGCATGTTGGCGGTCGGGAAGCCAAGCGAGCGGCCGAGTTTTTCACCGCCGATCACTTCCGCCTCGACAGTGTAGCGATAGCCGAGCAGACCGGCAGCCTCCGCCACCTCGCCATCCACCAGCAGTTCCCGAATGCGGCTCGATGAGACGACTTCGGCATTCTCGTCGCGATAGGCATCGATCAAGGTTACGCCGAAACCATTCTTGCTGCCGGCATTCATCAAGAAAGCTGGACCACCCTGGCGGTCGTGCCCGAAATGGAAATCGAAGCCGGTGACGACTTCGGAAGCATGCAGCCAGTCGATCAGTATGGAGTGGACGAATTCGTCGGCGGAACGCTGCGAAAAGGCCCGATCGAAGGGATATTCGATAACGGAATTGAAGCCGATCGCTTCCAGGATACGCGCCTTCAACGGCGCCGGCGTCAGGCGGAAAACCGGGTGATCGGGCCTGAAGACGGTGCGCGGATGTGGTTCAAAGGTCAGGACCAGCGCCGGTGTACCGCGCTCCCGGGCGATCTCCAGCGCGCGATCGAGCACGGATTGATGGCCGCGATGCACGCCGTCGAAATTACCGATGGCGATGACCCCGCCTTTCAGATTGTCCGGCAGCGGCTCGCGGGTCTCATTGCGATGGAAAACGGTCATCGGCTACCTCTCTCCTCAGGCAAGGCGCGGCATCCACCACTTCGGCGACGCCCGTTCGCGCGCCAGAAAGGCGCCAAGCGCTGCCTCGTCGGTGCGACCGTCAACGACATATTCGCGGGCATGGATACCATGACTGATATAAAGAAGATCGAGGCCATAATCGAGCGCGCCACGCACATCAGTCGGCATGCCGTCCCCGATTGCGACAACGCGCGACAGCGGGAATTCGCCGTGCACGTCGCGGGCGGCGGCGATCGAGGCGTCATAGATCGGCTGATGCGGCTTGCCGGCAATCCGCGTCTCGCCGCCGAGCCGATCGTAATAGGCGGCCATGGCGCCGGCGCAGGGGATCATGCGGTGGCCACGCTCGACGACGAGGTCGGGATTGGCGCAGATCAGCGGCACTTTCCGGGCCGACCAGGCTGTCAGCATGTCGGAGTAATCATCGGGCGTTTCTGTTTCGTCATCGAAGAAGCCGGTGCATACGATGCTCTCGGCCTCTTCTGCCTCGACGCGCTCGACATCCAATCCCTCGATGATGGCGATGTCGCGTTCGGGACCGAGTAGGAACACTTTCTTCGGGCCTTCGGCGATTAGACGGCGGGTGACGTCGCCAGAGGTGACGATGCTGTCATAGGCGCTGTCGGGAACCCCGATCTGGCACAATTGCTCGACCACTTTCGGTGCGATGCGGGGAGAATTGGTGATGAGGACGACAGTCAGTCCTTCGCCACGTGCGGCTTCCAGTGCGATCGACGCTTCCCTATAGGCGGAGACGCCGTTGTGCAGGACGCCCCAGACATCGCAGAGCGCGACATCATAATATCCGCCGATCTCGCGAAAGCTTTCGATACGCTTGCCCATCCCATCCTCGCATTCAAAAAAATCAGGGGGTGACATCGCAAACCGGCCCGCAAATTACAAGAGCGCGGCAAAAGGTTTTTGCGCTGCAAAAGGCCCCAAGCAACAGGCCGGCGCCGAACCGGGCGAACGGTAAAATCGAGGGCAAAATTGGTGCGGAGTTTCGGCAGCACTATGGTCGTTACTCATCTTAGCGACGCGATCGGCGCTGTTAATCATCCTCGAAACAAACCCGACATGCCGTAAAAATTTCACGATGCCGTTCTTGACTCGTTTGACGCCCAATCCTAAATCACCGTCCGTTAGCACTCGCCAAGGCAGAGTGCTAACAAGCCCCATACGGATCCCCGCTGATCCGTGAATGTCATTTGATCGAGGGATTAGACAATGGCAAGCACCAATTTCCGCCCCCTTCATGACCGTGTCGTCGTTCGTCGCGTCGAGTCGGAAGAAAAGACCAAGGGCGGCATCATCATTCCCGATACCGCCAAGGAAAAGCCGCAGGAAGGCGAAATCGTCGCCGTCGGCTCTGGCGCCCGCGATGAATCCGGCAAGGTCGTAGCACTCGACGTCAAGGTTGGCGATCGCGTTCTGTTCGGCAAGTGGTCCGGCACCGAAGTCAAGCTCAACGGCGAAGACCTTCTGATCATGAAGGAAGCCGACATCATGGGCATCATCGGCTAATCCAGCCGGTTTCCCCTTTTCCGATAAAGCTGACGGGCCATAAACCCGGACAACGCGAATTCAGGAGTTTCAGACAATGGCAGCTAAAGAAGTAAAATTCGGCCGCGGCGCCCGCGAAAAGATGCTTCGTGGCGTCGACATCCTCGCCGACGCAGTGAAGGTCACGCTCGGCCCGAAGGGTCGTAACGTCGTTATCGACAAGTCCTTCGGCGCTCCGCGCATCACCAAGGACGGCGTCACCGTCGCCAAGGAAATCGAACTCGAAGACAAGTTCGAAAACATGGGCGCGCAGATGGTCCGCGAAGTTGCTTCGAAGACCAACGACATCGCCGGCGACGGCACAACGACTGCAACCGTTCTCGCCCAGGCCATCGTTCGCGAAGGCGCCAAGGCAGTTGCTGCCGGCATGAACCCGATGGATCTGAAGCGCGGTATCGACCTCGCTGTTGCCGAAGTCGTCAAGGATCTCCAGGCCAAGGCCAAGAAGATCAACACTTCGGCAGAAGTCGCACAGGTCGGCACGATTTCCGCAAACGGCGAAAAGCAGATCGGTCTCGATATTGCTGAAGCCATGCAGAAGGTCGGCAACGAAGGCGTCATTACGGTTGAAGAAGCCAAGACCGCCGAAACCGAACTCGAAGTCGTCGAAGGCATGCAGTTCGACCGCGGCTACCTCAGCCCCTACTTCGTGACCAACCCGGAAAAGATGATCGCCGACCTCGAAGACGCCTTCATCCTCCTTCACGAGAAGAAGCTCTCCAACTTGCAGGCCATGCTGCCGGTTCTCGAAGCCGTCGTTCAGACCGGCAAGCCGCTCCTCATCATCGCTGAGGACGTCGAAGGCGAAGCTCTCGCAACGCTCGTCGTCAACAAGCTGCGCGGTGGTCTGAAGATCGCTGCCGTCAAGGCTCCGGGCTTCGGCGATCGTCGCAAGGCCATGCTGGAAGACATCGCCATCCTGACGGGCGGCACTGTCATCTCCGAAGACCTCGGCATCAAGCTCGAGTCTGTTACCCTCGACATGCTCGGCCGTTCCAAGAAGGTTTCGATCTCCAAGGAAAACACCACGATCGTCGACGGCGCTGGCGCCAAGTCCGACATCGAAGGCCGCGTAGCTCAGATCAAGGCTCAGATTGAAGAAACCTCTTCCGATTATGACCGCGAAAAGTTGCAAGAACGTCTTGCCAAGCTCGCTGGCGGCGTTGCCGTCATCCGCGTTGGCGGCTCGACCGAAGTCGAAGTGAAGGAAAAGAAGGACCGCATCGACGACGCTCTCAATGCGACACGCGCTGCTGTTCAGGAAGGCATCGTACCGGGCGGCGGCACGGCCCTGCTGCGCTCCTCTGTCAAGATCTCCGCGAAGGGTGAAAACGACGACCAGGAAGCCGGTATCAACATCATCCGTCGCGCTCTGCAGGCTCCTTGCCGCCAAATCGCTGAAAACGCTGGTGATGAAGCCTCTATCGTTGTCGGCAAGATCCTCGACAAGAACGAAGACAACTTCGGCTACAATGCTCAGACGGGCGTCTATGGCGACATGATCTCCATGGGTATCGTCGACCCGGTCAAGGTCGTTCGCACGGCTCTGCAGGACGCAGCTTCAGTTGCTTCGCTGCTGATCACCACCGAAGCCATGATCGCCGAGCTGCCGAAGAAGGACGCTCCGGCTGGCATGCCGGGCGGCATGGGCGGCATGGGCGGCATGGACATGATGTGATAGGGCATTGGCCCGATCACAGGAATGTCAATAAAGCTTCGCCCTTGCACTTTCAGTGCTTCAGGCCGCCAAGCGGCCTGAAGTGGCGGCATGGACATGATGTCATAGGGCACCGGCCTTATTGCGACTGTTCAATCCGACATCCGGAATTGACGAAGGGCGGCTCTCGGGCCGCTCTTTTCGTTTTGCGCTGAACCTACTGCAGGGCAAGGTTTAGAAGATCTTACAAGGGTGCAATTTTGCGCAAATTGCCCCATTGCCGTTTTCCGAAAAGCTCCTATAAATCGCAGCGCAATGATTTTCGAGGGGTTGTTGCAGACTATATAAATTTTACTTGTTTTCGACGGGCGTTACCTGCGACCAAATATTTTCATAACCTTTTTGATAGATAGCTCGCGTAGAATCATTACTTGAAGTGACTTGACACGTTGAATTGACGATCCGGAAGCACGCCCGGTGTGGTGGACGCAGTGAAGACGTGGGCTTCGCCGGTCCGCCGCTGTGCAATATGCGGAGCGACGCTCCGTCCAATAATGCATGGAATTCGATTGAAGCGCGCGCAGGGGAACCCGCGCCTCAAGCTGGGGGATATTTTGTTCAAGATCGCCAAAGCCAATCTTGCCGCACCTTTCGCTCCAGGATCACTGGAGTTCGACGGACATGATCCTGATCTTCTGGCGCAGTTCTGC
Organism: Martinezella calliandrae; assembly: GCF_030272695.1. Classification (GTDB taxonomy): domain Bacteria; phylum Pseudomonadota; class Alphaproteobacteria; order Rhizobiales; family Rhizobiaceae; genus Rhizobium; species Rhizobium calliandrae. Next base: position 66,358 of record NZ_JARFYN010000032.1, read on the forward strand.
GTCTCCGAAGCATGGACCGGCGATTTATCGAGCGGCGTCATCAAGCTTGGTCAGTGGAGCACCATGCTGCATGGGTTGACTTCGTCGGAATGCGGCCTGTTGAGCCTGATGCATTGCTACGACGCCCATGACCGCGCCCGCATACTCGACCTGTTCGAGCAGGCGGCAACCGCGTCGTCCTCTTTCTGCTACTCCACCACCGCGCTCGGCGTCGGCGGGCATCGGCAACCGATCTTCTGCGTTGGGGAATCGATTGGCATGGAAGGAAAACACGCCGGTAGCATGGTCGGCATGTTCCTGTTTCCGCGTTTCAAACTTGAGCCGGGCAGCCAACTGGCGAGCCGGCAATAGCGCCTGAACGCAGAAGGCCGATCCTCTCGGGCCGGCCTAACATCGCGCAGACGAACTCTCGGTATCAATCCCGCTTCGGAATATTCAGCCCGCGCTGGCTGGCCGGACGAGCGATGGCGCGTTCGAGCCAATCCATAACCGAGGGGAAGTTTGCGAAATCGAGAACTTCCCGGCCGCCATAAAAGACGTCGACGCCGCGGACCCACGGGAAGGTGGCGATGTCGGCGATGGTATATTCGTCGCCCATGATCCACTGGCGGCCCTTCAGCCGGCCTTCAAGGACGCTCAACAGGCGCTTGCTTTCACCGCGATAGCGCTCCACCGGATAGGAGTTGTTCGCAACCTGGTCGGCGGCGAATTTGAAGAAGTGGCCGAACTGTCCAAACATCGGGCCGATGCCGGCCATCTGGAAGAACACCCACTGCAATGTTTCGTAACGCCCGGCAGCATCCTTGGGCATCAGCTTGCCGGCCTTCTCGGCGAGATAGACGAGGATGGCACCGGATTCGAACAGGCCGATCGGCTTGCCGTCGGGGCCATTGGGATCGATGATCGCTGGGATGCGGCCGTTCGGGTTCAGCGAAACGAATTCAGGCGACTTCTGGTCGTTCGTGCCAAAGGAAATCAGATGCGCTTCATAGGGAAGACCGAGTTCTTCGAGCGCAATCGAAATCTTGACGCCATTCGGCGTCGGCAGCGAATAGAGCTGGATGATATCCGGATTGCTGGCGGGCCAGCGCTTGGTAATCGGGAAAGTGGACAGATCGGCCATGGGGCTTCCTTCTGAAGATCATGATTTGTCGAATGAATTCGCGCCAACATAGTCGATATGGAGCACATGGGAAGAGCGCGGCTTACGAGATATCGTTCAACAATTGTGAACTAATTGTACCCAGTTGTTTATCTTTCCAACCCCCTCAAAATCGCGAATAACGGCTGTCAGGAAATGCCACTCACGGCACCACACCTTCACTGGAGACCGTCATGTCCAATACCAACAACATCATCATTCTCGTGGCGCGCATCCTGCTCGCCTTCATGTTCATCTTCGCCGGCTTCGGTAAACTGACCGATCCGTCGGGTACCGCAGGCATGATCGCAGGCGCCGGCATGCCGGCCGCCACGCTCCTCACCTACCTCGCCGGCACTTTTGAATTCGTCACCGGCGTCTGCGTCCTCATCGGCTTCCAGATCCGCATCGTCGGCTGGCTGCTGGCGCTGTTCTGCATTTTCACGGGGATCGTTTTCCATCTGCCGACCGTCAACGTCCCGGATTTCCCGGCCGCCGCCAACGGCTGGATCAACGGCCTGAACTTCGTCAACTTCCTGAAGAACGTCACGCTCGCCGGCGCTTACGTGATGCTTGCCACCAACGGCCCGGGTGTCTATTCGCTCGACGCACGCCGTGGCGCCTACGCAGCCGCCTAATTGCGCAAAACCTCCAAGCATAAGAAAGCCCGCCAGCGATTGAACTGACCCCCGAAAGTTGATGTCCAACTTTCGGGGGTCAGTTCACCCACGGCGGGTTTTTTGTATCGCCAAAACAGATCAAGAAGTTTCACAGCACAGCGCGCACGGCTGCAATGATGCGCTGAACCAAGGGATCGCCCTCGTGGCTTTCCTTGCGCGCGCGGACGAGGCAAGCCTCGGAGTGCAAGATAACCCCGTCCGACAGAACCTTCAGATGGTTTGCCTTCAGCGTCGACCCTGTCGAGGTGATGTCGACGATGATATCCGCGGAGCCGGCGGCAGGCGCCCCCTCCGTCGCACCGAGGCTTTCGACAATGCGGTATAGCTGGATGCCGTGCTGGCTGGAGAAGAACTGCTGCGTCAAGCGCCAATATTTGGTGGCGATCGCCAGCCTGCGGCCGCGCCGTGCCCGGAAGTCGGCGGCGACGTCGCCAAGATCGGCCATGGAATCGACATCAAGCCAGATATCCGGCACGGCAACGACGACATCCGCGTGGCCGAAGCCGAGGCGAGCGCAGAACTCGACGCGGCGATCGGCCTCGGCCATACCCTCGCGCACGAGATCTTCGCCAGTAACGCCGAAATCGACGCTGCCATTGCCGATCTCGCGCGAGATTTCCGACGCCGACAGGAAAGCGATTTCGACATTGTCCCAGCCTTCGACACGCCCGCGATAGGAGCGGTCATTGCCGACGGCAATGATGGGCATGCCGCCGCGTGCGAAGATATCGGAGCAATCGTCCTTCATCCGGCCTTTGGAAGGAAGCGCAATTGTGATGGTCATCAGGCTGCCCTCGCGGTTTCGATGCGGTCGAGCCAGAGCGCGAAGCCGACAGCCGGGATATGATCTTTTGCGCCGAGCAGCGTCAGCAGGCGATCGAAACGGCCGCCGCCCACCAGTACTTCGGTCGAACCTTGCACCGTCACTTCAAACGTGAGGCCGGTATAGTAATCGAGCGGACGGCCGAAGGCGGCGCCATACTCGATCTGCGACGCATCGACGCCGGCCTTGGCAAGGGCTGTGATGCGGGCGTCAAAGCGTTCAAGCGCCGCACCAAGCTTGAGCCCAGCCGCGTCGGCAAAACCAGCAAGCGCAGAAGAGGCGTCCGCGAGCGGCAGACTGAGCGACAGGAATTCTTCCAGCACACCGAAGGCGACATCGTCGAGATGGGTCGTCGACAACACCAGTTTTTCCCGCAGACGACGTGCAATCTCCAGTGGCGAACGGCTGGCATTGGTGGAATAGCCGGTTGCTTGCATGGTGTTGTCGATGTGATTCACCAACCCCTGTTCATCGCCGCGTGCCAGAAAATCGACCACATAGCGATCAAGACCGACGACCGGCTGCGGGCTTGCGAGCCGCGCCAACAGGGTTTCGAGCTGCGTCAGGTTGCCGAAGGCGTGGATCAGGCGCTTCTGCCAGCCGGACGGAAGACCGAGTGCCTGGACGACCGCCTCGAACACCGCCTGATCGCCGAGGGTCACGGATAACGGCTTACCGGGGAGCAGCCGGTTCAGGATGCCGATGGCATCGCCAATGGCGCGGGCGTCAGCGCCGGCGATATCGCGATCGCCAAGATCCTCTATCCCCGCCTGATAAAATTCATTGCCACCTTCACGACGCTGACGAAAGATTTCCCCGAGATAGGAATAGCGTTTTGGAGTGCCGGTCGCAGTCTCGATATGGCGCAGGCAGACCGGGATCGTGAATTCCGGGCGCAGGCAAAGGCTGGCGCCGGTCTCGTTCTCCGTCATGAAGATGCGGCGACGAAGATCTTCGCCGGCCATGTCGAGAAAGGGTTCAGCCGGCTGGATAATGGGTGTATCGACCCGTTCCGTCCCACGGGCTGCAAATTCGGCAAGAAGATTGTCGGTAAAATCGGGAAGGTTGATCAGGGGCATCAGCCCGCCCTCTTCCGGTCTTCCGCCTGTGCTGCGAGCATTGCCTGAACCTTCGCGATTAATTCCGCCTCGGGCACGGTTTCCTGCGCAACGCGGGCTTCGCGCCAGCTGGCATTGTCCTCGATTTCACCCGAGAGGCGCTTGCCCTCGATAAGATCCTTGAGCTGTACGACGCCTCCAGCGCGCTCGTCGCCACCCTGGATGATGGCGATTGGGCAGCCGCGGCGGTCGGCATATTTCAGCTGGTTGCCGAACTTCTTCCAATTGCCCTGGAACATCTCGGCGCGAATGCCGGCGGCGCGCAATTGCTGGGTGAAGCGCTGATAGCGGCCCATGGCCTCGACGTCGCCATCCATGACAGTGACGAGTACGGGAGCGATTACCTCATCCTGGCCGAGCTTGCCGAGGTTCTTCAAGGCCGTCATCAGGCGCGACACGCCGATGGAGAAGCCGGTGGCAGGAACAGGCTGGCCCATGAACCGCGATACAAGCCCGTCATAACGGCCACCGCCGCCGACCGAGCCGAAGACGACCTTTTCGCCCTTCTCGTTGGTGACGTCGAACAAAAGCTCGGCTTCGTAAACCGGGCCGGTGTAATATTCGAGGCCGCGCACGACGGACGGGTCGATCTTGATACGATCATCCTGATAGCCGGCGCTGGTGACCAGCGAGCCGATCAGGTTCAATTCCTCGACGCCTTCGCTGCCGTTGGATGTACCGGCGACAAGCTCTGCAAGCCGGACAGCACTTGCGGCATAATCCTTGATGCCGACGAAGAAGAGTACTTTTTCGATCTGATCAGCGTTGAGGCCTGCGCCCTTAGTGAAATCACCGGACTCGTCCTTGCGACCCTGCCCGAGCAGCAGCGAGACTCCTCCCGGGCCGAACTTGTCGAGCTTGTCGATGGCGCGCAGCACGTTCAGGCGCTGGGCAGCCTTTTCGTCGCCGCCGAGGCCGATCGCTTCGAGTACGCCATCGAGGACCTTACGGTTATTAACGCGGATCACATAGTCGCCGCGCTTGACGCCGAGCGCTTCCACCGTATCGGCCATCATCATGCACATTTCCGCATCGGCCTGTACGCCCGGCGCGCCAACCGTATCGGCGTCGAACTGCATGAACTGGCGAAAGCGGCCCGGACCTGGCTTCTCGTTACGGAAGACGTAGCCGGCGCGGTAAGTGCGGTAGGGAAGCTGGATCTCGTTGAAATTCTCCGCGACATGACGAGCGAGCGGCGCGGTCAGGTCGTAGCGCAGCGACATCCACTGGTCGTCGTCGTCCTGCAGCGAAAACACGCCTTCATTCGGCCGGTCGCTATCTGGCAGAAACTTGCCGAGTGCATCGGTATATTCGAACAGCGGCGTCTCGACTGGATCGAAACCATAGTGCTCATAGACAGCCCGGATCTTAGCGGTCATTTCGTTGACGGCGCGAATATCGCTCGCCGAACGATCGACAAAGCCGCGCGGCAGGCGGGCCTTGAGCTTTTGCGGTTTCTTCTGTTTTTCGCTCATTTGCAGGATAATCCGGTACGGGAACAGTGGCGGTTAACTAGCGGATAGCGCGGGATGCGGCAAGGATTGTGTAGATGATCGTTTGACAAAACTGACAGTGATCGACGGACGCAGCACAACGGGATGTGCAAGCCATGCCCTATGCAATCAGCCTGAAATGCACTAACAATACGGCGATGCCCGTCCGCGATCCTTGGCTACAAGCCAGGGCCTTTGAAACTGTGCCGTCGATGCAGGGGTTGAACTACCCTCCGCATCTGGCCTTAGCCATCTATGAGAATATCTCGCCCGACCGCGTTTGCGAGGCAGTTCGCAAGGCTTTTCACGACATCCAGGCGATTTCCGTGGAGTTCTCAGGCATCCGGCACTTCCGGAACGGTGTGCTGGTGCTTTGGGCGCGTCCCGTCGATGACAACGTTTTGCGGCGGGTCCATCACGCCATTCATCGGGAAATTGATCCCCTCCTGTGTCAGGCGCATTACCGTCCCGACCATTGGCAACCGCACTGTACCATCGCCATGAACATTCCGATGGCACCGGCCGAAACAGCGTTGAACTGGGCAGCGGAAATGCAGGCAAGATTTACCGTGACTTTCGATGCCGTCGATTGCATAAAATCTCCGCCCGTTGAAATCCTGAGCGAGGTCAAATTGGCGCCTCGATATGCTGCCAACCTTCGCTGAGTGCAAATTCCGCTTGCCTTTTGCGACCATGAATTTAGTTTTTTGTCCATGCGCCTTTTCGCGATCCTGACAATGCTGATTGCCTGGCTGTTCTACGGTGCCATGCCGGCGCTGGCGCATTGCCCTATCTGCACTTCAGAGATAGCGATGCCGGTTGCCTCCACCATGAGCATGCATGAGGCAATGCCTGGTATAGCAATAGATCATGGTTCGATGGTCGTGCATGCCGACAGTGCCGCCCCCGATAAGAGATCGGACAATCCCTGCGCAGACGGCATGGCGCATGTGCCCTCCTGCGCGGCCTGCCTCGCGGTCGCGCCATTGCTTACGATGGGCGACGGCAAGGCGCTGGCATTCTGCTATCCGGCGCCGACGCATGCTCAACCGCTTGCCGATTCTCGTCCCGCACCAACGGCGCCACCTCCCCGTTTCGCCTGATACGCGTCTTCATCCGGCTTGCGAAGCGATGCATCGCAAGAAACTCAGATACCGTTCCGAAACGGAAGGACCTTTTATGACTATCTCAAAATCCATCATCCTCGCCGGCGCTTTTGCACTCTTCCTCGCCATCCCCGCCCTCGCCCAGGACAAGCCCAGCATGGACATGAGCAAGCCGATGGGCGACCAGGGAGCATCCAGCAAGGCTTACAACGATGCCATGGGCAAGATGCACCAGGATATGATGATCACCTACAGCGGCGATGCCGATGCGGATTTTGCCCGCAGCATGATCCCGCATCATCAGGGCGCGATCGACATGGCGAAGATCGAGCTCAAATACGGCAAGGACCCGGTACTGCGCAAATTGGCGAAAGCCGTCATTACCGCGCAAGAGGCCGAAATCAAGGAAATGAACGCCTGGCTGAAGAAGCACGGCAAGTAGTCTATCAGACAATGGGAGGCGGCTCCGTGCCGCCTTTTCCTCATTGCTCCAGATGCTGACGGCGGAATACCGTATCAAGCCAGTCGGAAACGGCTCGAATACGGACGAGCTGGCGAAGCTCCGCGTGGACGAGGAGCCATATCTCACGCACTGGTGGATTTCTGTCGCCGCTGTCGACGCGGCAAAGACCGTCGGCCTTCTCGGCCAAGATCTTCGGCAGGAGCGCGCGCCCCAATCCGGCAGTGGCAGCCTGGAGCAGAGATTCGGCATCGTTGACGACGAGCGGGCTGAAACGGCCGGATTTTTCCGCTTGCGCGGCGATCCAGCCGGCGTGCGGCAGATGCAGCATTGCCTCTTCGTAAACGATCCAAGGCAATCCCTCTGCCTGCTTTGCCTGGCCGGCCGCGACGTAAACGGCATAGTCCAGCGTGGCGAGCCGCCTCGTGACGACCCTGCCGTTCGCCATGTCGGTCGGCCTTGCGAGACGCAGCGCCATATCCGATTCGCGCCTGGTCAGGTTGAAATTGCGGGCATCGCCGATGAGTTCCAGCTGCAGGCCGGAATGCTCGGCCAGAAGTCGGGGCATGGCCGGAATCAGCAGCCGATTGATGAAGGATGGGGCGACCGTGAGGCGCACCTTGCCGAGCGCCATAGGATCGGCCGCATCCAATGCGCCCGACAGTGCGGCGACTTCCGCCTCGATCGCCTCGGCCCGCGCCAGGGTGATCTCGCCGACCGGCGTTGGCAACATAATACCGCCCGCATCGCGCAGGAACAGTGCAGTGCCGAGACGCTGCTCCAAGACGCGCAAGCGCCGGCCAACCGTTGTCGCATTCGTTCCGAGCGTCCTCCCCGCCGCAACGAATGAGTGCCCGCGCCAGCGCCAGGACGTAGCGCAGATCATTCCAATCGAGATCGTGCAATTTCGCAGCTCCCGCCGGCAAATTTACCGCGTGTAACCGCATTATTGCAGCCATAGGCTAAAAATGGTTAGCAAGGAGAAAGCAATGAAACTATTTGCGGTTCTGTTTGAGGACGATTGGCAAAACGCCGCCGTCATTCGCAAGGAATATCAAGAGCGCCACTTCGCTTTCCTGGAAGAGAATGCCGCTTCCATCCGGACAGCCGGGCCGCTCAGCCGGGAGGGCGACGCCTTCGCCGGCGGCCTATGGCTCGTCGAAGCGGTGAACGCAGACGAGGTTGACCGGCTGGTGAAGGAAGACCCCTTCTGGTCGGCGGGTTTGCGCAAATCGGTGCAGATCCTGACTTGGAGTCAGGTTTTTGCCGATGGTTCCCGCCGCATATAGTGACGGCGCGAAGCCCCCCTATTACTCCATGATCTGCGGTAAGCGCTCAGCCAGCAGGTCGATGACAGCGCGCATCTTCAGCGAGAGCTGCGGCATCTGCGGCCAAACCGCATAGACATTGACGGCGCGGCTGGACACATCCTTCAGCGCCGGCACGAGCGTGCCGGCGGACACGTAGTCGCGTACCAGCCAGCAGGGCAGCCATGCGATCCCCATTCCCGATGCCGCCGCGTCGGCAAGGACCTCCAGATCATCGAAGCGCAGACGCGCTTCCGGAAAATATTCGACGGCCGTGCCGTTCTCCTGCAAAAAGACCCACTTCTTCGTCTCGCCTGATCTCGCATAAACAATCAGGTCGTGGGTGGCGAGCTCGCTAATGGTCCGCGGCGCGCGCCTCGCCGTGAGATAATCCGGAGACGCGCAAAGCGTCATACGATGGAAGGCAATCTTACGCGCCGCAAGGCCGGCTTCATCGCGCAGCACGCCGTTGCGAATGGCAAGATCGAATCCCTCGTCGAAGAGATCGACGACACGATCGCTGAAAGAGAGATCCAATTCCAGCTTGGGGTGTACGCGGGCGAGTTCCAGCAGTAGCGGCGCGGCACAACGACGGCCGAAAAGCACAGGCATCGAGATGCGCAGGCGTCCCGTGACCTCTCGCTTGCCTGATTCCAGCATGGCCTCGCCCGATTGTATCTCATCCATTGCCCGGCGGCAGCGCTCGTAAAAGGCCTGGCCTTCATCGGTCAGGCTTTGCATGCGGGTGGTACGGTGAAACAGGCGAGTGTTCAGGCGCCTCTCTAGCCTCGCGATCGTCTTGCCGATCGCCGAGCGCGACAGATTCATGCGCGCCGCAGCTGCCGAAAAGCCGCCGGCCTCGACCGCCTCAACGAACTCCGGAATGCCGTTCAGCATGTCATTCATGGTTATTGCTTCCCAATGGGAACCAGTTTGCAGAAATTATATCGCCACTGGCGACGCTGAAGCAACGATATAGTGGCTTCATTGCTTCCCATTCCAACAGGAGACCATGTTGACGTACACCATGAAACGCTGGACGCTCGAGACAATCGCCGTCGGCGCCCCGTTGAACCTGACGGAAACGGCGGTTCCCACGCCTGCCGTCGGCGAAGTCCTCGTACGGGTCAAGGCGGTTTCGCTGAATTATCGCGACAAGCTCGTCCGCGAGACCGGCATGGGCCTGCCGATCCAGTTTCCCTTCGTGCCGGCCTCGGACATGGCAGGAGTGGTCGAGGCGGTAGGAGACGATGTCACCAGATTTTCGGCGGGCGACCGGGTCATTTCGACTTTCCATCCGGGCTGGATCGACGACAAGCCACTTGGCGATGCCCGCAACCCGCCCTACAAGACGTTGGGCGGCTTTTATCCCGGCGTGCTCTCCGAATATATCGCCGTACCGCAGGGTTGGCTCGTATCGGCACCGAAGAGCCTCGATTATGCCGAGGCAAGCACCCTGCCCTGCGCCGGCCTCACGGCATGGTTCGCCCTGGTGGAACGTGGCAAGATCAAGCCAGGCGATCGCGTGCTGGTGCAGGGAACAGGTGGCGTAGCGCTGTTCGGCCTGCAGATCGCTGCCGCGCAGGGTGCCGAGGTATTCGTGACATCATCGGGGCCTGAGAAGCTCGCACGGGCAAAAGCCCTTGGAGCCCATCACGGCATCGACCGCAATACCAGCGACTGGGTGCAGGAAGTCTACCGCATCACCAACGATCGCGGCGTCGATCATATTATTGAAATCGCCGGCGGGCCGAACTTCGCCCAATCGCTGAAAGCGGTGACGCCTCACGGCCAGATTTCGGTCATCGGCGTTCTGGAGGGCTTCGACATCTCCGGCCCGGCGGCACCGCTGTTGTTGAAGTCACCCGTCGTCCAAGGCGTCAGCGTCGGCCATCGCCGCTCGCTGGAAGATTTCGTGCACGCAGTCGATAGTATCGACCTGAAGCCTGTCATCGACCACCGCTATGCTCTCGACGAGGTACCGGCAGCCTTCGATCATCTCGATCGTGGCCCCTTCGGCAAGATCGTCATCGAGCTGTGATAGCAGTCGGGCCGCCGCGAAGGGTGGCGGCCCACTTTCCCAGGATATCAGGACATTGGCTCGAACGGCTGCGGCCGGCGTGCGGCGCCCTGGCGCGGGATCATCCATCCGGGATATTCGACTGCGATCGCGCTGACCTCGTCGAGCTTGGCGAGATCCTCTGCATCCAGCTTCAGTTTGACGGCGGCCAAATTCTGATCGAGCTGATCGAGACGCTTGGCGCCGATGATAATGCTGGTGACGAAAGGTTTCGCCAGAATCCACGCGAGCGCCACGGTCGCGACACTTGCGCCATGTTTCTCGGCCACTTCACGCATGGCGCCGACGCAGGCCCAGGCGCGGTCCTTGTCGACCGGCGGGAAGTCGAAGCCGGCGCGGCGCCCTTCGCCTTTGTCAGGCGCGCCGGGGCCGAACTTGCCGGAAAGAAGACCGCCGGCAAGCGGCGACCAGACCATCAGGCCGAGCTTCTCTTCCGCCATTAGCGGCACGATTTCGCGCTCCAGATCACGGCCTGCGATGGAATAGTAGGCCTGCACCGTCTCAAAGCGGGCAAAGCCACGGCGTTCGGAAATGCCGAGCGCCTTGGCGATGCGCCAAGCCTGCCAGTTGGAAACGCCGACATAGCGGACCAGTCCGCGGGAAACGAGATCGTCGAGCGCACGAAGCGTTTCATCGATCGGCGTCACCGAATCCGTGGCGTGGATCTGATAGAGGTCGATGTGATCGGTCTGCAGCCGCTCGAGACTCGCCTGGACCGAATCCATGATATGGCCACGCGACGCGCCGCGGTCGTTGGGCTTATCGCCCATGACGCCGTAGACCTTGGTGGCGATGACGACGTCCTTGCGCGCCACTCCGACATTCTTCAGCGCCTGGCCGAGCAGCTTTTCCGAGTTCCCGAAGGAATAGACGTCTGCGGTGTCGATGAAGTTGATGCCGGCTGCGAGCGAGTTTTCGACGATCTTGTCGGCCGTCGCCTGGTCGACGTCGGCGATAGCGCCCCAATTGCTATTGGGATTGGCTTCGCCGAAGGTCATCGTTCCCAGGCAAAGTTCAGAGACGAACATGCCGGTATTGCCGAGTTGATTGTAACGCATGTGAAGAAATCCCTTGTGATCCGCCGGAAGGCGGCTTCCGGCCGGTGAATTCTTATCTCGTGGCTATTGGCCTCGGCTTGACAGCCGCTGATCCGCGCTGCCTTGTGAGGTCTGAAGAAGGTCATCGAGGAGCGGTCTTAGCGCCGTTGTCATCGAGACAACATCGACATAATGCACCGGAATCCGATTTCAACGCGATACCCGGCGCCGATCACGATGCCGTTACCGACACGTCGCTCTTGCCACCGCTTCGGCACGCGATAGACTCTCGCGTCCATGCAATTCGCAGGGTCAAGGATTTCCATGACGCAACGCCTTTTGACCACGATCGGCTTCGACGCCGACGACACACTCTGGCAGAACGAACAATTCTACCGCCTGACGGAGCAGCAGTTCACCGAACTGCTGGCCGAATATGCCGAGAGTGAGACCATTTCCCGAGGACTGCTAGAAGCAGAGAAGCGCAATCTACGCCACTACGGCTTCGGCATCAAAGGCTTCACACTTTCGATGATCGAGACGGCGATCGAGATCACCCAGGGAGAGGTACCGACGACGGTGATCGCTCAAATTCTCGACATCGGCCGCGATCTGCTCGCCCATCCCGTCGAAACGCTTCCCCATGTCCGGGAGACACTGGAGGCTTTGGCGGGCAATTATCTGCTGGTGCTGATCACCAAAGGCGATCTTTTCGATCAAGAGCGCAAGCTCGCGCAATCCGGCCTCGGCGATTTCTTCGATGCCGTCGAAATCGTCTCCGACAAGAATGCCTCCACCTACCGCCGCATCTTCGCGAAAGTCGGCGGCGGGCCGGAGCGGGCGATGATGGTCGGCAACTCGCTGAAGTCAGACATCGTGCCGGCTCTCGCCGCGGGAAGTTTCGGCGTGTTCGTGCCGCATGAACTCACTTGGACCCTGGAACATGTCGAGGAACCGACGGAGGCGCCACGCTTTCGCAAGATCGGACATCTCGGAGAGTTGCGAGGGGTGATCGAGAAGCTGGGCTGAGGGCCGCCTTCAAAATCTGCGAACGATCTTTTGAAATGGTGGTTCCAGTTGCGGTGTCGTCGCTGGTTTCGGAAGTCTGTTATTCTTCCGGTCGCTTTGGTAGTCCATATAGCGGCCGATAGCTTTGGCGAGAGTTCGGGCAGATTGGCTAGATTTGTGCTACCGTCCAGTTCAATAGCGTCTCGACGGGATTCTCAGGCCATCGGGTGGCAACCACATATGCCGAGAGCATCATGGCCTTAGCGGCCAAGCCGCCTGCTAAGACTGTACCCATGTGCGGAGCCGCAGGCGCGCAGGGATAACTCGACAGAAACCGCTCTCCAGAACCTAAACAAACCAGTGCATAGCTGATTAAAGCTACGCAGCCGCCTTGTTGTCTGGTTCCTGCTTCCCGCGCAAGTCCACGACTTG
>NZ_JARFYN010000033.1 GCF_030272695.1 Martinezella calliandrae
CACCAGACGGCCTTCAGCTTCCCATCGGCGCAATGTCGTGATCGACACGCCCAAAACTTCCGCCGCTTCGCCTATGCTCACAAATCTCCCCATTTTGGACGGATATACATAGATTCACTAAGATTGCAAGCGAACTGTTCTAACCCGCCGCGTCGACCAAGCCTCGATCGCAGCCGAACGACGTGCTGCCGGCGCCCTGGATCAATTGCTCGAGACGTGGCTCGCCGCCTTGCGACGGCTGGATGGCGTCTCCCGACAGGCCGATCGTTAGTTCCGAAATCACGCGCACCTTGCCGACCTGGCGGCAGCTCATCTTCACGCGGTTGCTCGCGCCTTCACCGAAGCTCTTGTCGAAGGCGGCCTTGATGGTTTCGGCATCGAGCGTCTTGCCGATATTCTGCGCAAAAAGATCGCGCACGGCGGAAGCATTGAGTTCATTGATCAAACCCACTGCACCTGCGAAATAGTCATCGGCGCTGAGCTTCGTGCAACTGCCGTGTTTGACCCATTCATGTCGCTCGAGACCGGATTTAGTACCGGGCATGACTTTGTCCAGCGCGGCCTTGGTCTCCGCCGACAATTGAATAGCCGGCAGGTCTTTCCAGTCGCTCAAGCGATCGGACTGCTTCAGATCGTCGGAAACATCGCAATATTCCCGGCGTAGCGGCCAAAGACCGTGCAGCGAAAAGTTCTTGGCGTCATAATCATTCGCCGACTGGCTTCTGCACTCTGCCTTCTTCTGGTTCGTCGCGCAGAAGGCAGGCTCCCAACTTGCCGCCAGAATGAACCGTGTCCTGCCCCGGCTATTGTCCTGCGCTAGCGCACTTGTCGCCATCACCGCCGCAGTCAGAACCGCAACTGCAAATCCATGAAGCCGATGCCTCATTCCACGCCTCCAAAACAGAACAATATGAGAACAAATAAGCAGTTTGGTTGGCAGGGCGCAACCCTCAATCGCAGACGCCTTCGTGATTTATTTCTGTGAGCTTTGCCTGCCCGCCATTGCAATCCCACCGGCAATAACCTTTCGTCCGGATAGGAGGAAACGCGCATGTTTGCCGAAACGAGGCATCTGGTTAGCCCGACGGGCGCGACACTCGCCTATCATCATGTGCCGGCTAAGGGCGGCGCGCGCGGCGTGCTGCTCGTCAGCCACGGCCTTGCCGAACATTCCCGTCGCTATCAGCGTTTCGCCGAAGCGATGGCGGAGCGCGGCTTTCATATCTACGCCCATGATCACCGCGGCCACGGCGAGACGGTGGCCCCCGACGCGCCCATCGGGCGCTTTGCCCGGCAAGGCGGGGTCGGCCAAGTCATCGCCGATGTGCTGGCCATGCGCGAGCTTGGCGCCGCCGCCCATCCCGGCCTGCCGGTCGTCCTCTTCGGCCATTCCATGGGCGGTTTGATCAGCCTCAACGTGGCGGTGGCGCATCCGAACAAATTTGACGCCGTCACTGTCTGGAACGCGAACTTCAATCCGGGGCTCGCCGGGCGCGTCGCCCAGCTCATCTTAAAAGCGGAACGTATGCTGAAGGGTTCGGATGTGCCAAGCGAGCTGCTTTCGAAGCTGACCTTTGGCGCCTGGGGCCAGTCGATCGCAAACCGGCGCACCGAATTCGATTGGCTGTCGCGCATTCCCGAGGAGGTGGACAAGTACATCGCCGACCCGCTCTGCGGCTTTAATGCCTCGGTCTCGCTATGGCTGGATATTTTCGAACTGACCTTCCGTGCGCCACAAAGAACCCATCTCGATCGGCTTCGGCACGACATGCCGATCCATCTCTTAGGCGGCGGGCATGACCCGGCGACGAACAATGGAAAAGCGATTTCCTGGCTGTCAAACCATTTGAACAAGGCCGGATTCTCGCATATCACCATGGCCATCTGCCAGGACATGCGGCATGAGACGCTGAACGAGATCGGCGCGGCCGCAGCCATTTCGGATTTTGCGGACTGGTGTCAGCAAGTGACGGCAAGGGCCTGATTCCCAAAGGAATGTTTGAATGAGCGTCACCGGCAGCTCCCTGCCCCGTTTGCGTCAGTCGGAACTGACATTCGGCCTGTTGATGATGTTCCTGTCGGTCGTCCTGTCACCGATCATGGACATCTTCTCGAAGCTTGCCGCAACCACCATACCGCCGGCGGAAGTCACCGCCGCGCGTTTTATCTTTCAGTGGCTATTTGCGCTGCCGATCATGGCTCTGCGCGGCCAATGGGGGAGATGGTCCCTGCGCCGCAGCGGGGTGCATGCCATTCGCGCCGGCGTGCTAACGTTGTCGATGGTCACCTTCGTTACGACGCTGCAGGTCATGGAGGTGGCCGACGCCATCGCCATTTTCTTCGTCGAGCCGATCATGCTGACCATCCTTAGCAGCATTTTCCTGAAGGAAACGATCGGTTGGCGACGCTACACGGCCTGCGCCGTCGGCTTCTTCGGCGCGATGCTGATCATTCAGCCGAGTTTCGAGGAGGTCGGCTTCGTCGCGCTGTTGCCGATCGTCACGGCACTCTGCGTCGCCATCTATGTGATGATTACGCGTGTCGTCTCGCATAGCGAGGATGTCTGGCCGATGCAATTCCAAACCGGTATCTGGGGCATGGCCATCTGCCTCATTCTCCTTTCGATCGGTCACCGCTCGGGCTCACCCATCATCGCTTCGGTCATGCCCGATGGTAGCGCGATGGCTTATCTCCTCGGCGTCGGCGTCACCGCCGCAGTCTCTGGCATCCTCACCGTTCATGCCTATCGCGCCGCACCGGCCTCGACACTGGCGCCGATGCAATATTTCGAGATCGTCTCGGCGACGATCTTTGGCTGGCTGGTCTTCAACAATTTCCCGGATCTGATCAAATGGGTCGGCATTTTCATCATCATCGCCTCAGGCCTCTACATTCTCTGGCGCGAGCGGCGCTTTGCTTCCAGGCCCGTATCCGATACATCTGAGACCACTTTCGCGCCGTAGCCGCAATCTGGAACGACATGACCGACAACACGACCAAGAAACCGCCCCTTTCCGGCATTCGCGTCATCGAATTGGCCCGGGTTCTTGCCGGCCCCTGGGCTGGGCAGATGCTGGCGGATCTCGGCGCCGATGTCATCAAGGTCGAAAATCCGGATGGAGGCGACGATACGCGCCACTGGGGGCCGCCTTTCGTCGAGGGCAAGGATGGGCAAAACCTTTCAGCCGCCTATTACCACTCCGCCAATCGCGGCAAACGTTCCATTGTCGCCGATCTCAAGACCGAAGAGGGCCAGACCCTTGTTCGACGGCTAGTCAAGACCGCCGATGTGCTGATCGAGAATTTCAAGCTCGGCGGTCTGGCCAAATACGCCTTGGACTACGAGAGCCTCAAAAAGATCAATCCGAAATTGGTCTATTGCTCGATCACCGGCTTCGGTCAGACCGGTCCCTATGCCGGCCTCGCGGGCTATGACTATATCGTCCAGGGCATGTCCGGCTTCATGTCGATCACCGGCGAGCCGGACGGGCAGCCGATGAAGGCGGGCGTCGCGATCGCCGATATCTTCACCGGCATCTATGCGGTCTCGGCGATCGAAGCGGCCCTGATCCATGCGCTAAAGACCGGCGAAGGCCAGCTTGTCGACATGGCGCTGCTCGACGTGCAATCCGCCGTGCTCGCCAATCAGAACTTGAACTATCTCATCTCCGGCAAGGCTCCGACGCGGCTTGGCAATGCCCATCCCAATATCTCGCCCTATGAGGTCGTACCGACGGCCGATGGTTATCTGATCCTTGCCGTTGGCAATGACGGGCAATTCCGTCGCCTCTGCGCGATCCTCGGCATCGAGGTAAAGGCCAATGACGAGCGCTATGCGACCAACAAGGCCCGCGTCTCCCATCGCGACGACGTCCGCGCTTTCATCTCGGCAAAAACGCTTTCCTGGAAGAAAGCGGATCTTTTGAAAGCCTGCGAGGACAATGCGGTGCCGGCCGGCGCCATCAATACGATCGAAGACATGTTTGCGGACCCGCAGATTGAGGCCCGTGGTTTGCGGATCGATCTCGAGGATGCTGCCGGCACCGTCATCCCGAGCGTGCGCACGCCGGTCGTCTTGTCGCAAACGCCGTTGATCTATAGGCGGCCGAGCCCGCGTCTTGGCGAACATCAGGAGGAGGTTCTGGCCGAATTGGCGGAACTGGAGGGAAAGGCAAAAAAATGAAACGTACCGGCGGCCAACTCATCGTCGAAGCCCTGAAGGCAAACGGCGTCCGGCGTATATCCTGCGTTCCCGGCGAAAGCTTTCTCGCCGTGCTCGATGCGCTGCATGACAGCGATATCGACGTGCTCGTCTGCCGTCAGGAGGGCGGCGCGGCGATGATGGCGGACGCCTGGGGCCGTTTGACGGGCGAACCCGGCATCTGCATGGTCACCCGCGGTCCGGGCGCGACCAATGCCTCCGCAGGCCTGCACATTGCGCGACAGGATTCGATCCCGATGATCCTCTTCATCGGCCAGGTTCAACGCGATGCGCGCGAGCGCGAGGCCTTTCAGGAGGTGGAGTTCCGTCGCGCCTTCACCGAATTTGCCAAGTGGGTCGGCGAGATCGACGATGCCGCCCGCATTCCGGAATTCGTCACCCGCGCCTTCGCCATTGCGACATCGGGTCGGCCCGGCCCGGTCGTGCTGGCCCTGCCCGAGGACATGCTGCGCGACGAGGTCGAAGCCCCGCATGCCAAGCGCTACATGCCGGTGGCAGCCCATCCCGGACGCAGCCAGATCGACGATCTCTATTTGCGCCTGATCGCGGCCGAACGGCCAATGGTCATCCTCGGCGGCACGCGCTGGGACGAGGACGCGGTGACCGATCTCAAAAGCTTCGCCGAACGCTTCAAGCTGCCGATCGGCTGTTCCTTCCGCCGGCAGATGCTGTTCGATCATCTGCACCCGAATTACGCCGGCGATGTCGGCATCGGCATCAATCCGGCACTGGCAAGGGAGATCAAGGAGGCCGACCTTTTGATCCTGCTTGGCGGCCGCTTCTCGGAGATGCCTTCCTCCAGCTATACGCTGATGGACATCCCCTACCCGCAACAACAGCTTATCCATATTCATCCCGATCCATCCGAGCTCGGTCGCGTCTACCGGCCGGATCTGGCGATCTGTGCCAGCCCCGCCGATTTCGCAGCCGCGTTGGCCGACCTTAAAGCTCCGGCGGAACCTCGTTGGGCGGAGCGGACCGAGCGCATGCATGCTGCCTATCTCGCCTGGTCGAAAACGCCGGAAAAAAGTCCCGGCACCGTGCATATGGGCCGGATCATGGATTGGATCGAGGCCAACACCGCGCCCGACGCCATCTTCACCAACGGCGCCGGCAACTACGCCACTTGGCTGCACCGCTTCCATCGTTTCCGCCGCTTCAACACGCAGGCCGCACCTGCCTCCGGCTCGATGGGCTACGGCTTGCCGGCGGCCGTCGCTGCCAAGCAGCTTTTTCCGGAGCGTGAAGTGATCTGCTTTGCGGGCGACGGCTGTTTCATGATGCACGGCCAGGAGTTCGCGACTGCCGTGCAATATCACCTGCCCTTGATCGCGCTTGTCATCAACAACGGCATGTACGGCACCATCCGCATGCATCAGGAGCGGGAATATCCCGGCCGCGTCAGCGCCACAGCGCTTAGCAATCCGGATTTCGCTGCCTTTGCCCGCGCCTACGGTGGCCATGGCGAAACGGTAAAGACAACCGAAGAATTCGGCCCCGCCTTCGAACGCGCACGGGCCATCGGCAAGCCGGCAATCATCGAAGTGGTGCTCGATCCCGAGGCGATCACGCCGTCCAGGACGTTGACGGAAATTTCAAAATCAAAAAGCCGGTGAGCACGAGCTCACCGGCTTTTCAAATTGCAATCGAACGTCAGATCAGTCGATGGCGGCGGTGACGATGAACTCGACCTTGTACTTCGGTGCAGCAAGCTTGGCTTCGCTGGTGGCACGCGCCGGCGTGTTGGCCGGATCGACCCAGGCTTCCCAGGCAGCGTTCATTTCCCCGAAATAGGAAATGTCGGAGAGATAGATCAGCGTCTGCAGGATCTTCGACTTGTTGCTGCCGGCAGCAGCCAGCAGGCGGTCGACTTCGGCCAGCGCCGACTTGCACTGATCGGTGACGCTTTCGCCTTCACCAACCTGACCGGCGAGGTAAACGGTGTTGCCGTGGATGACAGCGCCGCTCATGCGGGCTCCGACATCGATACGCTTGATGCTCATAGTTCTCTCCTGATGTTGTCCGGTGACGGGTAACAAACCGGGCGCTGCTCATCAGCAACGCCCTCAATCTCGTTCATGTTAGGGACGCGGTGGCTCACCCGCGAATATGATGGGTCTTCTGATAGATCGCCGTCGAGCGCGCGCCGGAGCGGCAATAGCCAAGCATCGGCCGCGGAAATTCGTCGAGCGCGTCGACCATGCCTTCCACGGCCTCTTCGGTCACGCCCATCGGCCCTACGGGCACATGCGCAATTTCGAGACCAAGCTCCTTGGCGCGGGCTGCTATGACCGAAAACGGCGTCTGATCCGGGCTCTCATTGTCCGGGCGGTGGCAGACGATCGAGTTGAAACCCATGGCCTTGATCTGATCGAGGTCCTCCAGGGTGATCTGGCCGGAAACCGAATATTCGTCATCGATCTGGCGGATGTCCATGGTTCATTTCCTCTGTGAAACCGAGGGTCATGGTCTACGCCGCCATAAAGCAAGCGTCAACCGCTCAGCTCCTTCAGGCGAATGCAAAGTTGAGCGCGAAACTCCTTGCTTCCCCCGGCTGAAGAATATTGAATTCACCGGCATCCTCGAGCTCGCCGCGTGATGCCAAACGGTGCGAAACGGGTTCGATGCCAAGGATATGGGCAGGCGCGCGCTGATTGCGCCAGACCTGCAGAAAGGGCAGCGTATCCGTGCCGAAGCGGACCCGCAGGGATTTGCCGCCGATGGCAGCGATCGGCCCGAGGCGCACTTCCGACCAATCCTCACCCTTGGCCGTCGCCGGCACGCAGAAGAGACCGCCCGAACCCTCGCCGAAGGTCCAGGCAAAACCGCCGTTCTCCAGCATCTGGCCGGAGAGGCGCACACCGTCATCAAACCATTTGGCACCGACGTTCATGTGATACATCAGGAAGACCGGCATAGCCTCGACGCTGGTGTTGACGATGCGGTCGTTAAGCGAAACCTCGCCCGTTGCTCCGTCGATGCGCCAATGACGCTCCAGCCGTGCCGTGAGGCGTTCGGCGGTGACGACATCGATATCGGCACGGCACTCGGCATTACCGTCCTCGAAACGGGTCCACAGGATTTTGGCGGGATGCGAGGAGAAAGAACCGTGCAGGGGATAGCGCTTGCCCTCGAAAGCGCCCGACATCGGTTGCGGATGGCGAATATGATCCGGGCCGCAGGTGAAGAGGAAGCCTTCCAGCGAATGATCGATGCGCGGGTCGCCGTCATCTGGGATCGCGCGTCCCGGCGCAAGATTGTTGCCGTCGACGATGCAGGCGGAGATATCCAGCACGGAGCTTTCATCCAGCGTCAGTTTCGGTCCCTTGTCCGCGGAAAAATCCATCATCTCCTATAATCCTCCTTGGGTCGGCCCTCGATCGGCAGTCCCTCATCAAAATGGTATCAAAACGGGACAGGGCGAAAATTAAATGTGATTTCTCTTATCGAACATTAACTTCGCGCCTTGATCACACAAAATTTTATCTTTTATTCAGCATGATAATCTTTAATTCCATACTGGCGTCAAAATTGCCATGTGTGTGTCGGCTCAGCCATCACCCGAGGGATTCGACAGAAGTGAACCGGTTCCTGAAACTAAGCCTTAGCCTGGCCCTAGCAGCCACGGCATCTGCTCTCGCATTGACCGATGCGCAGGCACAATACTACCGCAACGGGAACAACGACATCATTCTGGTGACCCCCGACGGACGAATCCTCGATCAATATCCGGAGCAAGGCGTCGTGAGCGTCGCACGCGACGGACGCGGCCATCGCGTATTGATCGACCGCTACGGCAATGTCCTTGCCACCGAGATGCGCGCCAGCACCTATTATCCGCGCGCGCCCGGCCGCAACGTCTCCAATGATAACGGCTATGGCGACACCAACCGCTATGGCGACACGCAGCTTTCCGACAATGGCGGCTATCGCGACTATCGCCAATATCGCGGCGGCAACTACGGGAATGACGGTGGTTATGTCGACAACGGCTATGGCCAGCAGGACCAGGACCGCGGCGTCATCACCAGCGGCATCCCGCGCGAAGGCGATATCCAGCGCGAGCCGCTCGACAACCAGTCGCTGCCGGATGTGAACGGCCAGTACCAACCCAATCCGAGCGGCAACGACTACGCATCGATCGATCCCCAGGAGCAGACGCCCGGTATCGAGCGCAAGCCGCCGGCCGAGCCCGTCATCACGCTGAAGGGCAAGTCGAAAATGGAGATCACCGCGCTTGAGGTCTTCCTCGCCCGCCAGGGCATTTCGCCGGGCGCGATCGATGGCCGCATGGGCGCCAACGTCACCAAGGCGATCTACGCCTACCAACAGATGACCGGCCAAACGCTGAACCCGAACGACACGGAAACGATCCTCGAGCAATTGCGCCTGTCAGGCGGCATGCCGATCGTCAACTACACGATCACGCCTGCCGATGCCGCCGGCCCTTATGTAGCGTCTATTCCTGAAGATTATGCCGCAAAGGCGCAGATGCCGTCACTCGGCTACACGTCGACCACGGAAATGTTGGCCGAACGCTTTCATATGGACGAAGGCTATCTCAAAGAGCTCAATCGCGGCGTCGACTTCACGGTTCCCGGCAGCACGATCAAAGTGGTCAATACCGGTCCCGGCAAAACCGGCAGCGTCGCGAAAATTCTCGCCGACAAGGGCCGCAAGCAGGTTTTCGCCTACGATGCTAGCGGCGCCCTGATTGCCGCCTATCCCGCGAGCATCGGCTCGACCGACACGCCGTCGCCCTCCGGCACTGTGACGGTCGAACGGGTCGCCTTCAATCCCGGCTACACATACAATCCGAAGATCAACTTCAAGCAGGGCGCCAACGACAAGATCCTCGACATTCCGCCCGGCCCCAACGGCCCGGTCGGTGTTGTCTGGATGGCGCTGTCGAAGCCGACCTACGGCATCCACGGGACGCCCGACCCTTCGAAGATCGGCAAGTCGCAGAGCCATGGCTGCGTGCGCCTCACCAACTGGGATGCGACAGAGCTCGCCAAGATGGTCAAACCCGGTGTGGTCGTCGAATTCGTCGATTGATCCATCTGGACGCATATAAGAAGGCCGCTGGAGCGATCTTCCGGACCACGTAGCCCGCCGGGGGCGCCTTATACCTATGTGACGGCGCCGCACTTTCTCTCGGCCTTCGGCATGGAGACGCTGCGCGACCTGCCGAACGTCGAAGCTCTCGAGGACGCCGGCCTGCTGAGCAGGCACGCCGTGCAAAGCGAGATCGTCGCCTCGCAAAGCGATGACACCGAGACGGAGGAGGAACCCGCCTTTATCGAGTGATGCTAACAGCTTTCAGTCACCTTACCACTAGCATCGAACTGAAATCATCGTCGTCGATGTCAGCGCGAAATGAACAGGAATCGGGTCCTGTCGTCGTCGAGACCAGCTTGTCTTTTTCCGGCGCCGGCGCGACGGCCGTCGACAGAGAGTGATGCGGCGTCGGGTGGCTTCGCACGCCGGGATGCCTATATCTTTCGTAACGACTGCATGATCAAATCAAACCAAGTATCTACTTGCCCGAACAGAGGTGAAAGGTGCCAAAGGTCAACCCATTGATTCTGCGGTGGGCGCGCGAGACCGCGGGGCTCAGTGTAAAAGATGCTGCCGACAAGCTCGGCATTGCCGATGCGCGCGGTGTTGCGGGCAGCGATCGCCTTGCAATGCTTGAAGACGGTCAGGTCGAGCCGACCCGCCCGCAGTTGATCAAGATGTCGACGCAGTACCGCCGACCACTCCTTACCTTCTACCTTGCCGAACCTCCGGCCACCGCGGCGCGTGGCGAGGACTTTCGGACCCTTCCCGACGAATATGCACAGCGCGACGCGGCGCTGGTCGATACCCTGCTGCGCGAGGTCCGCGCCCGCCAGGAAATGGTGCGATCCTTGCTGGAGAGCGAAGAAGAGGCCGAACCGCTCGATTTCGTTGCTTCTTATGACTATCGCCGTGGAGCACAGGGTCTGGCCGCGGCGATCAGTGAGCGTTTGGGTTTCAGTCTCCATTCTTTCCGATCGGGTAATGGTCGAGGCACAGCCCGTGGCTTCGCCTATCTGCGGGAACGTGCCGAGGCGGCAGGGATATTCGTCTTGTTGATCGGCAATCTCGGCAGTCACCACAGCGCGCTTAATGTCGAATTGTTCAGAGGCTTCGCACTGTCCGACACGCTTGCGCCCTTTGTCGTCGTCAACGACCAGGACAGCGACCAAGCCTGGTCGTTTACACTGCTACACGAACTGGCCCACATTTGGCTTGGACAGACTGGTGTGAGCGGCGGCACGCCAATATCGGCCATCGAAACCTTCTGCAACGACGTGGCGGGTCGCATCCTGCTGCCTTCGGCCGAGATCGCCGGCGAGGTTGCGTTGCGCGGAGCGACCGAGGAAGTGGTAAGGGCGCGCATCAGCGAAATCGCGGAGCTGCGGCAGGTCAGTCATTCGATGGTTGCCTATAAGCTCTACCGCGAAGGGATTATCGACCGTGTGATGTGGTCGTCGGTGACAGCTGTCTTCCGCCAGCAATGGCTGAACAACAAAGCAGCTCAGCGCGAAAGTTCGCGCGAAAGCGAAGGCGGACCAAGCTATTATCTCGTGCGTCGACATCGGCTTGGCAATCGCCTGCTGAGCCTTTCGAGACGGATGCTGGCGGACGGAGCCCTGTCGCCTTCCAAGGCCGCGGCGATCCTGGGCGTGAAGCCGAACAACGTCTTCTCGCTAACCGACGGCGTGGCGTAAGGGGGCGGTGTGCATCTTCTCGACGCGAACGTCCTCATTACGGCGCATAATCTCTACTAACCGATTCAACGTGTTCCCGAGTTCTGGGGCTGGCTCGTTCATATGGGCGAGACTGGAGCGCTAAAGATCCCGCTCGAAATCCTCGAAGAGATTACAGAAGGCTCGGAACTGGCGCAATGGCTGAAGGAGGGCGACAATTGCGACGCCCTAAAGCTGGATGAAGATGTCGATCCAACCTTGGTTCAGGCCGTCATCGAAAAATATGCGCCCGATCTCAACGATGCCGAAATCATTGAGGTCGGCCGCGATCCATTCCTGATTGCCCATGCCTTGGCCCATCGCGGAGACCGAATTGTCGTCACAGTCGAGGCCTCCAAGCCGAGTACGAAGCGAGCAAACCGCAGGATCCCTGATGTCTGCAGGGATCTTGATGTTCGTTGGTGTAACAGCTTTCAGATGCTGACGGAGCTCAATTTCAGGACCGGTTGGCGCGCTCAGCTCTGATCAAGAATCCAACTCATCCAGACATCGGAGCTGATGACTTTTGCTTCGCGAAATCTTTCCGCGCTCCCACCAAAGAATTCGTCATCTCGCCTAGTTGTTGCCGCCGAATGGGTTTCCGCAGCGTGGGTCCGGGACTTTCTGAGGTCCCGCGTATCTCCGACTAAGCCATCTACAAAAGATAAAACCGATAAATGTCGGTGAATGAAAGATGCAGGGGCGACAATGCGGCAATATCGTACCTGGCATTCAAATCGGATACCCGCCCGCGATATTGTCATCCTCGCTGTGCCGCACTCCGGCGCGGCTGCAGTCGTGGGCGACTGCGGTGACGCACTCGACGGCAAAGTGATCATCGACATCACCAACCCGGTCGCCCCGACCTCTCGGGCAGCCTTCGTCCACGTTCATCGCGCAGGCCTTCACTGGCGCAAGATTGGTCAAGGGCTTCAACCATTTGATCGCCGCCATTCTTGCCAAAGACCCCGCCGTCCATGGTGGCAGAAGAGTCGTGTTTCTGGTGAGCAACGATGACGCTGCAGCGGCGGAGATTGGCGGACCTTCAAATGCCAAATCTCGAATTATGTGCCGCGCTAACGATATGATTTTATTGGAGATGCAGTCTTACGATTAAGTGCCAAACGACAGGTCCCTATCCGGCCGTTCGATCGCATTGGCGCATAGCGGTATGACCACCGCGACCTTCTGCGGCTTTAGTGGCTGGGGAGCGATCCGGCGGCCTTTTTTTATTATCGAAGTTCGTTAGGCTGCGCTGCGGATCGCATCTTGGTCAGCGCTACGGGCCGAAGCCGTCAGCCGCGCCGGCAGGAGCCGCATCATTTCCTCTGCAAAGGCGCGGGCATTTTCCTGCGCCTTGTCGAGATTGCTGACCCGACTGGGGTCCATCGTATAGAGCGTTCCGCCGCAGTCGAAGATATCGCGGAAGGCCGAGCGTTCGATAATCGGCGTTTCGAGAACCGTAACACTCCGCTCGGATAGCAGCGCTTTCACCGTCTGCAGGGCTCTGGTCGTCACCATCGAATTCACGCGGGTCAGAACAACCGAATGATTGATGTGAATGCCGGCCCGTTGTTCCAGATATTGCAGTAACTCCAGCACCTGCGCCCCGCCTCGCGCATCCATCGCGCAGCCTTGGATCGGAATGAGCACATGATCGGAAAGGCCAAGCGCCGTTGCCAGCAGTGGTGTGCGAGCGCCCGGCAGATCGAGAATGAAATAATCCGTCGCACTGTTCTCTGAAAGATGTACAGGCAAAGATGCGCTGGTCACGAAGTCGATGACCGAGATGTTTTGCACATGGCCGGAACTTTCATACCAGTGCGAAATCCAGTGCTGCGGGTCAGCGTCGAGAATGGTGACGCGATAGCCGCGCCGCGCCAATTCCGTGGCCAACAGCAGAACCGCTGTCGTCTTCCCCGCCCCACCCTTCGTATTCGCAAATGTGATAACTGGCATTGTCGGTCTCCGGCAGATGGCGGTGAGCACGAACATCGCTCTTTTCCACACCATCTGAGTCATCGGTGCAGTTAACGCATTGTTTCGAGATATGGTTAATAAAGCCTTAATTGCCAATTTGGCGGCAGCGCGATGTTGCATCGGCGAAACGGCTGGCAGAGCCATTGGCACACGACTTTCTGGTGAAGATTGCCAGCGCCGATCTCAGCAGACAAGCACAAAAAATCGTGCCGCAATTGTCTCGCGGCACGACCGAAAACTCACAAAAATACGACTAGAAGCAGTCGTGGAACAGCGCCTTGGTGTTTTCGAGCGTCATCGGCACCGGATTGCCGCCGGCGCTCGGATCTTCGATGGCCATGGCCGACAGCTCATCGATGCGATCAGGCGCAATGCCCATGGCCGAGAGGCTATCGGGTACGCCGAGTTCGGCTCGCAGCTTCAGCACGTAGTCATAAAAACCGTCGAAACCGCCGGAAATGCCGAGGTAAGCGGCGGCACGGGCGATCTTGTCTTCGATGGCCTTGCGGTTGAAACTAAGGACGGCCGGCATGACGACGGCATTGGTCATGCCGTGATGGGTGTTGTACACGGCGCCGATCGGATGCGACAGCGCGTGAATGGCGCCAAGTCCCTTCTGGAAGGCGACGGCGCCCATGGCGGCGGCGCTCATCATGTTGGTGCGGGCTTCGAGATCGGTGCCTTCCCTATAGGCGCGCGGCAGGAATTCCTTGACGAGCCGCATGCCTTCCATTGCGATACCGGCCGACATCGGATGATAGAAGGGTGAGGAATAGGCTTCCAGGCAATGGGCGAAAGCGTCCATCCCCGTCCCGGCGGTGATAATCTTCGGCATGCCGACGGTCAGTTCCGGGTCCGCGATGACAACGCCCGGCAAAAACTTTGGATGGAAGATGATCTTCTTCACATGTGTTGCGGAATTGGTAATGACGCTGGCGCGGCCAACTTCCGAGCCGGTGCCGGCGGTGGTCGGCACGGCGACAATCGGGGCGATGCCTTCGACACTCGCGCGGGTCCACCAATCACCGATATCCTCGAAATCCCAGACCGGCCGCGTCTGGCCGGCCATAAAGGCGATGCATTTGCCGAGATCGAGCCCCGAGCCGCCGCCGAAGGCAACGACGCCGTCATGACCGCCATCCTTGAAGGCCTTGACGCCGGCATCGAGGTTCTTCTCGTTCGGATTAGGATCGACATCGGCGAAGATGGCGCGGCCGAGGCCAGCGTCTTCAAGAATATCCAGAGCCGTCTTGGTGATCGCCATCGAGGCGAGTCCCCGGTCGGTGACCAGGAGCGGCTTCTTCATGCCCAAACTCTTGCAGGCATCCGCCAGTTCCGTAATCCGGCCCCGACCGAGCTTGAAGGCGTTCGGATAGCTCCAATTGGCTGAGATAGTGCTCATGCTGTTACTTTCTTCAAATGGTAGGATTTCGGGCGCGTCAGATTGTGGAAGCCGATGATGGAGAGCGAGCCGCCCCGGCCGGTTTCCTTGACGCCGGTCCAGCAAAGCGCCGGATCGAGGTAGTCGGCGCGGTTCATGAAGACGGTGCCGGTTTCGATGTCGCGGCCGATTAGGGAGGCGCGCTCAACATCCTTGGTCCACAGCGACGCGGTCAGTCCATAGGGGCTGTCGTTCATCAATTCCAGCGCTTCGGCATCGCTCTTCACCTTCATGATACCGACGGCCGGACCGAAGGTTTCCTCGCGCATGAAGGCCATCGAGTGATCGACGTCGACGAGGATCTGCGGCGCGAGATAAGCGCCGCCATCATCGGCCGGGAAAAGTTTGGGATCGACCAGCGCCTTGGCGCCCTTGGCAACTGCGTCAGCGATCTGCTCGCGCACCACCTTGGCGAAACGCTTGTTCGCCATCGGGCCAAGCGTGGTCTCCGGATCGAGCGGATTGCCGAGCTTGTAGTTCGACACCCAGGCGACCGACTTCTCAACGAAGGCATCATAGAGCGTCTCATGCACATAGATGCGCTCGATGCCACAGCAGCATTGGCCGGAATTATAGGTCGCGCCATCCATCAGCGTATCGACAGCGGCATCGATATCGGCGTCGTCCATGACATAGCCCGGATCCTTGCCGCCAAGTTCGAGGCCGAGACTGGTGAACGTGCCCGCGGCGGCGCGCTCGATCGACCGTCCGCCTTCGACCGATCCGGTGAAGTTGATGAAGTTGAAGCTGCCTGCAGCGATCAGCGCCGACGTCGTCTCATGATCGAGGAAGATGTTCTGGAAGACATCGGCTGGAACGCCCGCCTCGACGAAAGCCTGCACCAGCCGCTCACCGACCAGAAGCGTCTGGCTGGCATGCTTCAGAATGACGGTATTTCCGGCCATTAGTGCCGGAGCGACCGTGTTGATGGCCGTCATATAGGGATAGTTCCACGGGGCGATGACGAAGACTACTCCGTGCGGCTCGCGCTCGATGCGGCGCGCGAAATTCGCGCTGTCTTCCACGACCATCGGCGACAATGCGTCGGCTGCGATCGAGGCCACATAATTCGAGCGCTCGTTGAAGCCACGATATTCGCCGCCGTACTTAATCGGGCGGCCCATCTGCCAGGCGAGCTCCGGCACCACGACATCGGCCATTTCGTTGAGCCGGGCAACGCCCTTCAGAACAAGCTGAACGCGATCCTCCAGCGGGCGACGTGCCCAATCCTTCTGCGCCATGCGAGCACGGGCGACAGCTTCCTTTGCGCCCTCCAGCGACAGCGCCGGACGCTGCGCATAAACCTCCCCGTTCACAGGGGATATGCATGTGATCATGGTCATGATCGAAATCCTGTTTTTATAGTCACCAATAGGATCGCCGGATGGTCCGCCCGTGAAAGGATGCGGTGAATGCGCAGCTCATCCAAGCGCTGCTCCTGCCCGACGATGGCATGAAAACCGGGCGGGAAGCATATTGCAACCAGGCTTACGCCCTTTCGAATCCGCGCGCCACTTCCCAATCGGTAACGCGACGATCATACTCTTCCTGCTCCCATTGGGCGGCACGTGTGTAATGATCAATAACATCGTCGCCGAAAGCGGTGCGCAGCATATTCGAACCGGTCATGGCCGTCGCCGCATCGCGCAGGGTGCGCGGAATTTCGCGGACCTCACGGGCGCCGTAGGCATCTCCCACGAACGGCGCTTCCAGCTCCAGCTTGTTGTCGATACCATCGAGGCCGGCGGCGATCAGCGCCGCAAACGCCAGATGCGGATTGAGATCAGAACCGCCGACGCGGCATTCGATGCGGATCGCCTTGGTATCTTCGCCGCAAAGACGATAACCGGCTGTGCGATTGTCCTTGCTCCAGATTGCCTTGGTCGGCGCGAATGTGCCGGCCATGAAGCGCTTGTAGGAATTGATGTAGGGAGCCAAGAAGTAGGTGATCTCGCTGGCATGGGTCAGAAGGCCGGCGACATAGTGCTTCATCATTGGCGACATGCCGTACTTGCCGCCCTCTTCGAAGAACTTCGGGGTCTTGCCGTCGAGGCTCCAGAGCGACTGGTGGATATGCGAGGAGCTGCCGGCGGCGCTATAGCTCCACTTCGCCAGGAAGGTGATGGCCTTGCCCTTCGACCAGGCGATTTCCTTGCAGCCGTTCTTGATGATCGCGTGGCGGTCGGCCATGGTCAGCGCGTCGGCATAGCGGACATTGATCTCTTCCTGGCCGGCGGAAGCTTCACCCTTGGAATTTTCGACCGGGATGCCGGCGCCCTGCAGCCCTGTGCGGATCGCCCGCATCACCTCTTCTTCCTTGGTGGTCTGGAAGATGTGGTAGTCCTCGTTGTAGCCGCTGGCGAGCTTCAGATGGCGGTAGCCGGACTCTCGCGCGCTGTCGTAGCTTTGATCGAATAAGAAAAACTCGAGCTCCGAGGCCATATAGGCCTTGAGGCCCATGGCTTCCAATCGCTTCACCTGCTTTTTCAGGATCGCGCGCGGGGAATGTGCCACCTCTTCATGCGTGTGATGATCGAGGACGTCGCAAAGGACAAGCGCCGTACCTTCGAGCCAGGGAATACGACGAAGCGTGGCAAGATCAGGCTTCATCGTATAGTCGCCATAGCCCTTCTCCCAGCTCGTCGACTTGTAGCCCGAGACGGTTTCCATCTCGATGTCGGTCGCCTGGAGATAATTGCAGCTATGCGTTTCCTTAAAGGCGCTCTCGACGAAGAATTCCGCCTGGAAACGCTTGCCCATCAGGCGACCCTGCATGTCAACCTGACATGCCAGAACCGTATCGATGCGCCCCTCGGCCACATCCTGCTTAAGGTCGTCGAACGTATAGCTAGTGCTCATGAGTGATCCGCCTGAATAGTGAATTAGGACTTCGGACAACAAAACGACGGCTTGCGGCAGGGCGCGACGCAGCGCCGTGCGTTTCGTTTATGCCGGTGAAGGGGCCGCGCGCAGGCGGCCCCGCCGTTTGAGAAATGAGCCCCGACGGTCAGCGTTCGCCGACTGCTGCTTCGGCGGCTGCGATTTCGGCTTTGCGCCTTGCGATCTCCTCGCCGATCGGCGGGCCTCGGAAGCGGCGACGTTCGAAACCGAACCAGACGATCCCCGTCAGGACAAGGAAGCCGACGGTGATGATGCCCGCCCAGTCGTTCGGCGGCTGAATGCCGATAACAAAGATGACGATCATCGCGAGGATCGAGAGCACGGCAAAAAGCTTGAACCCCATCTCGCCGAGATTCCACGGGCCCATCTTGTCCCACTTCGACGTACCCCATGCGAAGAGACCGAGCGTGATCGGGATCGCGAAGGAGAAGAAGAGGAAGATGACGGTGCATGAAACGACGATCGTATAGACCGGCGTGTCGCCGATCGAGACCAGCGAAGAACCCCAGACGAACAGCACCGAAAGAACCGAGCCTGTCCAGATCGCGGATACCGGCGTGCGGAATTTCGGGCTGACCTTGGAGAGCCCCTTCGATGCCGGAAGGCCGCCATCACGCGAGAACGCGAAGATCATGCGCGATACCGAGGTGACCGTCGCAAGGCCGCAAAGCCACTGGCTAACGAAGATCAGGAAATAAAGGATATCCTTGATGATGGGATTGACCCGGGCATCCATCGCCCAGAAGAAGACGTTCCAGCCCTGTTTTGCGGCATCGTCCATATTCGGCAGCATCAGAACGAACGCACAAAGCATGATGTAACCGAACAATGCCGACCAAAGTACCGAGGCTACCATGCCGCGCGGAACGGAATGCGCAGCCTTCAGAGTTTCCTCCGAGGTGTGCGCCGAAGCATCGTAGCCGGTGATCGTGTAGATCGGCAGCAAGAGGCCGAGCGCGAAGACCCAGAAGGTGGATACCTGCGGCCAGACCGGTGCTCCAGTCGCCGATCCGTCGGCAGCGATGGTCGCCACGCCAGAATAATTCGTAAAGGTGAACAACCGTGCGAAATCGTAGGACGGCGCAGCGATCAGGCACACGACCGCGAGCGCGATCGAAGTCGCGAAGATCAAATAGCCGGAAAAGTCGGTCAGCTTCGCCGTAAGCCCGATGCCCATGTGGTTCACGAGTGCCTGAAGGCCGGTGATGACGACGAGGAACAGGATCCGGACCAGTGTCGTATCGACCATGCCGAAATAGCCGCCGAGAGCACCGAAGAAGAAATAATAGGTGCCGACATTGATCGCGCCGAGAACGGTGACGAGGCCGAGCAGGTTGAACCAGGCTGTCAACCAGCCGGTGAAGCGGTTGCCGAGGATCGAACCCCAGTGATAGAGCCCGCCAGCCGTCGGATAGGCCGAGCTGATCTGCGCCATGGCTATGGCGAAGACCAAAGAGATGAAGCATCCGACTGGCCAGCCGATGCCGATCGCGGCGCCACCTGCACCCGAAGTCGCCTGGGCGAGCGAATTGATGCCGCCCGAAAGAATGCAAATGATCGAAAAGGATACGGCGAAATTCGAGAACGAGCTCATGCGCCGCTCCAACTCCTGGGCATAGCCCATGGAGTGCAGAATATGCACGTCCTGCTTTTTGTCTAACTCTGTGTAATCAGACATGTCATTCCCCCTAAAACCCGGCCGTCCGCGGAATTGCGGAAAACCATGTGCCATGTGTGCCACCGGCTTTTGCCGTGCGGCCCGATCGCAGTTGAACTGCTCCCCGAGGTCTTCTTTTATGTTCAGGCTTCCAGGCTGCTCTGGATAAGCCCTGTCAGATAGCCGGCCACGACCCCTTGGCCGACGTCATCTTGGATGAGGTCGTTGCGGACCTCGATCATAACGTTATGCAAACCATTGGCGAGCCCATGCAGTTTGAGCGTATGGGTAACGCCATCCTCTGGCCCATAAGGCTCGTTGCGCTCCGTGCGGTAGACCGGCGCCTTTCTGGCCGCATCGAGCATTCGATCGGCCAGAAAGCGGTCGTCATCGTGCAGAATGCCGAGCTCCACTGCCCGCTGCCTGCCGTTGTACACGGGCGTAAAACTATGCACCGTCACGATCACGGTTTTTTGTTCCTTCGCCGCCCGTTCCTTCAACAGAGCCCGAATGCGGTCGTGGAATGGTAGATAA
This sequence comes from Martinezella calliandrae, assembly GCF_030272695.1. GTDB lineage: Bacteria > Pseudomonadota > Alphaproteobacteria > Rhizobiales > Rhizobiaceae > Rhizobium > Rhizobium calliandrae. Next base: position 19,512 of record NZ_JARFYN010000033.1, read on the forward strand.
AGAGCCTCGGTCCGTGCCTGTCGGTCGGCCGCCTGCAGGTGCTGGTTGCCGGGGATCGTGTAGATCTCGCTGGTTTCCGGCATGGCGCCCGCGCTTTCCGGCGGCCGATTGCAGTCGTAGATCAAGCGCGAGAAGCGTTGATAGACCAGCGTGGCATCGAGGTTATCGGACATTTTCCGGGCGACGGCCAGCGCACCGGGGTCCCAGGCGATATGACTGGAAAGCGCTTCGCTCGAAAGGCCGAGATCGCCGAAATATTCCGGCAGCGTGCGCGAAGCATGTTCACAAATGATCAGAACCGGGCTTGCTCCGGTCGGTCGTTCGACCGCAACGCAATCGCCGTCCGCTTCCGTCAGAATCTCCTGCCGAGCAAGCATCAAAGGAGCCCCACCGCTGCCTAATGAAATGTTTACAAGAAAAGAATTCTTCAGGTTTCGACGGCTGTCAACTGGGAACTGAAATTATTTCTTCATTTGTGACATTGACACCAAATGTGACAGCGTAGTTATATCTTTATAGGAGACTGGCAAAAGACCGTCCCTGGGGAGCTAAAATCGAGTGAGCAATGCGTCGAAAACAGTTTCGGACGTTATCCATGCCCAATTCGACGCGTTGACGCGCGCCGAAAAGCAGCTCGCCAAAAGCTTGCTCGACAACTACCCGGTTTCAGGGCTGGGCAGCATCACGACGGTTGCCGAAAATGCGCGGGTTTCCACGCCGACAGTGGCCCGCATGGTGCAGAAACTCGGCTTCAAGGGTTATCCGGACTTTCAGTCCCACCTCCATCAGGAGGTCGAGGCGACCATCTCAAATCCGCTGACGAAACATGATCGCTGGGCATCCAATGCCCCCGGCACACATATCCTCAACCGCTTTGCCGATACCATCATGAGCAACCTGCGCCAAACGTTGGCGGATATCGATGCGGCAACCTTCGATAGCGTCGCTGCACTGCTGTCGGAGCGCAAGCGCGGGCTTTATTTCGTCGGTGGCCGCATCACCGGCGCGCTTGCCGAATATTTCTTCACCCATATGCAGGTCATCCGCCCGAACACGACCCTGCTCTCCTCCAATTCCAGTTCCTGGCCACAATATGTTCTGAACATGAACCCCGGCGACTTGCTCGTGATCTTCGATATCCGTCGCTACGAGCAGGAAATAGTCAGCCTCGCGGCTGCCGCACGCCGCCACGGGGCCGAGATCATCGTCTTCACCGACCAATGGGCGACCCCCGCCGCCAAGCATGCCAAACACACGTTCCGTGTGCAAATCGAGGCTCCATCGGCTTGGGATTCCTCCGTCGTCACCCTCTTCATCGTCGAGGCCCTGATCGAAGCCGTACAAAGCTCGACCTGGGATGAGACCAGTGAGCGCATGAAAACGCTTGAAGGCCTGTTCGAACAAACAAGGCTGTTCCGCAAGCTGGGTTAGAGGGAGGAGAAGTATAAAATTAAGACCTGGGGAACGGCCGACAAGATAGAGCCTGTCATCGTTAGCGGATAAAAGTAAATCCCCGACGTTTCAGGAAACGCAACCCGCCGCAACCCGTCACACAACCTTCATGCAACGTCATTAACAGCAAGCCAGACACTGAAAACCCAAAAGGAGGAATACCAGTGATCTCGAAAATTCATCGTCTTCTGACGCTCTCCACTGCGATGCTCGTAGCTTCGAGCGCTATCGCAGCTGCTGAACCGAGCGCGGACCTCATCGCTGCCGCCAAGAAGGAAGGCACGCTGACCACCATCGCCCTGCCCCACAACTGGTGCGGTTATGGCGACCTGATTGCCGCTTTCAAGGCAAAGTACGGCCTCGATGTCAACGAACTGAACCCGGACGCCGGGTCGGGCGATGAAGTTGAAGCAATCCGCGCCAACAAGGGCAACACCGGCCCGCAGGCTCCCGACGTGATCGACGTCGGCCTCTCCTTCGGCCCGACCGCCAAGAAGGACGGCCTTCTGCTGCCTTACAAGGTTTCCACCTGGGACTCGATCCCGGACAGCGCCAAGGATGCTGACGGCTCCTGGTACGGCGACTACTACGGCGTTCTCTCCTTCGTCGTAAACAAGGACGTCGTTAAGAATCCGCCGAAGGATTGGGCTGACCTGCAGAAGTCGGATTATGCCAACACGGTATCGCTTGCCGGCGACCCGCGCGCTTCCAACCAGGCTGTTCAGGCCGTTTACGCTGCTGGTCTCGCTGCTGGCGAGAAGGATGCAACCAAGGTTGGCGACGCTGGCCTGAAGTACTTCGCCCAGCTCAACAAGGCTGGCAACTTCGTTCCGATCATCGGCAAGTCCGCTTCGCTCGCTCAGGGTTCCACCCCGATCGTCATCGCTTGGGACTATAATGGTCTTGCATGGCGCGACAGCCTGAACGGCAACCCGCCGGTCGACGTTACGGTCCCGGCTTCGGGTGTTATCGCTGGCGTTTACGTCCAAGCGATCTCGGCTTTCGCTCCGCACCCGAACGCTGCCAAGCTCTGGATGGAATTCCTCTATTCCGACGAGGGCCAGATCGGCTGGTTGAAGGGCTATTGCCACCCGATCCGCTTCAACGACCTGGCAAAGAACAAGAAGGTTCCGCAAGAACTTCTCGACAAGCTGCCGCCGGCAGCAGCCTATGAAAAGGCCACCTTCCCGACGCTTGACGAGCAGAAGGCAGGTTCGGCCGTCATCACCAAGCAGTGGGACAGCGTTGTCGGTTCGAACGTTAAGTAATCTGGCTTGACTTGAACCTCCCCGCTTCGGCGGGGAGGTTTTCCATTTTCCGACGCCGCAAATTGGGGCCTCTCATGAGCACCGTCACAACATCAGCAGTCAGTACCGCACCCTTGATCAACAAGCGCATCGTCGTCGACTGGCTGGGCATTGCCCCCTTCGTGATCTTCACGCTGTTGTTCCTGATTATCCCGACGCTCTATCTCGTCATGGGCGCGTTTTTGACGCCGGACGGGAGTTTCACGCTCAAGAACCTCGGCGACCTCTTCACGCCGACCATCCTCAGCGCCTATTGGATCAGCATCAAGATCTCGGTTGCCTCCGCGCTTGGCGGCGCGATCATCGGCTTTTATCTCGCCTGGGCGCTCGTACTCGGCGGTCTCCCCACCTGGATCCGCAGTGCCTTTCTGACCTTTTCCGGCGTCGCTTCGAATTTCGCGGGCGTGCCGCTGGCCTTCTCTTTTATCGCAACGCTCGGCCGCCAAGGCCTTGTCACCATATTGCTCGCCCATTTCGGTTTGAACCTTTACGCGACCGGCTTCAATCTTCTGAGCTTCTTCGGTCTCACCATCACCTACATGTACTTCCAGATTCCGTTGATGGTGCTGATCATCACGCCGGCGCTCGACGGCATGAAGAAAGAATGGCGTGAAGCCGCCTCCATTCTCGGCGCCACCAACAAGCAATATTGGCTGATGGTCGCCCTGCCTATCCTCTGGCCAAGCCTCCTCGGCACGACGCTGCTGCTGTTTGCCAATTCCTTCGGTGCCATCGCAACCGCTATCGCGCTGACCGGCAGCTCGCTGAACATCGTCCCGATCGTGCTCTATGCGCAGATCCGCGGCGACGTGCTGCACAATGCCAACCTTGGCTATGCGCTGGCGCTCGGCATGATCGTCATCACGGGTATTTCAAACGTCATCTATATCTTGATGCGCATGCGCGCTGAACGGTGGCAAAAATGAAGCTGCAAAAATTCTTTGCCTGGATCGCAGTCGCCATCGGCGTCATCTATTTCTTCGTTCCGCTCATCGGTACGCTGGAATTCTCGCTGCGCATGCGGCGCGACGTCTATAGCTTCGATGCCTATAGGTCGGTCTTCTCAGACCTGGGCTTCCTGACCGCCTTCGGCTTCTCGATGCTGATGGCGCTCCTGACCATCATCTTCGGCATGCTGCTTGTCGTGCCGACGGCTTATTGGGTGCGGCTGCGTCTGCCACAGATCCGTCCCTTCGTCGAATTCGTCACGCTGATGCCGCTGGTCATTCCGGCCATCGTTATCGTCTTCGGCTATCTCCGCCTTTATAATTCGTCGTCGATCTTGCCGCTGACCGGCTACAATCAGACAACGAACCTCCTGCTCGTCTGCTCCTACATTGTATTATCGCTGCCTTATATGTACCGTTCGGTGGACACGGCTATGCGCACGATCGATGTCGGCACGCTGACGGAAGCGGCGGAAAGCCTGGGTGCAAAGTGGACGACGATCATGTTCAAATGCATCTTCCCGAATGTGATGAGCGGTGTGCTTTCCGGCGCTTTCATCACGCTTGCGATCGTCATGGGTGAATTCACCATGGCGTCGCTGCTCAACCGTCCGGCCTTCGGACCCTATATGCAGCTCATCGGCGCCAACCGGGCTTACGAGCCGTCGGCGCTGGCGATCATCGCGCTCGCTGTAACCTGGCTCAGCATGGGCCTGCTCCAGCTTGTTTCACGCTTCTCCAAATCCGCTCCGATTAAGGCATAAGGCTTCACACCATGGCTTTTCTCGAACTCACACACATCAAGAAGTCCTTCGGCGACGTCCAAGTCGTTCACGACTTCACCATGCATATCGAGAAAGGGGAGTTCGTCTCCTTCCTCGGACCGTCTGGCTGCGGCAAGACGACCGTTCTGCGCATGATCGCCGGTTTCGAAACCCCGAGCGCCGGCACGCTGACGATCGACGGCAAGGACCAACGTCCGCTGAAGCCGAACCAGCGCAACATCGGCATGGTGTTCCAGGCATACGCCCTGTTTCCGAACATGACCGTGCACGACAATGTCGCCTTCGGTCTCAAGGTCGCCGGCGTTGCCAAGCCCGAGATCGATAAGCGCGTCAAGGAAATGCTCGGCCTGATCAAGCTCGATCATCTCGCCGGCCGCTATCCCTTCCAGATGTCCGGCGGCCAGCAGCAGCGTGTGGCGCTCGCCCGCGCTATCGCCGTCAAACCGCAGGTTCTGCTCCTCGACGAACCGCTCTCGGCCCTCGATGCCAAGATCCGCGTATCGCTGCGCGAAGAAATCCGCGCCATCCAGCAGCAACTCGGCATCACCACCGTCTTCGTGACGCACGACCAGGAAGAAGCGCTGTCGATCTCCGACCGCATCGTCGTCATGAACGCCGGGCGCGCCGACCAAATTGGCACGCCCTTCGAGATCTACAACACCCCGGCTACCCGCTTCGTCGCGTCTTTCGTCGGCACGTTGAACCTCATCGAAGGCCAGGTCGTTGATCCCGATAACAGCCGCATCATGATCGGCGACCAGGGCGTCACCTTGAAGCAGTCGGTTACGGCTTATAAGCCGGGCGATAAGGTATCGCTCGCCTTGCGCCCGGAAGCCGGTTCGCTGGCGGAATCGGCCAAGGGCGATACCGCACTGACAGGTGAAGTCTCCTCGGCGCATTTCCTGGGTTCGGTCATCCGCACGCGCATGAATGTCGGCGGCAACACCATTTCCTTCGACATGTTCAACAGCCCGGGCACGATGCCTCCGAGCGTTGGCGAGAAGGTTACCCTGCGCTTCGCCTCCTCCGATCTGCTGGTGATTCAGGATTGACCGACGAGGACAAGCGGATAGATTTTTCGCAAGCGCCGGGCAAATCGCCCGGCGTTTTTCTTTGATTTTTCTTGCACCGCATTTATAGTCCCGCCGTTCTCAGGGCGGGGTGTAATTCCCCACCGGCGGTATGGAGGTTGGTCTCCGAGCCCGCGAGCGCCTTCTGGTCTGCCAGAAGGGTCAGCAGATCCGGTGAGAGGCCGGAGCCGACGGTATAGTCCGGATGGAAGAGAGCAAGCTGGATCGCACTCTCCTCCTCTTTGAGGGAGCGTTGCAGTCCTGCGTGTTCGCCCAAGGGATATTTGACAACAACCCTTGAAAGGCAAAATTCATGACCATTTCGATCTCCACCCAGCCGAGCCGCATTGCGCTGATCAGGGCCCGGTGGCATGCCGACATCGTCGATCGTTGCGTCGATTCATTCATCGCCGAATGGCAGACGGCAGAGGGGGCATCCCCCATTGATATTTTCGACGTACCGGGCGCGTTGGAAATTCCGCTGCATGCACAGACCCTCGCTCGCAATGGCCGCTATTCCGCGATCGTCGCCACCGCTTTCGTTGTCGACGGCGGCATCTATCGCCATGAATTCGTCGCCAACACCGTTCTGGATGCGATGATGCGCGTGCAACTCGACACCGGGGTGCCCGTCCTGTCGGCCGTCCTGACGCCGCATCACTTCCAGGAATCGGAAGCCCATATCCAATTCTTCAAAGAGCATTTCATCATCAAGGGTCGCGAACTCGCGTCCGCCTGCCGGCAGATCCTGAGCGAACGTGCCAAGCTGCTGCCATCGGTCACGGTCTAAGGTAACATGGTGGAGGCGCGGCAAAGGCCCGTCTCCATTTCTCCGGCAGTGAGCATGGCAATGACCGTTCTGCGCATTGTCCCCAATCTTTATGCCGTAGCATCATCCGAGATCGACCTTGAAGGTCACCCGCTCCGCCGACCCTAGCGTCTCGGAATAGGTAATCGGCGTCCCGTCGCTATCGACGTCCACTTTGAGGACGACCAATATCCGGCGCCGACTTCGGCTGCCGCAGCAGCCGAGCCTCCTTACGGCTCGGCATGCGTGCCTCGATCTCCGTTGCAAGACGCATGCCTACGCCCGAATGGCCTGATTATTCTCATCGAAGCGATGCATGTGGCCGGCATCCGGCGTCGCATAGACCGTTTCGTCCGGCACGTATTTATGTTCGCCGAAGAGGCGCACGGTCAGAAGGCCGGTGTGGTCGGATTCGAGATAGATGATCGTGTCGGCGCCCAGATGTTCGACATGGATGACCTTGGCGGACCAAGTACCCTGTTCACGCGACAAGGTGATGTGCTCCGGACGGATGCCAATGGTCGTTGCGCCGCTCTGCTCGAGCTTTTCCGCAGGGATAAAATTCATCTGCGGCGAACCAATGAAACCAGCAACGAAGATATTCGCAGGACGGTTATAAAGCTCCATCGGTGAACCGATTTGCTCGATCGCACCGGCGTTCATCACGACGATCTTGTCGGCCAATGTCATGGCCTCGACCTGATCGTGGGTGACATAAATCATCGTGGCCTTCAGGCTGCGATGCAGGCGGGCGATTTCAAGACGGGTCTGGACGCGCAGCGCCGCGTCGAGGTTCGACAGCGGTTCGTCGAACAGGAAAAGTTCCGGCTCGCGCACGATGGCGCGGCCGATAGCGACGCGCTGACGCTGGCCACCGGAAAGCTCGGCCGGACGGCGGGCGAGATAGGGTTCGAGGGAAAGCATGCTGGACGCCTTGTCGACACGGCTGTCGATCTCGCCCTTGGCGGTGCCGGCTTGCTTCAGGCCGAGTCCCATGTTGTCCTTCACCGTCAGGTGCGGATAAAGCGCGTAGGATTGGAACACCATGGAAATGCCGCGCTTAGCGGGCGGCGTGACCGTCACATCCTTGCCGTTGATCAAGACCGCACCCGCGGTCACATCCTCAAGACCGGCGATGCTGCGCAGAAGAGTAGACTTACCGCAGCCGGACGGGCCGACAAAGATGACGAACTCGCCGTCTTTCACCTCGAGGTTGATGCCCTTCAGCACGTCGTGCGTCCCATAGGCCTTGCGGATGGATTTCAGTTGAAGCGATCCCACAGTCTCTAATCCCTTATAAATAAACGGGCTTGCCGGTGCGCACGCTCTCGTCGGCGGCGAGGCAGATGCGCAGCGATTGAACGGCGTCGGCCATATGGCGGCTGAGGTCGACATCTTCCCGGATGGCCTTCAGGACGAAGGCCTGCTCGAGGTCGCAGAGCTCCTGGTGACCCGGTTCACCGTCCATACGCAAATCCTGGTCCGGCCGGATGAACTTGCCGTCCGGGCCAGTTTCGGCCGTGTGCAACCGGATGATCGAGGTCTTGGTGTGCGTATCGATGTCGTCCGACTTGGCGTTTGGGTCCATAACGATCGAGACTGCGCCATTCGGCGACATCACATCCTTTACAAAGAAGGCGGTCTCGGAAATCATCGGCCCCCAGCCGGCCTCATACCAGCCGACCGAGCCGTCCTCATAGATCACCTGCAGATGGCCGTAATTGTACATGTCCGGCGCGATCTCATTCGACATGCGCAGGCCCATGCCGCGCACTTCGACCGGCTTGGCATCGGTGATCTGGCACATGACGTCGACATAGTGCACGCCGCAATCGACGATCGGTGATGTCGTGCGCATCAGCGCCTTATGCGTCTCCCAGGTCGGCCCGCTCGACTGCTGGTTCAGATTCATGCGGAAGACGTAAGGACCGCCGAGCTTGCGGGCTTCAGCAATCAGCCGCATCCAGGACGGATGGTGACGCAGAATATAGCCGATCACCAGCTTACGACCGGCCTTCCTGGCTGCGGCCACAACGCGCTGCGCATCCTCAACGGTGGTCGCCAGCGGCTTTTCGACAAAAACGTCGCAGCCTGCCTCGAAGGCCATGACCGCATAGTCGGCATGGCTGTCGGAGTATGTGTTGATGGAGCAGAGATCGGGCTTCAACTCTTTCAGAGCTGTCTCGAAATCCGGATGGATCTTATAACCGTGCAATTGTTCCGCCAGCACCGACTTGGAGCGGTTGACGAGGCCGACAATCTCGAAACCGGGGTTGTTGTGATAGGAAAGCGCATGGCTGCGACCCATATTGCCAAGGCCTGCGACGAGAACGCGGATCGGCTTTTCGGATGAGCTCACTTGACTGCTCCAGAGGTAATGCCGCGAATAAGTTGGCGGGAGAATATGACGTAAAGGACGAGGATCGGCAGGATGGCGAGTGTCAGCGCCGCCAGCACGGCGTTCCAGTTGGTGACGAACTGACCGATGAAGATCTGCGATCCCAGCGTCACCGTCTTGGTCGCCTCGCTCGGAGCCAGGATCAGCGGGAACCACAGGTCGTTCCAGATCGGGATCATGGTGAAGACGGCGACCGTCGCCATGGCCGGCCGAACCAGCGGCAGCACCAGGCGGAAGAAGATCGCATATTCGCTGAGCCCATCGATGCGGCCCGCATTCTTCAGGTCATCCGACACGGTGCGCATGAACTCCGACAGGATGAAGATGGCAAGCGGCAGGCCCTGCGCCGTGTAGACCAGGATCAGCGCCGTCAGCGTATTGACCAGCCCGAAGGCCACCATGCCCTGGAGAATGGCGACCGTGCCGAGGCGGATCGGGATCATGATGCCGATCGCGAGATAAAGGCCCATGATCGTATTGCCGCGAAAGCGGTATTCCGACAGTGCGAAAGCTGCCATGGCGCCGAACAGCAGGGTCAAGACGATCGAGACGATCGTTACGATGAAGCTGTTCTCGAAATAAGTCAGGAAATCACCCTGTTTCAGAACGGTCTGGTAACCGATCAGACTAAAGCTGGAGGGCGTCGGGATGCTGAGGGGCGCCCGGAAGATCGAGGCGCGATCCTTGAAGGAATTGATGATGGTCAGGAAAACCGGGAAAACGGCAAGCAACGTGTAGGCGATCAACGCCAGATGCACGAGGCCGGAGCGGACAAGGGAAGTTCGTGCCTTGGACATGGTTCGCCTCTCCTCAGAACTGGTAACGGCGGATACGCCGCTGGACGATGAAAAGATAGAACGAGACGCCTGCGAGGATGATCAGGAACATCACGGTTGCGATCGTCGCACCCATCGAGCGGTCGCCGAGCTGCAGCTGGAAACCGAAGAAGACGCGATAGAGCAGCGTGCCCAGGATGTCTGTGGAGCCATCCGGCCCAGCCAGAGCGCCCTGCACGGTATAGACCAGGTCGAAAGCATTGAAATTGCCGACGAAAGTCAGGATCGAGATGATGCCGATCGCCGGCAGCACCAGCGGCAGCTTGATTTTCCAGAACTGGCTCCAACCGGTGATGCCATCGCATTCCGCCGCCTCGACGACTTCTTCCGGGATGTTCAAGAGCGCCGCATAGATCAGCATCATCGGGATGCCGACATATTGCCAGACCGAAATTAATGCGACCGTGACCAGCGCAGTGCCAGGCTTGCCGAGCCAGGGAGCGAAGAACGACTTTAGGCCAACCAGGCCCATCAAATCGGGCGCCACACCCCATAAGGGCGACAGGATTAGTTTCCAGATGAAACCGACGATGACGAAGGAGAGCAACGTCGGCAGGAACATGGCGGTGCGGTAGAAGGCAACGAACCGCAGTTTCGGAAGCGACAGGAGTGCTGCGAGCGCGACACCGATCGGGTTCTGCACGCACATGTGGATGACGAAGAAGATAAAGTTGTTGCGAAGCGCATTCCAGAAGTCATGCGACCAGCGATCATCGCCAAACAACACTTTGAAATTGTTGAGACCCACAAAGGTCGATTGGTTATCGACGACGTTATAGAGCGATAGCCGCAATGTCTCGATCAGAGGCAGGATCATCACCGCCGTGTAGACGATGAAGGCCGGAAGAAGAAAAACGAAGATATGCCAACGCCTTTGGCGCTTGATCGGAACTGCATGAAAAGCGGCTGATATAACGGCTTCGCTCATGGCTTTCTGCCTGTTTTTATTGGCTGCTGATCAGGGCGGCAGCGCAAATGTTCAAATCCGCCCGCTGTTGCCGCTCCCCAGCCAAGCATGGAGAAACAATATCGGGCACGGCACAACGCTGGTGTAGCGACGGCGCCAGTCCAGCGGCTTATCGGCATAAGAAATAACGAGGGCGCGTCATGGGCTTCCTCATAAGGGCGGGGAGCCGTGCCTCCGTTCGTCTCTCCATCTGCATTTTTCAGGGAGAGCATGAGGTGAGGAGCCATAAGGCCCCTCACCGGATCGCGTCAAAGCAGGCTTACTTGGCCGGCTTGAACCACTTGTCGAGGCCGTCCTGCAGCTTTTGGGCAGCCGCTTCCGGGGTTTGCGTGCCGTTGATCACGTTGGCAGATGCCGTCCAGGTTTCGTTTTCCAGGTTCGGCGTGCCGCGCGACAAAATCTGGTAGGTCGAACGAACGGTGGACTTATGATTGTCGCGCCAGGAGACGAATTCCTGGGCGAGCGGATCGCTCATCTTCACCGGGTGCGAATTCAGGCTGAAGAAGCCCGGCAGCGCGTTGGCGTAGATGTTGGCGAACTCGTCGGAAGCAACCCAGCTCAGGAACTTCTTGGCTTCTTCGGGATGCGTGCTCTTGGCATTCAGGCCGACACCGATATCGGGATGGTCGGAGATGTAGGCCGTATCACCAGCCTTTGCGACCGGCGGCGGGAAGGCACCCATCTTGAACTGAGCCTGCGTGTTGAACAACGAGATTTCCCACGAACCAGCCGGATAGATGGCGGCCTTACCGAGCGTGAAGAGGTTCTGGCTGTCCGAGTAGCTCTGGGCTTCGAAGCCATCACCGAGGTAAGGCTTCCACTTGGCGAGTTCCTTGAAGGGATTGACCCACGGAGCATCCGTCAGCTTCTGCTTGCCGGCGATCAGAGCCAGGCGGCCCTCTTCACCCTTCCAATAGTTCGGGCCGATGTTCTGGTAGCCCATGGTCGCGGCTTCCCAGAGGTCCTTCGTGCCCATGGCCATCGGAATGTAGGTGCCGTCTGCCTTGAGCTTGTCCAAGAGTGCGAAGAATTCGTCGCGGGTTGCGGGAACCTTCAGGCCGAGCTTGTCAAAGGCGTCCTTGTTGTAGATGAAGCCATGGATGACCGAAGCCATCGGCACGCAGAAGGTTGACTTGCCGTCGTCGGTGGTCCAGGCGGCCTTGGCGACCGGCGAGAAGTTATCCATACCCTTCAGCGACGTCAGGTCGGTCAACTGCTTTTTGTTGAAAAGGTCCAGCGAAGCGTCGAACGGGCGGCAGGTGATGATGTCACCGGCGGAACCGGCATCGAGCTTGGCGTTCAGCGACGCGTTGTACTCGGTCGGAGCCGTCGGCGAGAAGACGATCTTGATGCCGGGGTTCTTGGCTTCGAATGCCGGGATGATCTTTTCCTGCCAAATCTGCAGGTCATCGTTACGCCAGCTTTCGACCGTCAGCGTCACGTCCGCCGCATGCGCAAAGCCGACCGAAGTCAGCAGGCTGGATGCGAGGAGCAAGCCTTTCAGAACATTGTTTTTCATTTCCCTCTCCTGTTTAAGCGCCTGCAACAAGGCACTGTTCTCGATCTGAAAATTCCGCTGGCATATCCAAGGAAATAGCCAACGCTCCACAAGGACCGCCAATATTGCCGGCCCCATATGCAAAAAGGGCGCGCAAGGCACTGTGCCCGATCGGCCCAACCAATCGTGACCTGCCGGACGACCGGACAGAGACACCGGAAACTCAATACACGGGAAATTCATGACGAACGCCGTCGCACGGATCCTCCTGATCCAAACGGCTCTGACAACGGCAGAGGTCCGCCACCTTCTGCTAGGCCTCCGGCTATTATTATCCTGCCGGTTCTACCGATGCCTGTTCGAACTGTTCCCTTGATAAGAATTAAGGCCAAAAAAATACCAATTGTCCAGCCGAATTTAACTTTTTTGGGCAAGAAAAGCCGACAAAAAAATTTTATTGATATTTTTCAATCACATACAGGAGCGAAAAAAGCGAAGCCTTGCCTATTGGTAAATGGTATTTTTTTGGTATTGTAAGAAAAAACGGGGAATGGGTGGTATCCGGAGGGTGCGATGGCAGAGTTCGCGATCGGTATCGACGGCGGCGGGACAAGCTGCCGCGCTGCTGTGACAGACAGAATGGGTAAAGTTCTCGGCACCGGCAAGGCGGGTGCCGCAAACATCCTTTCCGATCTCGAAAACTCTTTGGTCAATATCGTCGCATCTGCCCGGCAGGCACTCAACAATGCCGGGCTCGATCCCGAGCTGGCTCACGAACTGCCTGCAGTCGTCGGCACGGCCGGCGCTAATGTCGGCGACTACGCCAAGCGCGTCGAAAAGGCCCTGCCCTTCGCGAATGGTCAGGTCGTCACGGATGCGATGATTGCCCTACAGGGAGCGCTCGGCGATGCCGATGGGATCATCGGCGCATTCGGCACCGGCTCCGTCTACAATGCCCGACGCAACGGCAAGATCTGGGGCATTGGCGGCTGGGGCTTTATCGTCGGTGACCAGGCGAGCGGCGCGCGTCTCGGTCGCGACCTTTTGGAGCGCTCGCTTCTGGCGCATGATGGCGTATGCCGGCCCTCGCCACTAACCGAAAAGATCATGACGGAATTTGGCGTCGATCCCGAACGCATCGTCGAATTCGCGCATGGCTCCAAGCCGAAGGATTTCGCGGGTTATGCGCCGATGGTCTTCGAATATGCCGAAAGAGGCGATGAGATCGCTGTCGGTATCGTCAAGGCGGCAGCAAATGCCATCACCGAAAGTCTCGATGCCCTGCTATGGCCCGAATGCCCCTCCATTTGCCTGCTCGGCGGCCTCTCGAAGGCCTATCATTCCTGGCTCGATGCACGCCATAAGGCGCTTCTCACCGAACCGAAAGGCGACGTATTGCGTGGCGCGGTCGAATTGGCGGCCAAGCTCCTGCAAAGTAACAGGGGGAGCACGCCATGACCGAGGATCTGAGCCGCATCTTCTTGCCGGGACGCCTGCTCGCCGGCGGCACCGGCCCGCTCTATGTCAAATTGCGCCGCACACTCGAAGACGCCGTCAAGGTCGGAACGCTGAAGCATGGCGATGCCCTGCCGCCGGAACGTGACATCGCAGAATATGCCGCCGTCAGCCGCGTGACGGTACGCAAGGCGATCGACGATCTCGTCGCCGAGGGCGTCCTCGTCCGCCGCCACGGCTCCGGCACTTTCGTCGCCAAACCTGTCTCCAAGGTCGAACAGCGCCTGTCGCAACTGACCTCCTTCACCGAGGACATGGCGCGGCGCGGCATGACGGCGCGATCCGAGTGGCTACACAAGGGTGTGCACACGCCCTCGCCCGATGAAATGATGATCCTCGGCCTTGCCGCCGGCACGAAGGTCTCCCGCCTAAGCCGCCTGCGCATCGCCGACGATCAGCCACTGGCCATCGAGCATGCCAGCGTCTCCGGCGAATTCCTGCCCGACCCATCGATCGTGACATCCTCGCTTTACGCCGAGCTCGAAAAGCGCCAAGTCCGCCCGGTCCGTGCCGTGCAGCGCATCTCCGCGACCAACATGAAAGAAGCCGACGCCGGCCTGCTCGGCGTCCCGGTCGGGGCTGCAGGCCTGTCGATCGAGCGCATTTCCTACCTCGGCTCCGGCCGCGCCGTGGAATTTACCCGTTCACTCTATCGAGGGGACGCTTATGACTTTGTTGCGGAGCTGACGATCGGGGCGACGTAGCCCCAAGCTCACCAAAGCCGGGCAATCCAATCGGGGCGATCAGAAAGGCTGTCGAAAACCTCGTCGACAGATATCAACGGCATATTGTTTTCCATCGCGGTCGCCGCAATAAGCCGGTCAAACGGATCACGATGGCCCCACTCTAGCATCGCCGCACGCAAACAAATCTCCGGCGTAAGCGCAGCAATGCGGCCACCTTGTTCCTCCAGAAGCTTTGCCAGTTTGTTGGCAAACAGCTCCATTTCCGGCCATTTGCCGATACGAACCTTTTGACCGACTTCGAAAAGAGTGATCGGGCTGACAAAAACACTTGCCGCCTGCTCAATCAAAGCTGTAGCTTTTGCGGACAAGCGCTCGTCTGCCGTCAAAGACCATACCCAAGCATGAGTGTCGAGCAGAAGAGATTTCACTTGGCGCCTTCCCAAAGCGCCAGATCATCCTCCTGCATTGGTTCGAAGAAATCGGGTCCCTTTCCGGGAACCTTGCCCTTCAGAAGGCCGATCGTGTATGTCGTCTGAGCCACAGGAACAAGCTTCACTACCGGCTTCTGCCCCTTTGCAATCACAACCTCTTCGCCCGACAAGGCGGCATCGATAAGCTTCGAAAGATTGGTCTTGGCACCATGAATCGTAACCTGCATCGCATGCTCCATTAGCTAACTTAGCTAAATGTAGCATCTCTCAGCGGCATTTTCCACTCCACCTTCAAATCATATCCGTCATGCCGCGTCATCCACCGCGGCATCTCGCTTTTCCGGCACATAATTGAGCACCGGTCCCAGCCAGCGCTCCACCTCCGCAACCGGCATGCCCTTGCGGGCCGCATAGTCGTCCACCTGATCTTTCTCGACTTTGGCGACACCGAAGTAATAGGAGTCGGGATGGCCGATATAAAGACCGGAAACGGAAGAGCCCGGCCACATGGCGTAGCTCTCGGTGAGCTTCACGCCGGTTGCCGCTTCCGCCTCGAGCAGACGGAACAAGGTCGCCTTCTCAGTGTGGTCGGGCTGGGCAGGATAGCCCGGCGCCGGGCGGATACCGGCATAGGCTTCCGCCAGTAGCTCGTCGCCGTTGAGGTCTTCATCCTTTGCGTAGCCCCAGAACTCGCGCCGCACCCTCTCATGCATCCGCTCGGCAAAGGCTTCGGCAAAGCGATCGGCGAGCGCCTTGACGAGGATCGAGGAATAATCGTCGTTCGCGCGTTCAAAACGCTCGGCAATGGCGATTTCCTCGATACCAGCCGTGACGACGAAGCCGCCAACATGATCACTGACACCGCTCGACACCGGCGCCACGAAATCCGACAGAGCCACGTTCGGGCGACCATCCCGCTTCGACAGTTGCTGACGCAGGCTATAGAAGGTCGCAAGTTCCTCGATGCGGTCCTCACCGGTGAACAATCTGATGTCATCGCCGACCGCACCCGCGGGCCAAAAACCGATGACGGCGCGCGGACGGAACCAGTTTTCCGCTATGATCTTTTCCAGCATGGCCTGCGCATCGGCGTAAAGCTGACGCGCTGCCTCGCCCTGCTTTTCGTCTTCGAGGATCGCAGGGAAGCGGCCCCTCAATTCCCAGGTCTGAAAGAATGGCGTCCAGTCGATATATCGGGCCAACTCCGCCAGATCGTAATTCTCAAACACCTTCGTTCCGAAGAACTGCGGCGTCACCGGCTTGTAGCTCGCCCAGTCCACTTTTTCGGCGTTCTCGCGAGCCCTTGCGATAGGCAAGCGCACTTTCTCCGCCTCGCTGCGGGCATGCGCCGCTGCAACCTTGGCATACTCGGCGCGAACGGTGTCGACATAACCCTGCTTGGCCTCCGGCGACAACAGCGCCGAGACGACGCCGACGGCACGGCTTGCGTCGGTAACGTAGACCGTCTGCCCCTTCTCATAGCGTGGATGGATCTTCACGGCCGTGTGGACGCGGCTCGTCGTCGCGCCGCCGATCAGCAATGGAATATCAAACCCTTGCCGCTCCATTTCCGAAGCAACATGCGCCATTTCGTCCAGAGACGGTGTGATCAGACCGGAGAGGCCGATAATGTCGACCTTCTCGACGATTGCCGTTTCCAGAATCTTCGTCGCCGGCACCATGACGCCAAGATCGATGATTTCGTAGTTGTTGCAGGCAAGGACGACACCCACGATGTTCTTGCCGATATCGTGCACATCGCCCTTGACGGTCGCCATTAGCACCTTACCCGCCGCCTGACGCTCGCCGCCGCCATTGGCAAGCTTGTCCGCCTCCATATAAGGCAGCAGCACTGCAACGGCCTGCTTCATGACGCGAGCAGACTTCACCACCTGGGGCAGGAACATCTTGCCTGAGCCGAAGAGATCGCCGACGACATTCATGCCGGCCATCAGCGGCCCTTCGATGACATGCAGCGGGCGCTCCGCCTTTTGCCGTGCCTCTTCGGTGTCTTCTTCGATATATTCGGTGATACCGTTGACCAGTGCGTGCTCTAGCCGCTTCTCGACAGGCCATTCACGCCAGGCAACATCTTGCACCTTGCCTTCGCGGCTGCCGGCGCCGCGAAATCGCTCGGCGATCTCGAGCAGCCGCTCGGTGCCGTCGGGCCTCCGGTTGAGAACGACATCCTCGCAGGCTTCACGCAGCTCGGGATCGATGTTGTCGTAAACAGCAAGCTGGCCGGCGTTGACGATACCCATGTCCATGCCCGCCTGAATGGCGTGGTACAGGAACACGGCATGCATTGCCTCGCGCACCGGCTCGTTGCCGCGAAAGGAGAAGGAGAGGTTCGACACGCCGCCCGAGATATGCACCAACGGCATGGTCTTTCGAATTGTGCGTGTCGCCTCGATGAAATCGACACCATAGTTGTTATGTTCTTCGATGCCGGTCGCGATCGCGAAGATATTCGGATCGAAGATAATATCTTCCGGCGACAGCCCGGCCTCTTCCGTCAGAAGCCTGTAGGCGCGCGCGCAGATCTCGACCTTGCGCTGATAACTATCGGCCTGCCCCTTTTCGTCGAACGCCATGACGACGACAGCAGCACCGTAATTGCGCAGCAATCGCGCCTGCTTAAGGAAATTTTCCTCGCCTTCTTTCAGTGAGATCGAGTTGACGATCGGCTTGCCTTGCACGCATTTCAGACCCGCCTCGATGATGGAAAATTTCGAGCTGTCGATCATGACGGGCACGCGGGCAATATCCGGCTCAGCGGCGATCAGGTTGAGGAACTCGACCATCGCCTTTTCCGAATCGATCAGACCCTCGTCCATGTTGATGTCGATAACCTGCGCACCGTTTTCGACCTGATCACGGGCCACAGCCAGCGCTGCCGTGTAGTCGGCATTGGTGATCAGTTTGCGGAATCTCGCCGAGCCGGTGACATTGGTGCGTTCGCCGACGTTGACGAAGGGAATGTCCTTCGTCAGCTCGAAGGGCTCGAGACCGGAGAGCGCCATGAACGGGCGGTGCTCGGAAAGCTGGCGCGGCTGGAATTTTGACACTGCTTGAGCGATCGCGGCGATATGCTCCGGCGTCGAGCCGCAGCAGCCGCCGACAATGTTGACGAGGCCGTCGCGGGCGAAGCCTTCGACCTGCGCCGCCATCATCTCAGGCGTTTCGTCATATTGGCCGAACGCGTTCGGCAGGCCGGCATTGGGATAGGCGCAGGTGAAGGTATCGGCAACAGCCGAAAGTTCCTGCAGATGCGGCCGCATGGCATTGGCGCCGAGCGCACAGTTGAGACCGATGGTAAAGGGGCTGGCATGACGCACCGAATTCCAGAAGGCCGACGGCGTCTGGCCAGACAGGGTGCGACCGGAGAGATCGGTGATCGTACCGGAAATCATCACCGGCAGGCGAACACCCTTGGCTTCGAACCGTTCCTCGCAGGCGAAAATTGCCGCCTTGGCGTTCAGCGTATCGAAGATGGTCTCGATCAGGATGATATCGGCACCGCCGTCGATCAGGCCGTCGATCTGCTCGCCATAGGCCAGGCGCAAATCGTCGAAGCTGACTGCGCGATAGCCGGGATTGTTGACATCGGGAGAAATCGAAGCGGTGCGGTTGGTCGGGCCGATGGCGCCAGCGACGAAACGGCGCTTGCCGTCTTCACGTTCGGCGCGGATCGCCGCCCGGCGGGCAACTGCCGCGCCCTGCTTGTTCAGATCGTAGACCGCACCTTCCATCTGATAGTCGGCCTGCGCGATACGGGTCGAAGAGAACGTATTTGTTTCGAGAATATCCGCGCCGGCCTTGGCGTAGCGATAGTGGATTTCTTCGATGGCATCAGGCTGCGTCAGAATCAGCAGGTCGTTGTTGCCCTTCTGATGACAGGCGCAGCCGATGAAGCGATCGCCGCGGAAATGATCCTCGTCGAAGCCAAGCCCCTGGATTTGGGTGCCCATGGCGCCATCAAGCACGAGGATTCGCTCGCTCGCTGCCTGCCTCAGGGCGGCGAACACTTCGCTGCCATCGCGTTTCGCCGTTTCTGAACCAAAAAGATTGTCAAGCATAAGCGAACTCCATTGGCCTGATTGCGACCTCGCATCCAGATCACATAAAGATATCTTTATGTCAACATATCTATGCCCTGAAGACGCACGGCGCAAGGCCAAATGCCTCTGTCGTTTACCGCATCTCCCAACTTTAACGAGGCGACGCCCGGTGACCGCTACGGGCATGGACAACGCTAAACAGCCGACACAGTTTCATTCCATAAAGTCATGACAGGACTTTCAGGCGGCGCTATAGGGCTTATGGCAAAAGAACCTTGGGAGGATGGTATGAGCATACAGCGTGAAACGGCAGAACTCGGAAATTTTAGCACACGAGCCTACCACCGGCGCTGGCTGTTGGATCAAGCAAACGGGCTTTTCGATTTCTTCCAGTATCGCGGCGTCAATCCCAAGGGCGGATTCTACGATATGGACGATGCCGGCAAGCCGCTCGACCCGGTCAATCCCGTGCGTGGAATTCATTCGACCGCACGCATGGTGCATTGCTTCTCGATCGGTTCGCTGCTCGGCCGTCCCGGCTCCGAGGACATCGTCGATCACGGCATGAATTATCTTTGGAAGCATCACCGTGACACCACTCATGGCGGCTATGTCTGGTCACTCAACAATGACGGCCCTGTCGATGCCAGCAAGCAAGGCTATGGCCACGCTTTCGTGTTGCTCGCCGCCTCCTCCGCCAAGACCATCGGTCATCCGCTTGCTGACGGAATGCTCGCCGATGTCAGCGAAATTCTGAACACGAAATTCTGGGAAGAAAAACACGGCGCGATCGCCGAGGAGTTCAATCAGGATTGGTCGCCGATCGATGGCGGCAGTTATCGCGGCCAGAATTCCAATATGCACCTGACGGAGGCGCTTATGGCCGCTTTCGAAGCGACTGGCGACAGAACGTATCTCGACAAGGCCGAGAGCATCGCCGATCTCGTCATCCGCCGCTCCGCCGGTTCCGTTGGCTGGCGCGTGGCCGAACATTTCAATGCCGACTGGGAGCTCGACAAGGATTATCGCGGCAACGAAATGTTCCGCCCCTCCGGCACGACACCCGGCCATTGGTTGGAATGGGCGCGTCTCGTCCTTCAGCTTTGGTGTCTCGGCGACAAGCGTCACGATTGGATGCCGGACGCCGCCAAGGGCCTGTTCTCCCAGTCGATGTCACTGGGCTGGGACAACGACAAGGGTGGCTTCTTCTATACGCTCGATTGGGCTGATGTTCCTGCCAAGCGCAACAAGCTCTGGTGGCCGGCCTGCGAGGGAGCCGGTGCCGCGCACTATCTCAACGAACATATACCGAGCGGTTTCCACGAGGAGGGCTATCGCAAGATCTGGGGCACTATCGGCCGCGCCTTCATCGACCGCAAAAATGGCGGCTGGCACGAGGAACTGACGGAAGACCTGGTTCCTGCCCACACGCTTTTCCCCGGCAAAGGCGATATTTATCACGCCCTGCAGGCTTGCCTCATCCCGCTCTTCCCGGCTACCGGCAGCCTGACCAAGGTCATCGCCGAGGCCGGCGGGAAAATCTGAGACCGTGAGCGGCGTCCGCCTCGAGCGTGACGCCGCACTCGTCTTTTAAGACAGGCTGAGATTGTGCAGTTCGTGGCCAAGCGTGAGTGCCAGCGCCTCAACAACGAGATTGTGGTCTTCGCGCTGCGGAAGTCCCGACACGGTAACGGCGCCGATGCAGCCTGTGCCGTTGACGAAGATCGGAAAACTGCCGCCGGATGCGGCATAGTCGGCGCTTGAAAGCCCGTTGTGCTCGATCGTCTTACCCTGCTGTTCCAGCCGCAGCGTGCTTGCATAACTGCTGCGGAAATAGCGCAACACCATATTGCGCTTCCGGCGAATCCAGTTGGAATTATCGGGCGTCGAGCGCGGCAGCGCGATGTAGAAGACCGGCATGGAATGCAGCGTAATGTCAATCGCGACAGGCAAATTGCGCTCGCTGGCAAGGTCGTGCAGCAGCTTGCCGAGCACCCAGGCGGTCGAAAGATCGAAAGCGTCGAAGCGCAGCGTCTCTTCCTGAAGCGCGATGCGGCTGAGGTCTTGTTCGATCGTCATGGAAATCCTTCCTCCAAATTGATCGGCTTATCAAACGCGGACGAGGCGATTTGTCTACTGCTCTCCTTCGTTACGTCGAAATCGAGCCGCCATTTTCGCTAGAGGATCAGAATTTCCACCAATTTTTCCGGGCATCGGCCGACCTACACTAAACCAACGTCGGGTGGCTGATCCCCTTGCCCCTTGAAGACGAACAGGTATTGATATTGTTCCACGATCACCCCGCCGAAGGAGCCTCCCGTCATGAATGCAAAATTTGCACTGCCCGCCATCCTGGCCTGCACTTGCACCTGCGTCATGACACCGGCATTGGCCGAGGACCCCGCACAATTGGTTCTGCACGATGGTTTCGATGGTAGCGACTTCGCCCCCACGGGCCATCTCTATTATCGTGACAATTTTGAACAGGAAGCCGGCAAGGTCGAATTCCAATCGGACGTAAAGCGCACCGGCACCGGTGCGCTGAAGCTCAGCGTCAAGCCGCTATGCGCTCCAGGTAAGGAAAACTGCAGCGAGCGCGCGGAAGTCTGGGAACGCACCAAATCTCGTGTCCCCTATAACCAGGGTGTCTGGTACGGCTTTGCGGTCAAATTCGCCGACCCCATTCCCTCAGGTGATCATCGCTACCTCATTGCGCAGTGGAAACGCGAGATCGGGCCAAAGGCAAAGGGCGACTTCAGCCCATTCCTCGCGCTGCGGCTGAACAATGGAAAACTTTTCGCCACGGTTGAAACCAACTATATCGCCCCACCAAAAACCGATGTTAGCGCCGGGGCAAAGACATGTGACGACAATCAGACGCCGGTCTGGTTCCGTGCCGACACGAACCAGATGCGTGCCCTGGTCGCCACTGATAGCAAGTGGAGCAAGGAGGACGGCCAGGAATTTACCGGCTGCACCGCCGCCATCACGGTCACCGATCGCGGCAACAAGCTGCCGACGCCGGATTCCGGCTGGATCGATTTTGCCATCTACAGCAAGCCAGGCCCTGACGGGACCGGCCATATCGAGCTCTTCGCCAACGACAAATGGATTGTCACCGTTAAGGGACATATCGGTCATGCCGACAAGGGCCTGGGCAAAAACCAATATTTCAAGTTTGGCCCCTATCGCGCTGCCGATACGACAGATTGGACACTTTATTATGACGATTTTCGTCGCTCACCGCGCTGTGCTGATGTATTGTCTGACGTGAAGCTCTGCCCGTTGAAGTGACCGATTTTCGCGCGTTTCAGCGTCGATGACGTCATTCAAAAAAAGCAATCGTTTCGGGACCAGATTTTCATAGAATTTGGCTGAACCTTTTCGCCTCTCATTGGTTATCTGCTTCAGCAGAGGAGGAGCTCTGAAATGCTTACCACTCATCGTGATTGCAAACATCATGTGGAGAGGAATGCCATTCCTTCACTCGGCGAAATCGAGGGACGTGTCGCAGTCCTCGAGGTCGTCGCGCAATCCGCGCTGACGCATGTCTTCTGTGAAGGCCATGTCGATATCGACGCGGATTTGCTGTCGGAGATTCGACGGGCCTTGCACCGCAAATGCCGGGAATTGAAACTTGATGGCGAGGACACGGCCTCCGCCCTCTCCTATGCAGAGGAATTGATCGAAGCGGCAGTCGAGGCGTCTCACCCGGTTCCTCAATGATGCCTTCGCGGCCGAGACTTATTCTTCTGATCATGGTGGCGCTGGCGCTTGTCCTGGGCGTTCTCCTGTTCGTGGTACCGCATAACGGCAGGGATCAGACCGTCAACCCGGCGCCGCACGCGCCCGATCAGACGCCGCAGTAGCGTCGTCAGACAAGCATCTGTGCCGATACGAGACTGGATCTCGTTCATAACAGGCGGGCGTTAACGCCGGCGCGAGAAGTCGATTGCAAACTTTTGGAATCAAAGCAGTCTATGCTCCGCCCCGCTCATGTTTGAGCTTCCAACCACGGTGTAGCGAATGTCTATGATGGTCAACTCGCCCCTTTTCGACGACGTCGATATTCTCGCAGGCGCGCTTTATGCTTGGTGCGCCGAACGCAGCATCAATCTGCATAGCCAGGAAGGCTTGTCCGCGGCCAATGTCGCGATCAACCTCTATGACGCCGGCTATCAGACGCAGGATCGACTGCTCGGCGCCCTGCACGAATACGAATTTCACTGAAATTCGCAGCACCGTTTCAGGCAAACACTGGCACCTTACCGATGGGGATCAATCTTCGATGGCCGGCTCAGCTATTGGCGTGAGCCCCGCCACGATAGGTCGATAGGCCACGAACGCGGGAGCCTTTCCCTCGTCGACATCTGCCGGCCGGCGCTGCCATCCCTGTTCCCCGACGGTTGCCTTTTTGACTTTTCTTGCGAAGGTAAAGCCCGCGTGTCGCGAAGGAGGCCCTCCTCGTCGGTGGCGCCGTACCATCACGCCGCTGCAGCCGCCTTCCGCAACACACCGGTGATGCAATCGCGCTCTTCAAGAATGCCCAGCCATTCGTCTGCATAAAATGAGGAATCGTAGATCAGCGTGAACGGGCCCTTGTAACCGGCGGCATTGGAAAGCTCGACACAACGGACATAATCCTCGACATCGAGGCCGGTGTCCGAATAATGCGCCTTGGCATGGCAGAGCTCGGCGCGGCCCATGATCTGAGCCAGATCGTCATATTTGCCCGCACCTTTCCAATTGCCGAAATCGCCGTTGAGACCAAGCTTGCCGTCGAGCGCGTCCAGGACACGGTGGACCTCGACCGGCCCCGGCAGCAGCGAAAACCAGTTTTCAACGACAAGGCGGATATCTGCGCCGGCGATCCGATCGGCCAGCCAACGAAGATGTCTTTCTGCCCGAGCCAGCGCCTCGTCGGTCGGCTTTGACTTACCGGCAATCACACGCATGTTCTCAGCTCCAAGCGCGACAGCGATCTCGATCCAGCTTGCCATCCATTCAGCATCGCGCTCGGCTGTCTCAGGACTGCTGAGGTCGCCGTCTTCGACCAAAAGCGTCTGCAGCTTGACACCCGCCTTATCGAAGGCATTCCGCAGGTCGGCAAGATAGGAAGGCGAGCGACTGGGCAGATGAAACGAGCAGACCTCCATCCGGAAAATGCCGCGCTCGGCAAATTGTCTCGGAAGATCGATCAGCTCTACCGAGCCTTCCCCATAAGTCGGCAGGCGCGCCGGTACGTCCGGGCCGCCAGGTCTGTAAGGATAGGTGCCTCCCAGGGCACGATGCAGCGACCATGTGGAAACGGCAAAACGATCCGCCAAATCAGCCGTGAAAGCCATGGATATCTCCTCGTTTTTTGACCGCGATGGACAATCGCGATCTGCAGAAAACCGGCCGGTCGGCAGCAAATCAGAAATAGAGAGACATGACGATGTCCTGATCGAAATCGCCGAAGCCCTTGCCGAAAATATTCAGGCCGCCAGGATTGCCCGCTGTCTCATCGATGCCAATGCGAAAGCGGATCGAGTGATGGTCGTGCAGCCCGAGCGATGTGATCGTCTGCATCGAAACCATGCTACCATCGATCCAGGTGCCCTGATCGTCAATGCTCCAGGTCTTCAACTTGCCATATTGGGAGCCGCTGAGCTTCCACCAGCTTGGTGAATAAAGCCCACGCCGGTCGCCGAAATCGCCGGGCGACGTCCAGTGGCCCGCTTTGATGCCGTTGACCCAGATGGAGATATCGGATGGCCAATTGGAATTGGTGGCCGGCGTCTCGGAACTGAGTTCTGCCGAGAATTCCACCTTTTGGATCCGACGCCCGCTGACTTTGGCATTGTTTGGAAACTTGTATTCGACATAACCGCGTGTGAACCAGAGAAGCGCTGCCTGCATGCGTTGCGGGTCGAGAAATACGCCCGGCACATCGAGCATGCCGATGACGTTATTGACCGAACAAAGTCCGCAAGGGGGCCCGACTTCGAACTCCGTGAACAGCCCGATGGGCATGCTGACGGCAACGACGTCTTCACGCAGACTGGTGGAGCGATTTTCGAAGCGGATGAGGATTTCGCCGTAAACGCTGGAGCAGATCTTCTGGTTGCCCTTGCTCGCCTTCATCGTATGGGTTTCGATCAGCCCAGCCTTCTCCAGCGACTTGATATTGATGGCGGCGGTCGATTGCGGCAGCTTCATATGCGCCGCTATGTCATTGACATTCAAGGGACCCTTGAGACGGAGCAGGTTGAGGATTTCGATACGTGTGGCCGACCCCAGGGCCTCGACGACCTCTGTATCCTTCATCGGATCAACTGTTAGCAGCTTCGTCTCCATATCGAACTGTCAAATCTCCACATCATACCAATCTTGCGCTCATATCACGCTCTTCGGTTGTTTTCCTCTCACTTTTTCGGGGTGCCGGCCCGCGGTCCGGGAGAGGATACCGCGGGCCGGTGAGGGAAACGCAGCCGCTCATCCCTTGATGCCCGAAGACAACATCAAGGCCTGCGTCACCCGTTTCTGGAATAAGAGATAGGCAACCGCAACGGGCATGGCGGCGAGGATCGCCACGGCCATGTCCCGGGCGTATTTGATGCCGAAAGCATCATCGACCTGAGTGATACCGACCGTAACCGTCATGGTGCTTTCGGAGTTCGATACCAGGAAGGGCCACATGAAGGCGTTCCAGGCCATGATATAGGTGATGATTGCCAGCGCAGTGGTGATCCCCCAATTCAGCGGCAGGTAAAGCCGGAAGAGGATCTGGAATTCGCCGCAGCCATCGAGCTTTGCCGCCTCGCGCAGCTCCTTCGGAACGGAATCAAAGAACTGTTTGTAGACGATGACCACAACCGGCACGATGAGTTGCGGCAGGACAATGCCGCTCAGCGTATTGATCAGCCCGAGCTTTTGCATCAGCACGAATTGCGAGATGATCAACGCTTGCGACGGCACCATGAAACTTGCCAGAATAACGAAATAGAGCACCCGCCGCCCGGCGAAGACAATCTGCGACAGCGCATAGCCGCACATCATGCTGATAAAAATGACGATCACCGTCACGCTGATCGATGTCACCACCGAATTGAAGTACCAGGTCGGCAAGTTGGTCTCAAACAGCGCAAAATAATAGGACGAAAAATCGAAGACACGCGGGATGAAGGTGGTGCTTGCAATAACGTCCTGCTCCGGCTTCACCGAAGTTATGATCGCCCAGTAGATCGGGAAGGCCCAGAGACCGGCGATGAAAAGCGTCAAGATCAACAGCAGCGAATTGCCGATCGCGCGTCCTGGCATCAGCTTGCCCTCCTCACTCTCAAAAGCTGGTACTGCAACACCGAAACAGCCACGATGATCAGGAACAATATGACCGCGATCGCCGAAGCGGCGCCACCGTGGCTGAGGCGAAAGCCTTCGCGATAGACAAGCAGCAGCAACACATAGGTCGAATTGAACGGCCCGCCTTCGGTGAGCAGATAGATCTGATCGAAGATCTTCAGTTGCAGGATGAGTTGCAGCGTCAGCACAAGCGTCGTCACCGGCCAGATCAGCGGCCAGGTTATGCGCCGAAATGCTTGCAGCCGAGACGCGCCGTCAAGGGCTGCGGCTTCATAATAATCGTTGGGGATGTTCTTGAGCGCGGCGATGAAGAGCAGCAGGTTGAAGCCGTTTGTCCACCAGATCGTCACAAACGCAACCATCGGCATCGCCCAGATCGGATCGCGGAAAACGCTGACAGGACGACCGGTAAACAATTGGATCACGTTTTGCGCGATGCCGAATTGCTGGTCCAGCACCCATTTCCAGATCGTCGTGACGACCGATACGGGCAGAATGTAGGGAATGAAGAACAGCACGAGCACGAGGCTCTGCAGCCGGCCATTCAACCGAACGACCATCAGCGCCAGCGCAAGCCCGATCAACGTATTGGGCGCGGCACTCAAAAGAACAAAATAGCCCGTGTTCCACATCGAGGTATAAAACAGCTTCTGGCTAAAGAGTTTGACGTAGTTGTCGAAGCCTATCCATTGGCCGTCGCCGATCAGCGGAGCGTTGGTGAAGCTCAACGCGAACATCTTGTAAACGGGATAGGCAAATACTGTCAGGTAAACAATCACGAAGGGCGCCACCATCAGCACGACGGTCAGAGCCTTCTTTCGTCCTTCGCTCGAAAACATAGCGCTTCCTTTTGCCGGCCGATTGCCGACCGGAACAATTCCGGTCGGCCTTGGTGCTCAGAGCTGTTATTGCTGGCCCTGCAGCTCTTCGCGCATCTGATCGATGGCGTCCTTCGGATCGAGCTGGCCATTGATTGCCGGAATGATGAAGTTCTGCGCGGCTTCGTAGATCGGTCCGGCGACGCCGGCGAGCGGCGAGATCGGATCATAGACGGCGGTATCGGCAAGTTTCGAATAGACGGCGTTCGGCTGCATATTCTTGAAGTCGGCGCTTGCCGTCACCGGCTTGTAGGCCGGGATGTGGCCGGCGCTTGCCCAAGAGATGCTATTCTCGTTCATCCAACGGATCACTTCGAGCACCACCTTGACCTTATCCTCCGAGATTGGTTTGACGGTGCTGGCCGGAATTGCAAAGGAGTGGGAGTCGACCCAGGTGGCCTGCTGCCCCATCAGGTTCGGAATTTCGATCGCACCCCAATGAAAGCCGAGCTGACCTTTCTTTTCCAGGTCGACCATGGTCGGCACTTCCCAGACCCCGTTGATATGCATCGCCGCCTTGCCCGAAGTGAAGAGCGCTATCGAGGCCTCATACGAGACGAGCTGCGGGGAATAACCGCTCTTGATCCAGTTTGTGATCACATCCAGCGCCTTCAGGCTGGAATCGCCCGGCATGATTTCCTTGCCATCCATGAACTTGGCGCCCTGCTGGGCGACGAGCGTGTAAAAGATGCGCCAGATGGAAGCGCCCTGGTCGCTATTGATCGACAGCGGATATTCGACCTTGCCGAGCGCCTTGATCTTGCCCAGCACCGCATTGAAATTGTCGAGCCCATCCAGCCCCTTCGGCAAACCGTCATCGCCGAGCAGGCCCGCCTGCTTCAGTACGTCCTTGTTGTAGTAGAGAATGATGGAGTGGACATCAAAGGGAATGCCGTAGGTCTTGCCGTCGGCGCTTGCCGAGTTCCAGGCGGCATCGACATAGTTTTCCTTCTTGATGCCGGCCGCCGAAAGCTCATCGGCCGTAAACGGGCGCAGGATGCCGGTCGGTACGGCCAGCGGATAGCGCGAGATGTGGTAGGTCATGATATCGGGCTGCTGACCGACCGCGGCCGCCGTCTGCACCTTTGTGTAGAAGGGCACGCCCCATTCCAGCGTCGTTGCATTGATCTTGATGTCTGGATGCGTGTCGTTGAATTTTTGGATCAACGCCTTCATGCGCACGCCGTCGCCACCGCTAAGGAAGTCCCACCAGGTGATTTCAGTCTGCGCAAAGACCGCCGTTGCCGGCAGCAAGGTCAAAGCGGCTGCCATCGCCAATTTCAAAAGTCGTCTCATGTCTGTCTCCTCCTCCACAGGGGCATGATTGCCATTGAACCGGCTCGCTCCACCGAGCCGGAAGACCCACCGGAAACGTCCGGCATCCTCTTGCCGGCCGCGCTCCGTCATTCTCGAAATGCCTGCACACTCTCAAACTGCCTGCATGCTCAAGATTTTGCGATACGTATCAGAAAAACTGATATTATCGGATACGACTGCCATTTTCGCTAAAGGCCAGCAGCGTTTCCTGCGTCATCGTCAGCACCACCGGTTCGCCCGGTTTTGGACGGTGGTCGCTGCGGCATTCGATCGTCAGTTCCGTGCCGGTGCGGGTCAACGCGTGCAGGTATGCGATACCACCGAGTTCCTCGATGAACTCCGCCTTCACCTTTAGGGACGCGGACCGAATTTCGCCATTAAGCGCCATTTGCTCGGGCCTGACGCCGATGAAAACCTTGGCCCCTGTCTGCGGCAAAGCATCCGTCAGAGGTAGGGCGATTGAGGTTTCGGGCTGATCGTCAAGCGTGATGACCAGGCGATTGTCAGCGTTGCCGGTTACCTTGCCTGAGAGAAAGTTCATTCCTGGCGAACCGATAAAGCCTGCAACAAACATATTGTCGGGGTTGCGGTAGAGGTCGAGCGGCGCCCCGGCCTGCTGCACAACGCCGGACTTCAGCACCACGATTTTGTCAGCAAGGGTCATGGCTTCGACCTGGTCGTGGGTGACATAGACCATCGTCGCACCGATCTGGCGATGTAATCGGGCAATCTCCATGCGCATCTTCACGCGCAACTCGGCGTCGAGATTTGACAGCGGTTCGTCGAACAGAAAAACCCGGGGCTGACGGACAATGGCGCGACCGATCGCGACGCGCTGCCGCTGGCCGCCGGAAAGCTGGCTGGGTTTGCTCTTGAGGTAATCGGTTAAACGCAGAACCTCGGCGGCAGACCGGACCTTTTCTTTGATCTCGGCCTTGGGTCGCCCCGCCACGGACAGGCTGAAGGCCATGTTGTCGAAGACGGTCAGATGGGGATAAAGCGCGTAGGACTGGAAAACCATGGCGACGCCGCGCGTGGATGCTTCCTTGTGCGTGACATCCCGGCCCTCGATCTCGATCCGGCCACCTGACGTTTCCTCCAGGCCGGCAATCATGCGCAACAAGGTCGATTTTCCGCAGCCGGACGGGCCAACGAAGACGGCGAACTCGCCCTGCTCTATCTTGATGTCAACGCCGTGGATAACCTTCAGCGCACCGAAGGACTTGCTCACATCCGTCAACTGGATTCCTAAATTCTGAACTTTGGCATTTTGAACGTCGGCACTTAGAATTCCCACCATGGTGCTGATCCTCCCGTGATCAACTCTCCCCCGGACGGCGGCCTCTTGCGCCACCGTCCAGTGGACCCGCCTGTCAGGCTGTTGCGACCGACAGCAGGATGAAGTGGTAGGATTTCGGCGCCAGCTTGCCGGCAAGAGCGCCCTCATCCGTCAGAACAAGACCGGAGCCGTCCTTCGGCACAACGGTGTGCTGCGCGTCGACCGTGTTTCGGGCCCTGAGATCTTCGCCGGCCATAACCGTGTGTTTCTCGATTTTGACGTTCTTGAAGCCCTGAAGCGCGACGGACAGATCGAGCGATTGATCGACGCTGCGGTTGACTGCGAAAAGCGCGATGCTTCTGCCGCCCTCATGCAGCACCGCCGAAATGTCGAGATAGGGCACGTCCTGGGCGACCTCGCAATCATAGGTCGGCCCTGATGCGGCAACGTTCAGCGCCGTGCCACGTCCATATTTCGACGCAAGCTGCAACGGATAATAGATAGTCTGGCGCCAGGCCGGGCCATCGGTGCGCGTCAGGATCGGCGCGATGACATTCACGAGCTGCGCCATGCAGGCGATCTTGACGCGATCGGAACGGCGAATGAACACATTGAGGAGCGAGGCTACGAACAACGCATCCTCGAGGTTATAGACCTCTTCAAGCAGCGCCGGCGCTTCCGGCCAATTCCAGCTCGCGATACGCTCACCGTCCTGCTTGCGATCGTGATACCAGACGTTCCATTCATCGAAGCAGATCTTCACATCGCGCTTCGAGCGCTTCTTTGCCTTGATATAGTCGATGATGCCGCCGACGGTGACGATATAACGGTCAAGATCCATCGCCTTGGCGAAGTAATTGAGCGTATCCTGCTCCTCATTGCCGAAATATTTGTGCAGCGAGATATAGTCGACGCTCTCATAGGCCTGATCGAGAACGGTCGCCTCCCATTCGGGATAGCTCTTCATCTTGTCGTTGGATGAACCGCAGGCCACCGTCTCAAGTGTTTTATCGAAATATTTGAACGCCTTGCTGACCTCGTTGGCGAGGTGACCATATTCGGCGGCACTTTTATGACCCACCTGCCAGGGACCATCCAACTCGTTGCCAAGGCACCAGATGCGGACGTTGTGCGGGTCTTTGTAGCCATGCTTGATGCGCAAGTCGCTCCAATAGGTACCGCTTGGATGATTGCAATATTCCAGGAAGTTACGCGCATCATCGAGGCCACGCGAACCGAGGTTCATGGCGAGCATCATTTCGGTCTTGGCGAGCTTCGCCCAGTCGGAGAACTCGTTGACGCCGACCTGGTTGGTTTCGCGCGTCCGCCAGGCCAGGTCGAGACGCACAGGCCGCTCTTCGCGCGGACCGATCCCATCCTCCCATCGATAGGCAGAAACGAAGTTGCCACCCGGGTAACGCACGATCGGCATATCGAGATCGCGAACATACTCCAGAACATCCTGACGAAAGCCGTTCTTGTCTGCCGTCTCATGAGCCGGTTCATAAATTCCGGTATAAACCGCCCGCCCCATATGCTCCAAAAACGAGCCGAAGACCCGCTTGTCGACGTTGGAGACGGTAAAGTCCTTGTTGATGACGGCTTGAGCTTTCATCGTGTTCCCTCGCTTATTGCTGTTGGTTGCTGGCGAGAGTATTATGGAAAATTTTTTAATTCAAGTTTTTTGTTTTATATCGCATTTTTTGTTTTACTTGAGCGCCATGCCCGCCAACCGCTTCATATGCGCGAGCGCATCCTGCGCCAAAAGAGTGGTCAACTCTGCCGATGGGAGCGACCGCGCCAGTTTCGCAGCCTGACCGGACCAGAGGTTGGTGAAATCGCCGGAACCAGCCGCCTCGGCCTTGGCGCGCAGGGGCGCCAGCGCACCGCCAGCCGTCGGAAAGGCAGGAGCTAAGTCGGAGAGTGGCCCAACTTCGCGCATGATACGGTTCATCACCCCCCTCGCCGGCCGTCCGGTAAAGACATTGGTCAACGCAGTGTTGTCGTCGCCTGCGCGCTCCAGTGCCGCGCGGTGAACCAGAGGAATTTTCGCTTCGGGCGTAAACAGATAGCTGGTGCCGAGCTGAGCGGCGGCGGCGCCGAGTGCGAAAGCTGCGGCAATCCCGCGCCCGTCCGCAATTCCGCCCGCTGCAACAACGGGAACGGTGACAGCATCGGCAATCTGCGGCACCAGCGCCATCGTGCCGACCTGGGTCGCCATATCCACCGTCAGGAAATTGCCGCGATGGCCACCAGCCTCGAAACCCATGGCGATGACAGCGTCGACCCCACGCTCGGCAAGCCACCGCGCCTCCGCCACCGTCGTCGCTGAGGAGATAATCTTCGCTCCAGTTGCCCGTACCCGCTGGACCAGGTCCGCATCCGGCAATCCGAAATGAAAACTGACGACCTCGGGTCGATAGGCCTCCAGGACTTCGCAGAAAAAGGTATCGAACGGCGCCCGACCGCCTGCCGGGACTGGTGCTGCCGGATCAAGCCCTGTCTCGACATAATACGGCGCAAGCCGCGCGCGCCACGCCATGTGTCGCGCGGGATCGCTTTCAGGCATGGTATGGGCGAAGAAGTTGACATTGATCGGCTTTTTCGTTGCTGCTCGTATCATATCCAGAGCTGCCCGGAGTTGCTCGACATTATATTGCGCGCTCGGCAGGGAACCGAGCCCGCCGGCCTCGCTGACCGCAATCACCATTTCCGGCGTCGTCGCGCCTGCCATCGGGGCCTGGATGATAGGGATGTCGATACCGAACAGATCAAGAATCCTGTTGTCGGGCCATTGGCTCATCGCAAACGCCTCTCATCTTCGATTTCCGGCAATCACTATTACCAGCCAAACGACGGCGGCGATAATGATTAGTTCAGATGAAAGCTATGGCGCCTGTCGATAGAAACGTCGTGGTCCGATCCATGTGCTGCAGCAAAGCTGTCCGGAATCACAAAAGAGGCCCTGTCCTGCCAAGGAGAGGGCGAGACTGGGGAATGGCCGGCATGGGGCAAAATCGGCAAATCCATCAGAGCAGTCTGAAAAAGTTGCGACAATACGGCGAGTGGCGATGCTATTCAGGGCGTGGCCCTGCCGCCTCGGATCAATCGCGAAATCGCATGGAAAATCAGGTCGGCGATCCACATTGCGCAAACACCGACCACGAAGGCCGTGGCATTCATGGCAGCACCGTCTTTTTGCGGCAACGGCCAGTTGACCGCGCGCAGATAGTAAAGCGCCGGCTCCGTCAGATAGGCCGCCGCCAGCGCCCCGCAAATGGGTGACGCGACGATTTCCCTTGTGGTATATCGACGACGGGATAAGCCGTGCAAAATACCGCCGGAAAGGCCAGCGACGACGACGGTGAGCTTGACACCTAGTGCATCGACACAATCGTTCAACGTCATGATCTATCTCCGCAAAACACTTGAATCGACAATCGACCGCTTCCCACCAAACCAGACGTCGCGCTATGCATCCCGCCGCTTTTGATCGACAGCGTCGTCGCGCATGACTTTCAGCCTATGGCCGAGCGGCTTCGGCATGCCGGCACGACAGGCTTGTGCAGTGAACACGCTTTGGGATTTCCGGTGGAACGCTTAAAAGGAAACAAGCGGCCGATAGTTTGGGCCGCTTGTGGTCAACAGTGCGTCACCGCAACTGTTCTCATCATGCCAAAATCAATATCCCTATTCGGCGCTGTTGGCGACACCCGCAATCGACGCGCAGGCTGCAAGGATTGGGAAATCTTTGACTGCGCCAGATATAATCATTTGAAATCGCTTAAAAATATCGCATTCTATCGTCCGACGATAAGAGCAGGAATGCTCTCCCCTTCCCTGAAACAGTTCAACGCCGGACGAGCGGATGACCGACAAGCGCGATCGACAGCAGCCCGATCAGGATCTTTCGCAGGTCCCAATGAAACTTCCGCGCGAATGGGGTCAAAGGATAGGCAGGGCGCGGAATTTCATCTCCACCAATCTTCCTGTCCTGCCTGTGCCGTCGATTCCGGAAATTCGCCTGCACAGGGCCGGACCGCAAAGCGGCTTGTGGCGGCTTGCCGAACAGGATCCGGAGTTTAGTCCACCCTATTGGGCGCATTACTGGGGTGGAGGGTTGGTGCTGGCGCGCTATCTTCTCGACGGGCCTCATATCGTAGCCGGCCGCCGCGTGCTCGATCTCGGCGCTGGCTCCGGCATTGTCGGTATTGCCGCCGCAAAGGCGGGCGCGACGGAGGTGATCGCGGCCGACGTGGATCCTTATGCGATTGCCGCGACCGGGCTGAATGCTGCCCTCAACGAGGTGACAATAAAGCCTCTTCTCACTGATTTGACAAAAGGCAAGCCTCCCGCCACAGACATTATCTGCGTCGGTGACCTCTTCTATGATGCCGCGCTTGCCGAGCGCGTGACGGGGTTTCTCGATCATTGCCTTGAACAAGGCATCGAGGTCTTGATCGGAGATCCATGGCGCGCCCATCTGCCGCATTCGCGGCTGCGGCTACTGGCTGAATACATTGTGCCGGATTTTGGTGCCTCCGCGAGCTCTCGGCCGAGCGGGATCTTTGCATTTGTAAGCAAAACCTCTCGGCAGAACCTGGGCGATGAAACCCGATTGACATGGCCCTGGGTTTAGACCGGGGCCGATAGCGAGAAGTCAAACTCTTAATTTTGCACGCCGTCGGTTCCCCCGTTCCAGTCGCTTCGCCAGCGCCGCTAGTTCCGGGCTGGCCGCATCAAAGACCGGCTTTGCATCTTCCGGAAGCCAGTGCACCTCATGCTTTGCCGGCGGAGTTTTCACCCGCTCGAGACTGCCGGTCGAATTCGACATTATCGACGATATGCGTGACCAATCGGGCTCCTGCAGCGTTGGCGAAATCGTCAGCAGTAGATTAGCAACGTTTTGAAGTTCGCTCTGGATGCGCCGTTCCGCCGTTCGCCTTACCCGGCCAGTCCTTCCGCAAAAATCGCGGAAGGAACCAACGATGTTCGGCGCAGCAAGACAGACCGACCATCGCGAAAGCAGGATACGACGTTCTTCGTCTCTGACGTGGGTCAGCAACCAGTTCTGCAGCACTTCTTCCGCACGGCTGATGGCTGCCGCATCCGGGCGATAACGGATGCTGATATCGGCGTGGTCGCTCGGTTCGGGAATAACATCGGGCCAAAGCGAGCGCACCTGATCGGGGCGCACGCCACGCACACTAAGATGGATAATCGTGTCGGCAGCCTCGACAAAACGGGCGCGAACGATGAGGCTCAGATTGGCGATCTCAGCCGCGGGTTCCGACAGATCGTCATCCTGCAAGGCGTTCCGGTGCGTCAAGGCGTCTCTCCAGTTCGCGATAGATCAAAATCCGAAGCGTCGCGCGTACCGGCCATGGACGCCGCGCCACGGCATCGGCACGCAAAGCGCCGAGCGCGATATCGTCGAAGGCAGCCAGCAGATCGCCCGGCCGCAGCAGCGCCCAATCCTTCCGCTGAACAAGAATGTCGGAAACGGCTCCGATCGTATCCGACCAAAGTTCATCACGGTTGTTGCCGGTCTCGCGGATACAGCGCAAGACGAAGATCAGATGCCCGTCGCCATGCTGTCCCCTGATTTCCTGCATGGTGCCACGCGCATGACTTTGGGCCGGTGCGCGGCGGCGGTGAACCGGGACCAGCTTGATGCCGAGGCCGTCAAGAAGACTATCGAGGCTACCTTTACTCATGGGGAAATCGCCTCCCTTCTGGAAGAAAAAATGAACGCAATCAACGACAGCGCCTGGGTCATGTCACCTTTCCGTTCGCCGTTCCGGCGTCGGCAATGGGATGCCTTGGCTTGAATAGCGCTTGCGCCTTTGACATCGCCTCCACCCTTGCACCATCATGTATGGCTTCAGTCCGCAGCGAATTTCACCGTTGGCACCTTGATGGACACAAAATATGCTTATATAAATACCCATGTCAACATTATTTGTGTTTGTTCTTTGGCGAGTGTTGGATCATGCGAAAATCCATGGGCGAACGACTGAAGGCGGCGCGCGAAGCTGCAAATTATCCCTCAGCGACAAAGGCGGCTGAGGCACTCGGTATTGGGCTATCGACCTACCGCGCGCATGAAAACGGCCAGAACGAATTCGGGCCCGAGATCGCCGATCGCTATGCAAAGAAGTTCGGCACTACCGCCGGCTATCTCCTGACCGGCGAGGGTCCAAGGAAGGTAGAGCGGCCGGGGCCACGCATGGTGGTCACCTCCTTCGACCCGGATGAACAATACAACGAAGGATTTGCCGAGGGTGTCGAAGACTTCAGCTACAGTCGGGAACATTGGCAACCGAAGGTCGAAGGTGCGACGCCGGAAGTGGACGTCAAACTGGGCGCCGGCAGCGGCGTTGTCGGTGACGTCATCAATCTGCCAGTCGGCGCGGGCAACGTCGCTGGCCACAAAATTGTCGCGGAATGGTTGATTCCCTCGGGCTATCTGCGCAACGAAGCGAAGGCATCGCCGAACCATACCATCATTATGGAAGTCATCGGCGATTCCATGCAGCCCACGTACATGCCCGGCGACCGCGTGATCGTCGATCTCTCGCAGAACCAAATGGCGACCGATACAGTCTATGCCATCAGCGACGGCTATTGCGAACCACAGATCAAGCGCCTTCAGCGCGTTCCCTTCACCCAACCAAGCGAGGTCAAGATTATTTCTGACAACCCGGCGCTGGAAACCTTTACGGTGGAGTTGGCCCGACTGACAATCATAGGGCGCATCTGTGGGCATATTGCCAGGAAATAGGGCCGCGCCGCTGTTTCTATGCCCCTTTCTGCCACCTCGTTCCAGCTGGACCGAAATCTTACAGGCCGCGCCTCGAAGCAAAAGACATTTATGGTGTCGACACAAAATATGTCGAAACTCACCAATATGGCTTAACAATTTCTCTTTTGCGAGCTAGCAGGCCGAGACTGAAGGAACCCGCGCAAGATTGGCAGATCTTGTGCGAAGCCAGCGAGGCCGGATCGGATGGCCGCAAATGCCGATGTCGCCCCCACCGGCTGCAGAAAAAGACAATGTCATTCATGCCTGTCGAGATTTGCTATCGGGCAACTAAAACGCTTGTGTCGGCGACAGGGATGGCTTGCCCGAGCAATAGGCCGAGATTCCTGCCACTTGGTCTACACGTCTTTCCATTTCGAAAAGGTCGCGGCCTGCCCACGCCAATTTCCGTCGCGGTCGATGAGCTG
Source organism: Martinezella calliandrae (assembly GCF_030272695.1). Taxonomy (GTDB): domain Bacteria; phylum Pseudomonadota; class Alphaproteobacteria; order Rhizobiales; family Rhizobiaceae; genus Rhizobium; species Rhizobium calliandrae. The sequence continues at coordinate 56,321 of NZ_JARFYN010000033.1, forward strand.
CCAGACGATGCCGTCTTCCATCCAGAAGCGTCGCCCCGATTTTGTGATCCGCAACCCACGATAACCCGAGATAAAGCCGTCGCGTGTAACCGCATCCAATAATTGCTGACGTTCGGCGCGATTGGGAAGCTCCGCCGAAAGACGCGACGGCAAAGTGATGAATTCCTCCCAGGGATATTCGAAACAAGCCTGGCCGGCCTTATTGGCATAAATGAAACGCGGATCGGCGTCGATATTGTGCGCCACGACCACGAACGGGGCATCGTCATAAAGCCAGCTTGGCCCGAGCCCCTCGCCGATGAGGGGCGTCCCAACGATGCGGGAATAGCTTCCGGTCAGCAGATCAAAGAACTCAGGATCATCCCACAAATCGGAGGCATTGCGTTCTGGATTAGCGGCCATTGATATCTTTCCTGTCATGCACATGCGGTTTACGCCGGAAATGCTGGAAACCAAATAGAACATCTCACTCACGCTTGTAATTGGTCCGGTGCAGAAATCAAAAAAACCACAACCATCGAAAATTAGCCGAATATGGGATCGGAAAACCTTCTTCCAGTAGCCCAATCCCAATCACAAACTCGGCTAGTGGTCGTCATCGAAGTCGGCGGCGCGAGCGCTCTGATTGTGCACAACCATCCCACTACCCCCTTTTCGATCACGCACGATCACGCTGGAGCACATTGAAACACAACGATTTTCTGGATTGTCGTACTGCCGGATACCGTGGCATATTGGGGCACTACCGAGTTCGAAATAACATACATATTAATTAGTATGTAAATCACGGACATTCATTTCGCCGGAGCGCCTTGCCAGAGATTTCGGACTTCCCTACGCAATCTCAAGTCCCGCAAGGGGCATGATGATTGCTGGCGCGGCGGGAGCGGGAGTGCCAGCGATCATCGCCGAGGCGGGCGGGGCCTGAAAGTACGATGAAGATGCCATTCAGACCCTCGTTGCCGGTCTTCACAGACTGTTAAGAGCGATGCATGTCTTACTGGACGAGGATGCGCATCACCCGTCAAATCGAGATGTTCGAGTGCTCCGCTGTGCCAGCGTGACGGCAACCGCGTCCGGTTTGTGGTATCCGACGCATGCCGTCGGCGATGTCGTTGATACCGACACTGTTCTTGGGACCATTCGCAATCATTTTGGCGAGGCGATCGGTTCGGCGGTTTCACCAATCAACGGAAAAATCATGTTTCAAGTTTCGAGCCTAGCCATCAACGGCGGCGAAACGATCACATGGATCGGCGCCTGATGAAAGCCGACGTTAAGGACGCGTATCGCGAGGCAGTCGCATCCAAGGCTCCGACGACAACAGGAGGACTAGGTCCCACAGTCTACCTCGCCGGCGCAATGGCCTTGTCGGGAACTGTCGGGGTCTTTGCGATCCAAACCGGGCAGCCAACGCTGAACGTCGTGTTCTTCCGTTGTCTTTTTGGTGCGCTATCGCTTATCGCCTTTTCCCTATATCGCGGTACGGTGCATGGGATCTGGCGAATAGATCGCAAGCTGATTGGGCTCACCATTGTCAGCGGTCTGTGCCTGGTCCTTAATTGGGCTGCGCTGTTTCAGGCCTTCCGTTCGACTTCGATCGGATTTGCGATCATCATCTATCACCTGCAACCATTTTGGATCGTCATCATCAGCGCTCTTTTTCTCGGCGAAACCCTCTTCCGAGACAAGCTGCTTTGGCTGGTTGTCGCCTTCAGTGGACTGCTGCTGGTCGTTTGGCCCCATGTGGGCGACATAATGGGCAACAACTCCTGGGCCCAAGGGGTCGGCTTCGCTATCCTGGCCTCCCTCCTCTACGCGGGCTCCACATTGACGGCACGGCGACTGCGAGCGGTCGATTCATCCGTATTGACGATCGTCCATTGCCTAATAGGCCTTGTCCTCTTCGCGCCGTTCCTGGCGCTCGAACCGTTGCGCAACGCAACGCTGCCGGTTTGGGGTTGGCTCGTTGGCCTTGGGGTTCTGCACACAGGCGTGGTGTACGTCTTACTCTACGCGAACTACCCAAAAGTTCAGACGGCCACGATTGGGGTCTGCGCTTTCCTCAACCCGGTCACCGCGCTGCTTAGCGATTATGTTTTCTATTCCAAGGAAATCAGCCTCGTCCAGGCCGTTGGGGTCGTCTTCGTGCTTCTGGCCGGGCTTGGCACAACGTTGGGATGGGGCAAGCTGCTCCGACGACGCAGCCCAGGCGAGATGCCATCTACACCTTGAAATAAACGTTAGCCGAGCTGACCCTTCAGTCCCGGCATTTGATGGAACGGATTGGTGTTAAAGCGATCGGACTATCAAGTCCAAGCCTTGTAGGAGAACTTATGTCAGGTCGGCATTCCATGGCCTTGCAGACGTCCGATATTATCCGGCCGTTCGACCTTAGCGCAGAATTTTAAACTGTTCTTGTCCCGACCGGAAATTGGAAGATCCCTTTGTTGGTACATGTATAGACATTAGTGTCGGATGATGGTTCTATCGTGCAAAAGCAAGGGGATCATCATGGCCAATACAATATTCGATCTGTCAGGAAGAGTAGCGGTTGTGACCGGTGCAAGCCGCGGCCTCGGCCAATGGATTGCGATGGCGCTTGCCGAAGGGGGTGCCGATGTCTGCGTCACGGCTCGCGATGAAAAGTCACTCAGCGATACGAAACACAAGATTGAGGCTTATGGAAAGACCTGCATCACCAGCTCCCAGGATGTGACAGATCGATCGTCCATCGACGAGACGCTGAACAAATTCGAAAGCATTACTGGCGCGATCGATATCCTTGTCAACAATGCGGGCTATGAGCAGATCTCTCCTTCTCTCGATGTAGACGAAGAGATCTGGGACAGGATCATCGGCACCAATCTGAAGGGCGCATTCTTCTGGTCACAAGCCGCGGCGCGCCGAATGTCTCGTCAGCCCCAGGGCGGAAGCATCATTAATCTCTGCTCGCTTACTTCCTACGTCGGAATTCCGACGGCCGTGCCCTACGGCTCCTCGAAGGCGGGACTGCTCGGCATGACACGCGCGCTTTCCGCCGAGTGGGCGCCACTGGGAATCCGCGTAAACGCGGTGGCGCCGGGCTATTTTCGGACGGCGATGACGGAAGGTTTTTATCAAGATGAAAACTGGACGGCACGGATGCTCGAAAAGATCCCGCAGAAGCGGTTCGGCAACGCCTCCGACATCGGTGGCGCCATTATCTTTCTTGCGAGCAGCGCGTCTGCCTACATCACCGGCCAATGCATTCCCGTGGACGGCGGCTTCCTCGCCTCCGTCTAAAAAATGAGACAGGGTGGTGCTTGACAGCACGGGTCCGATGTTTAATGTCTATAAATGTATATACATCTATAGACAACAAAAACGGGAACGAAGTCTTCGAGACTTCCTGGGAATTTGCCGGGTGCGAACATCCGGCATCCTCGAACATACGGATTGCAGTATCAACGCCGATCGGCCCTCTTTGTGATGGGGCCGTGCGCTAACGCGAACCGAACTTTATTCGTCGCCGTCACCACCGCGCGCGCGATTGTGGCTGTTTGCGCCCATTTGGCGCCAAGGAGGGATATACAATGGCCGAAGTCACTTTTCATGAATATTCAAAGCTTGGACCGGACGAGAAGGCTGCGCTCCTGCGCCGGTCCGAAACGGACATTTCAGTGTTTGTCGAGAAAGTGGCGCCGATCCTCGAGGCCGTCCGCACGGAAGGCGACAGCGCTATTGCCCGCTTCGGCCGGGAGCTCGACAAGGCGGATATCACAGAAGAGACGATCAAAGTGACCGATGCCGAGTTCGACGCGGCGTTCAAGCTTGTCAGCGAGGACGTGATCGAAGCCATCACCTTCGGCATCGAGAATATCCGCCATTTCCACGAGGAACAGAAACCCGAAGCCATGTGGCTGAAGGAGATCAAGCCGGGCGCTTTCGCCGGCGACCGCTTCACTCCGATCAAGTCTGTCGCACTTTACGTCCCACGCGGCAAAGGTTCGTTTCCATCGGTCACGATGATGACCTCTGTCCCCGCCGTCGTCGCAGGCGTTCCGAACCTGGCGATCGTCACTCCGCCAGCACCGGATGGACGCGTGGATGCCGCAACGCTCGTGGCAGCACGTCTGGCTGGTGTAGAAACGGTTTACAAGGTCGGCGGTGCACAGGCCGTCGCAGCCGTCGCCTACGGCACGAAAACGATCAAGCCGGCGCTAAAGATCGTCGGACCAGGAAGCCCTTGGGTGGTTGCTGCGAAACGCAGCCTGGCAGGCATCATCGATACGGGCCTTCCCGCCGGCCCTTCCGAAGCGATCATCTTCGCGGATGGGACCGTCCATGGCGGCCTCGCAGCGCTCGACCTCCTGATCGAAGCCGAGCACGGTCCCGACTCCTCCGCCTATCTCGTGACCCATAGCCGGCGTGTAGCCGAGGAGGCCCTTGCCGCCTTGCCCGAACATTGGGCGCAGATGACGGAACAGCGGGTCCAGTTCTCAAGCACAGTCCTTTCAGGCAAGTGCGGCGGAATCATACTGACCTCCTCGGTTGAGGAGAGCTACGACTTCGTCAATGCCTACGCGCCCGAGCATCTCGAAATCCTCTCGCAGGACGCCTTTGCCCATCTCGGCCACATCACCGAGGCAGCCGAAATCCTCATGGGTCCTCATACGCCAGTCAGCATCGCGAATTTCTGCCTCGGTCCAAACGCCGTGCTGCCGACGAGTCGCTGGGCGCGCACATTCGGCCCGCTATCGGTCACCGATTTCGTGAAACGCAGTTCGATCGGCTACGTGACTGCGCCGGCTTATCCCGAGTTTGCAAAGCGGGCCCATAAGCTTGCGGAATACGAAGGTTTCTCCTCCCATGCGCATGCCGTCTCAGCCGTCCGAGACACTTATCTTCCAAAGCGGGGCTAAGGAGATGAAAGCCGTTCGGCTCTACGACGCCCTGGATCTCAGAGTCGAGGAGGTTACAAGACCTTCCTCGCCACCGGCGGGTTACGTGACGATCGACGTCCGTGCCGCGGGCATTTGCGGCTCGGATATCCACAATTTCAGGACGGGCCAGTGGATCAGTCGACGCCCGTCAACGGCCGGACATGAATTTTGCGGGCGCGTTTCCGCGGTCGGCAACGGCGTCGAAGATGTGCTCATCGGCGACTTTGTCGCAGCCGATTCCCGGTTTTATTGCGGACAGTGCGAGGCGTGCAAATCGGGCCGAACCAACGTCTGCGAACATCTGGGCTTCGTCGGTGAAGTGTGCGACGGCGGTTTTGCGGAACAGGTAGAGTTGCCCGCCCGGCTCGTTTTCAAGCATGATCCGTCGCTTGATCCGCTGGTGGCGGCAATGGCCGAGCCTTTGGCCGTCGCCCTTCACGCAGTGCGACGGCTCAATCCTCCCCAAGGCGAGGCGGTCATCCTCATCGGCTGCGGGACGATCGGCGGTCTCTGCGGATTGCTGCTTTCACACCTCCACGATGGAAAGCTCTTATTTGCAGATTTGAATGGCAATCGTGCCGAGATGGTCGCCGGCATCTGCGGAGGCTCGGTGGTCGCGCTGGACAAGTCGCAGGCACGGGCGGCTCTCGGTGATGCGCGACTGCGATATGCGGTGGATGCGACGGGAAGTACGAGAGCCATCGCCCAGGGCATCGACCTTCTGGACGGGGGCGGCGCCTTCGCTCTTGTGGGCATCAGTCACGGAAAACTGGATCTGGATCCCAACATCTTGGTCGAGCGCGAGATTTCCCTACTCGGCTGCCATGCGTTTGAAGGCGAACTCGGCGACGCCATTGCGCTGTTGCCGAAGCTGCAGTCTTCACTTCTGCAATTTAGCGAGGTCCTGAACTCGCTCGACGAAATTCCCGATGCCTACCGCCGGCTGATGGACGGGCGGACGAACAAACTAAAGACGATTATTCGGATCGCCGATTGATCTAGGACACGCCTCGGCGTGAGATGGAGATAGAATTGTCCGGTCTCTCAAACACTGCGCTACCGCTCTACGAGAAGGTCAAGGACTTCGTTCTCGACAATATCGGGAACGGCAACTGGCCGCAGAACCAGAAACTCCCGTCCGAGCACGAGTTGACGTCGTCGCTTGGTGTCTCGCGCATGACGGTCCATCGCGCACTTCGCGAACTGACCGCCGAAGGCTATCTGCGCCGGGTTCAAGGCGTTGGGACATTCGTTTCGCCTCCCAAGGCTCAATCGACCCTCATTGAGATCAGCAATATCATCAGTGAGATCAAAGCACGTGGAAGTCGGCACCGCGCGGAGGTGATCGTACTCGAGCGGATCGAACGACCGGATCAAACGCTATTGGACGCGTTCGAGTTCAAGAGGCATTGCCCCATCGATCACTCGCTGGTCGTTCATTACGAGAATGGCGTCCCTGTTCAACTCGAGGAGCGTTACGTCAATACAGAGCTCGTGAAGAACTATCTCGATCAGGATTTTACGTCCATCGGCACCTACGATTACCTGCAGCACAGCACACCGCTAACCGAGGTCGAGCATCTCATCAGTGCCGTCCCGGCGACTGAGAGACATGCACGCCTCCTTCACATTCGCGAGCGCGACAGTTGCCTGGTCCTCAACCGAAAGACCTGGACGGGGCAGACGATCGCCACCGTCAATACCTTCACCTATGTCGGCAGCCGTTATTCGCTTGGCAGCAGATATCTGCCGCCCAAAAAGTAAAAAAGCCGACGTGTCAGTCCAGGAGTGAGAGAAATCATGGGGCAGCCCAACAGTCGGACCGCAATCATCCGGGAGAAAGCCAAGGAGCGCGACGGCAGCGCCGAAGCTCTTCTGGCTGAACTGTTGCGAGATCTGTTTGAGATCGAGGCACACGATCTGGCAATCAACCACGACCAATACAGCCTCAATTCGCTGAACGGCTTCTTCGAGGCCGACGGAAAGCCGTACTTCTTCAAATTCCACCAGGAGGAAAATGAGGAGGAGATGAGCGGTGAATACTATCGCGCCGATATCCTCGCCAGGGCCGGGCTGCCGGTCGACCAGCCCGTCATGATGTCGACCCTTCCGGGCGAACAGATTCTGGTCTACAGACGCAGGACGGATCCCCGTTTCTCCGATGTCCTGCGCACGCTCGACGAGCTTCATGATGAGCAAATGGCAAGCCAGGCAGTGGACGCGGAAAGCCGGCTCAACAAAGCCGTCCTGTCCGTCTATCTGAAGACACTGCACCCCGTCACACCGGAGCAGGTCATGAAGGAGCCGGTCCATCGGCTGTTTTATGATCGGCTGATCACCGCGCCGGAGGGAACCTACCCGGGTGGCCGGCTGGCAAGTTTCTATGTCGGCAACGAGTTTAAATTTCCAGGCGCTACGCTTTCCTGGGAAGCGCTCTCGAAGGCCCGCTTCGTCATCAACGGCATCGAGTGTCGCGACACGCTCGGCCAGTTGTTCGACGCCGCTCATGACAGGCTGCACCCAGCGCGGCTCGCCGACAGCGGCGGCGTAACGGCACATGGCGATGCTCACAATGCCAATGTCTGGTTCGAAAGGCAGCAGGGAGGCGCGAGCCTGTCCTTCTTCGATCCGGCTTTCGCCGGCGAGCACATCCCGACGCTCCTCGCAGAGGTCAAGACGACCTTTCACAATATCCTTGCCCATCCCTACTGGCTCTATGATCCGCCTATCGCCGAACAGAAATTCAATGCGACAGCGAAGTATGAGAACGGCCGTCTCTTCGCGAATTTCGATTGGACGCTGAACCCGGTTCGCGAGGCGCTTCTGGAAACGAAGGCGCAGACCATCTGGAAGCCGTTGCTTGCCGCCCTCAAGCAGCGCGACATGCTTCCTTCGGACTGGCGAAGGGTCATCCGGCTCGGGCTTTTCCTCTGCCCGACACTCGTCATGAACTTGCGGGCCGGCGCTACAAGCCATAATCCGACATCCTCTCTGATCGGCTTTTCCGTGGCGATGATGGTGGGATCCGAACCCGAGCAAGGTACCGACCCGGTGAGCCACTTCCTCGCAACCATAGATCCGGAGGCGTAAGACTGTGACGATCGTCAATATCGATGACCTCCGGCTTGCCGCTCGCCGGCGATTGCCAAAGCTGTTCTTCGATTACATCGACGGCGGCTCCTTCGCCGAGGAAACCTATCGTCGCAATAGAGATGATTTCGCGCTCTTGAAGCTACGTCAGAACGTTCTCGGCGATTACAACGAGCCGGATCTGTCGACGGAGTATCTTGGCCGGCGACATTCTCTCCCCTTTATGCTCGGACCCGTCGGCTTTCTTGGCCTCTACACGCGAAACGGAGAGCAGAAGGCGGCATGCGCCGCTCATGCGGCCGGAATTCCCTTCTGCCTCTCGACGTTCTCGATCGCATCGCTGGCGGACCTCCGTCAGGTGACCGACGGAGTGCTGCATTTTCAGCTCTACGTGCTCGACGACCGCACGCTATGCGAGGAATTTCTGGGCGCTGCGGAAGAGGCTGGTGTCGAGGCGCTGTATGTTACCGTGGATACGGCCATCACCGCTGTCCGCGAACGCGATGTGCGAAACGGCTTCCGGTCTCTCACGCGTGTCACGCCGCGGCTGTTCGCGAGTCTCTGCCGAAAGCCTGCCTGGTTGTTTGACGTTGCTCGCGGCGGTATGCCCTCCGTCCGGGCTGTGGAGCATCGTGGGGAGTTTGGAACAGGAGCGCTGGAACAAGCCGCCAATCTCTCCCGGCGTATTGATAAAAAGCTCGCATGGAAGGACATCGAGACACTGCGCCGCCGGTGGAAAGGCAAGCTGATCATCAAGGGCATTCTTTCGCCTGAGGATGCAACGAAAGCGCAAGCGATCGGAGCCGACGGCATTGTGATCTCGAACCACGGTGGTCGCCAGCTCGATGGCGCCATGAGCACGATCGCAGCACTTCCCGACATCCGAGACGCGGTGGGACCGGATTTCACACTGATGCTAGACGGCGGCATTAGAAGGGGAAGCGACGTTATCAAGGCGGTTGGAATGGGCGCCGACGCAGTCCTGCTGGGTCGAGCCTACACCTATGGGCTCGCAGCCGCCGGCCAAGCCGGAGTTGACCATGCCATCGAGACATTGCGCCGCGAGATCTCGATCACCTTGGCTTTGATGTGCGTGAGCTCGATTGCCGACCTAAAAGAACGTGGCTCCCACTTGATACTCAAACAGTGACCGCTAATGCCGGCGAAAGGAGAAAGGCACTTATACACGAGATTCGCCCACCGTGATTTTGATGGTTGGGCGTCAAAGATAATGAGAGCTGTATGATCCGTTAAGACCAACCAATAGAGGGGTTCCCAATGAACTACAAATTCATCAGCAAGCAGTTTTCCCGTGCGGCGATCGCGCTCGGAATCGTTGGCGTCCTTGCCACGGCACAGGCGAGCGCTCAGGATAAGATCCCGTCCAAGCCGGAGCCGGGCGCCTTCAAGATCGGAATCGAGCCATGGCTCGGCTACGGCCAATGGCATGTTGCCGCCAGCAAGGATCTGTTCAAGAAAGCCGGTCTTGGGGATGTGCAACTGGTCAATTTTACCGAAGACAAGGACATCAACGCCGCACTCGCCAGTGGGCAGCTTGACGCAGCCAACATCGCAACGCACACAGCCATGGGCATGGTGGCTGCCGGTCTGCCGGTGAAGATCGTCTCCCTCCTCGACTTCAGTTTGAGTGCAGACGCAATCCTTGCCGGTAGCGACATCAAGAGCATCGCCGATCTCAAAGGCAAAAACGTTGCCTTTGAGGAAGGCACGACCAGCGACATCCTCCTGAACTATGCCCTTACCAGCAACGGCATGACGATGAACGATATTGTCCGTGTGCCGATGCCTGCAGCCGACGCAGGAACGGCGCTGATCGCCGGACGTGTCCCCGTGGCTGTCACATACGAACCCTATATTTCTGCGGCACGCGCCCAGGACAAAAATGTCCAACTCCTTTTCGAAGCAGGCAAGGATCCGGGTCTGGTATCGGACGTCCTCGTCGTTCGTGAAGAGGTGCTAAAACAGAAGCCCGGACAGGTTCTGGCCATGATCAAGGCCTGGGACGCGGCTCTGGCCGATTACAAGACCAATACGGAAGAAGATCGTGGCATCATCGCAAAGGCGGTCGGCGCCACGCCGGATGATCTGAAGACGGCCTTCGACGGTGTCCAGTACTACAGTTCTGCCGAAGCCGCCAAAGCCTTTGCCGGTGACTTCAAAGGCAAAACCTTCGCCGACGTTCTGAAGGCTGCGAAGCAGGCTGGCCTCGTGACCCAGGATGTTTCCGCAGACAATATGATCGACACATCCTTCGTCGATGCTGCGAACAAGTGACCTTCGTCCACAACCGGAACCGTTATGTCCAGCTCAGAACCAACATCGATAACGAAGGAAATACCCCGCGCGCAGTTGCGCGCGGGCGTCGGCAGACCACCGAGCGCATTTCGCATTGGTGACCCGATAAGCGGCCAGTCTTTCGTTCTGATCGCTGTTGCTGTCTTCGCGCTCCTCTTTGCACTGTGGTGGGCCGCCACCGTCACCGGCTGGGTAAAGCCGATTTTCCTGCCCTCTCCCAGCGCCGTGTGGGCAAAGATGACGGAATTGGCGATCGACGGAACGCTATGGACCGATGCCGGCATCAGCATCTATCGCATGCTCGTCGGCTTTCTCATCGCATCCGCCCTGGCAATTCCGATCGGAATCATGATCGGCTGCTTCAAGACCTGGGAAGCTGCCATCGAACCATTCGTCGACTTCGTTCGCTATATGCCGGTCGTTGCCTTCGTGCCGCTGACTATCCTATGGGCCGGGACAAGCGACATTCAGAAGTTCGTCATCATCTTCATCGGGACGTTTTTCCAGCAAGTGCTGATGGTCATGGACAGCGTCAAGCGTGTTCCGTCCGACTTCGTCGGCCTTGGCCGCACGCTCGGCATGTCGGAAACCAAGATCCTGCGCCGTATCGTCCTGCCCTGCGCCCTCCCCGGAATCTGGGACACCTTGCGCATCAGTCTGGGATGGGCCTAGACCTGGCTTGTGCTGGCGGAACTCGTCGCGGCAACATCCGGCCTCGGCTATCGTATCGTCGTCTCACAACGATACTTCCAGACGCAGACGATCATCGGTTACATCCTGCTCCTTGGCCTGCTCGGTCTGATAACCGATCAGAGCATGAAGGCTCTCGAGCGCATCTTCTTCCGCTACGCTTCGAGGCATTGAGATGAGCGAACCAAAACTCAAGATCGAGGGCCTTAACAAATGGTACGGTGGCAGGAAAAGCCGCGTTCATGCCCTCAGCAATATCGACCTGGAACTCGCTGATAACGAGTTCGTCTCCCTGGTTGGCGCCTCCGGCTGCGGCAAGAGCACGCTGCTGTCTATCGTCGCCGGCCTTCAGGGCTTCGACAAGGGTGTTCTTCTGACGGACGGTGCGCCGATCGTTGGCCCTGGGCTTGATCGCGGCGTTGTCTTCCAATCCTACACGCTGCTGCCGTGGCTGACCGCACAACAGAACGTGGAATTCGCTCTGCAGGCGGCTGGGCTCCCGGCAGCCGAATGCCGGGATGTCGCACGACACCACATTGAACTGGTGAAGCTCACCAAGTTCGCTGACGCATTTCCATCGCAACTGTCTGGCGGGATGAAGCAGCGCGTCGCCATTGCCCGTGCGCTTTCCTATCGCCCGAAAATGCTGTTGATGGATGAGCCGTTCGGCGCGCTCGACGCTCTGACCCGTCACCAGATGCAGGAACTCCTGACCCAGATCTGGGAAGAGCATCGACTGACTGTTCTCTTCGTCACCCACGACGTAGAAGAAGCGGTCTATCTGTCTGACCGCATCGTGGCGATGAGCATCAGCCCAGGACGCATCAACGCGACCTTCCATGTCGGTCTCGCGCGTCCGCGCAATCAGGATATGATTGCCTCGCCAGAATTCGTCGCGCTTCAAAAACAGGTGCTTGCCGCAATCCGCGCCGGATCGCAAAGCGAGTTGGAGCATTGATTCCGTCAACGTGAGGCGGCGCAAAGCATCTCCGTATTCGATCTCAATCCAAAGGAAAAGCCATGTTCGAAACCCTCACCGCAGCCCCGCCGGACAAGATTCTCAGCCTCTCGGTTCTGTACAAGAATGACGCGCGGCCGACGAAAATGGATCTTGGCGTCGGCGTCTACAAGGATTCGCAGGGTGCGACCGTCATCATGCGGGCCGTGCGCGAGGCCGAGAAGCGTCTCTATGAAAGCCAGACGACCAAGACCTATGTCGGCATGGCGGGCGACGAAGGTTTCAACAAGGCCATGCTGAAGCTGGTCTTTGGCGAGGAGGCCGATCTCTCGCGCATGTTCGCCTGCCAGACGGCGGGAGGTTCAGGTGCGCTTCGTACGATCGCCGATCTGCTCGCAAAGGCCCGACCCGACGCGACGATTTGGATGTCCGACCCGACATGGGCAAATCATGTACCGATCGCCAAGGCTGCTGGTTTCAAGACCGCGACCTATCCCTATTTCGATCCCGAGAGCGGAACGGTGAACGCCGAGGCCATGCTCCAAGGACTGAAGCAGGCGAAGGCGGGCGACATCGTCCTGCTGCACGGCTGCTGCCATAACCCGACCGGCGCCAACCTGACCATCGACCAATGGGGTCCGGTCGCCGATCTTCTCATCGAACGCAATCTCTTCCCCTTCGTCGATCTCGCCTATCAGGGTTTTGGCGATGGGCTCGAGGAGGACGCCGCCGCCGTTCGCCTGCTCGCGAGCAAGGTGCCGGAAATGGCTGTGGCCACATCCTGCTCGAAAAACTTTTCGGTCTACCGTGACCGCGTCGGCGCCGTTATCCTGATGGGCAAGAACGCAGAGAGCGTCAAGATTGCAGGCAGCCAGACCCTCGCCACGACCCGCGTGCTCTATTCCATGCCGCCGGACCATGCCGCCGCCGCGGTGCGCACTATCCTGGAAGACGATGCGCTGCGGGCCGACTGGAAGTCCGAGCTCGAAACCATGCGGCTTCGTATGCTCAACCTGCGCAAGGGCTTTGCCGAAGCGCTCCGTCGCCAATCCAACTCATCGCGCTTCGACTTCATCGCCGATCACCGCGGCATGTTCTCGCTCCTTGGCCTGACCGAGGCACAGGTCGACCGCCTGCGAAACGAGTTCGGCATCTACCTGGTGGGCGATTCTCGCCTCAATGTCGCTGGCGTGAAGGAAGATCGGCTTGACGATCTCGCCAAGGCCGTGGTTGCGATACTTTAGGGGAGATCCATAGCAAACAGAGCTGACCCTCCCATGCGCGGAGGCACAGACGGCGCAGTTCTTTCCGCTCGCGGAGTGCCGACGCCGAACTTCTTCTTCACTGTGGCATACAACTTTCATTCAAGGTTTGAATTCCTTCCAGTGCCTGCGTTCGAGAAGTCGCTCGAGGTTGCATCCGGCGCAGCATGTCGGTTCTTGGGAGGGCGAATGGGCGTTCCGTGAAGATCATAGTAGTGCCGACCGTTATCGAAGTCAGCTTTCAGACGGCCACTGACCTCGTCTTGTTCCTCTTCACTTTGGCGTTCCCCACGCGTCCTCCGTGTCTCATGTCGCGAGCACCCGCCTGAGATCAGACAACAGCTTTTCGCGTCGGCCCTCCGAAAGTTTGGCCAAGTTGTCGATCTTCCAGCGCACCGCCGGCAAGTCCGCGGCTCCAGGCACGCCTAGCAAGTCCCAATCTGGCTCGCCGGCCTTGAAGGAGAGAAGAAAGCGCCGGTGCTCGGCAGGCATCTTGCCAACGACCTCGGCGATTAGAGCTTCACGAGCATCGTACAACGCCTCGAGGGTCACGGGCTCTTCCGTCATGCCGGCAAACCCGGCGTCAAACTCGTGGCGCAAATCCTTGCGCGTCGGCGCCAAGACCTCGCCCATCGGCCTGTTGTGGCTCAGAATGTAGACAATGAAGGCACGCCGCAGCTCATCGGATATTCCCTCATTCGCGAGCAGATCCCTGACATCGAACAAATCTCGCGGATGCTGCCGATCCAAGGCGGCGACGATCTTGCCGGCATAGAGGTCCGGGAAGGACACAACGGGCACCTCGGCATATCCGAAGAGCTCTTCGACCCGATCGCAAACCGCCCGTGTCTCCGGAGAGTAGACGCAGCCACGAATGACGGGCGTCACCTCGATTTTGATCTGCACGCCGTCGGAGGCAACCAGCACCTTTGTTGCAGCGCCTTCGCTGTGCAGCGGCACGGCCTGGGTGCGGCTACGCGGTACACTCTCCGCTATTCGAGCAGCAGTCCGTCGTATGGCGGCATCGATATTGGCGAGGGACGTCGCACGATCCTCGACCGGCAGATAGGTCAGATCGATATCGACAGACAGACGTGGAAGGTCTCTGACGAAGAGATTGATGGCCGTGCCGCCCTTCAACGCAAAGACGTTCTCCTCTGCAACGAGCTGCAGAACCCGAACGAGGAGACTGACTTGCGCGCGATAGGCTTCAGACGCCGGCATCGAGTGTCTCCGGCACAGTGATCTGATACTTGCTGTCCAGTCGACCGCCGACCACGATCTGACGCTTGCCATGACCGAGGTCGATACGTTTGAGATCGAGCCGGCCGAACCATGGATGGGCGTGCCGCTCGGCGAACCAGAGAAACAGTCGCTTCACCTTCACGCTTCGGCACGCTTCCAGCACGGCCTGAACCCGCTTCGGGCTCAGTGTGCGGACCGACTCCATTAGGACGTCCGCCTGATGGAATGTCTCCCGGGACGGGAGCAGGTCAAGAAGTTCGCAAAGAGCGCGCTCGGGCGCGGAGACATCGAGCTCCCATCCCCAATGTCCCCATACGATGCGTGTCCTTCCAGGTGCGTCGGCATCGAAGAGCTTGTCTGCCTTGTGTTCGACGAACTGAGCGTCGGTCGGTATCCGCTCGACCCAGCCGGGCAGACTGCCATAGGCGTAGAGGTGGATTTCTGGCTTGCCAGAAAAGCGGAGGTAGTGCGTCAGGCCTTGTAGCTCGAGGGCACTGCGGCCACCGACGTGCACGGATTTATCCAGAAGTCGTTGGAGCGAGATGATCACGCGCTGCCAGGCTATCGCCTGATCAGCGTTACTGGTTGGCCGCTGATAGACGCCACGAACGACACCTTCGAGCCAGCTCTGCGCCACATACTTTTCGCGCCACTGCCGACGGTAGCCGTGTTTTTCCAGCCAAGCGGTGTCAACCACCAGCCCCTCGGGGAGCAAGCGATGAAGCTGGTTTATCTTTTCGTTCTTTTGACCTACCATTAGTGGGTGAAAATAGCATGAGTCTAAACCGAAGGGCAAGTTCGGGAATTCGCATTTTCAACCCATCAATGGTAGGCATAAAAGCGCAACATTCAAACCGAGGAAAATGGCCAAGCTGCCGAAATTCACGCTTACGCACAACGAGAAGAAAGATCGCTGGGATTTGACCAAAGACGGCGCGAGTCGTCCCACGGCGAGCTTCGGCACCAAATCCGATGCGACCAAAGGCGGCACCCTCGAGAAGGCTGTCGGCAAGGATGGAGGATCGGTCAAGATCCAGAAAGTCGACGGTCTCGGAGCGATCTTGGTTGAGATCGAGTTGGTCATGGCTCGTGTGGACGCTGCCGACGTTGTCGCCGCCCGCAATGACTGCTCTGTCAGGCTCCCGGCC
>NZ_JARFYN010000034.1 GCF_030272695.1 Martinezella calliandrae
GCGCCAGGGTAGCCTTGGCCATCAGGCCGATTTCATTGCCCATGCCGACATGCGGGATTGCCACCTTCACGTCTTCGTCGGCAACGGCCTTCAATGCGGCGTGAACGTCGGTCAGGGGTTTCGAGATGCCACGGATCACAACGAAGGCGCCGGCGAGTGCGACGACGAAGAGGACGAGGCTCGACCACAAGGCCGTCCAAATCTTCGCATGGACCTGAGCATCGAGGTCGTCCATATAGACGCCGGTCACGACGACGACCTTCCAAGGGTCGAAGGCGCGGGCATAGGCGGTCTTGCGGAACGTGGCGTCCGCCGGTTCGCCTGGCTTGTTGGCGTAATAGTCGATGAGGCCGCCGCCCTGTTGGCCGAGCTTGATGAATTCCTCGCGATAGTAGTGGCCCGTCTGGTCGGGCTGTCCCTTTTGGTTCTTGCCGACCTTCGACGCGTCGTAATGGAAGACCAGGTTGATGTCGTAGTCGTAACCGAAAAGGTAGCCGTCCGGCGTATATCTGATGTTGGTGACGGCGGCATAGGCTTGGGCCTTCGCCTGTTCTTCGGTCAGTTTGCCGGCCTGTTCCTGGTCATAGTAGAATTTCAGAACGGACATGCCGGACTCGACCTGCGTGCGAAGCATCTCGTATCGCTCGTTGTAGATGGAGTCGACCGACGAGCGGATTTGCAAATAGGTAGCCGCCGCGAAGGCGATCATAAGCCCGGTAACGAGCAATATAAGCTGGCTTGAAATCTTCAGATTTTTCATTGCGCCCCGCAACAGGATGGATCAGTGAACCCCGGTGCGGTTTGATCCCGCCTGTGCGATCGCCAGGTGAAACCCGACGGATCTACTGCTGCTGAAAATGACATGCGGCTACCGGTAGAATTAAAAATGACTTTATTTCTCTAAAAAAACTTTAATTGATCAATCTTATTCAGCAACGGTCCTGCGATTGCGCTCGGCGGCGGCTGCGACGCCAGATTTGGCCGACGCGTCGGCGATCACGCCTTCGTGACAATCTCCACTGTAACGAAACTCGCTTTGGAAACGAGTACTTGACGCGCCCCGCTGACAGGGGTGTCAACGAACCCAAGGGAGATAGTTCATGTTGAAAACTACTGTGAGTTCTGTCCTGCTCGCCGGCGCGGTGACGACCGCGCTTGCGTCCATCGCCGCCGCAGCGCCGCTGACGAAGGCTGAAGTCAGTGCAGCGACCGCGGCCCACAAGGAGAAGTGCTACGGTGTTGCTCTGAAGGGCCAGAACGATTGCGCCGCCGGTCCGGGAACCACCTGCCAAGGTACGTCGACTGTCGATTTCCAGGGCAATTCCTGGAAGTTCGTTCAGGGCGGCACCTGTGCCTCGCTCGACATCCCGGGTGGCCGTCATGGCTCGCTGACGCCGCTTAAGCGCGACCTCTAATCCAGGCAGCCACTGGAAAGCGGAGAAGACAAGATGAACGCCCACAATCGAGCCGTCGCTCCTGTCGTAAAAGCGGGTGCTGAGCTCCGCTTTCCTTTTTATCCTGTTTGCGGCTTGGCCGGCACGAGCTTCAAGCCGGAACATCTGCCGGCCATTCTTAGTGAGACCGGCCCGCAAGGATTTTTCGAAATCCATGCGGAAAACTACATGGGCGCGGGCGGCCCTCCTCATCATGCGCTCGAGCTTGTGCGTCGTGACCACCCGATCTCGCTTCAGGGCGTTTGCATGTCGCTCGGCGGGCCGCAGCCCCTGAACAAGGACCACCTTCGCCGGTTTCGCGAACTGGTCAACAGATACGAACCGGCGCTTGTGTCGGAGCACCTGGCGTGGTCGACCCATGAAAACACCTTTCTGAATGATCTGCTGCCTTTGCCGTATACGAGCACCACGCTCGCCCAAGTCTGCGATCACATAGACGAAATGCAGACGACGATTGGACGTCCCATCTTGCTGGAGAATCCATCAACCTATGTGCTCTTCGCCGAATCCTGCATGAGCGAAGCCGCATTCCTCCTCTGTCTTGCCGAAGGCGATACTCTCGGGGCAGCCGCGGCTGCGGCGCTTTACGTCAATCCGGCGTTCGATCTTGCGGACATGGTCGCGCAGATGGTCGAAGCTGGCGCTTTTGCCGAGATCTACATGGAGAATTGTGATGTCGAAAACGCTTGAAGCGCTGGCTGTGACCAGGCCCGTCGCGCCACTTGTTCTATTGGTCGAGAAAGCAAGCTGGCTGGTCCAGATGGTCGCTCAGCCGTCCTTTGCGCAACTCGTTTTGCGTGTCGGGCTGGCCGTGCCCTTTTGGCGCTCCGGCATTCTCAAATGGGACGGGTTCCTGCAGTTGAGCGACACGGCCGTCGAGCTCTTTACCGATGAGTTCATGCTGCATCTTCCGGGTGGCCCATATGCCTATCCGGCGCCTGCGGTGATGGCATTCCTTTCGGGCTCCGCTGAGGTTGTGTTTTCGACGCTGCTGGTGTTCGGCCTTGCCACGCGCTTTGCCGCGGCAGGTCTTCTCGCCATGACGGGCATCGTCGAACTGACCGTTCCCGACGGATGGCCCGTTCATATCACCTGGGCGGCGATGGCACTCGGCATTATGGCTTGGGGGCCGGGACGTTTGTCGTTGGATTATCTCGCTCGGCGGGTTCTCGGGATGGACACGCCGTTCAGAAGCCCTTCGCCCGTAACGCCAGCAGAAGATCAAGCCTAGGGTCCAAAGACTGCCGTGAACGAGCGGCAGTCTTCCTCCGCGCAATGGTCTTTACAAGGAGGCGTTTCCGAAATGGCCTTCATTGATCTTTGTCGGCTGAGACGCTGCAGTTGGACGCCTTCTGGCCAACCACACATCGCCTGCTCGCGGCGCCGGCGGACATTGTTGCAACTCGATTACAAAAAGCGTTACGGTTTCCGCTAGCACCTTCTCCGCGTCGCTAAAGGGCAGTGCCGAACCTGCCTCTCTTGCATGGCCGTATATTTCAGCGCAGGCGATAACGCGGTCCGCGTAATAACTGCATTCAGCTGTCGGGTCGACAAAGTCCAGCAACACCCGGATATTCATCGCTACCTGAAGGACGAAAGCGGCGGCTGAGAAATCGACGACCGCACCCGGTGGTCTCGTTTGATCCAGATATTTTTTCCACTGCGTTTGCATTTTGACGTCTTTCGCGTTCGGCTGTCTCGAGATGAAACGGAAGGGATGGTGGCAGTCTCCACGGCACCTATGACCGATTGTCCCTTTGCCGCAGGCAATCGAACCACCAATAACCGAGTGCGACGAAAGACATTCATCTGCACTCCTCCGTCCGGCGAATCCATTGCTCCCCAAGCAGTACTACGCGCAGGACGAACGTACTTTCAATCTTGCCGTTCGCAATTGGGCTTCAGTCCGCTCGCCCTTGCGACCTTTGTCCGATAGAGACGCTGGACCAACGTCTTAGCCAGTATTGCAAAGGTCCAAGATTTGCGTTTTAGCCAAGACAAAGGTTGACGGTTCGGTTGCAAAAGCGATCTGATATCGTCGCGGAGTAGCTGTTTCGAATACCGTGAAGGAACGGTTCTTCTGCAATCTGGTGTATTTATGGGCGTGTAGGAAGCCAGCCATGTCTTTACGCGAAAAGTCGATCGCCGTTCTTCTCGGTGCCTCCTTTGCGCTGGTGCTTGTGGCGACGCCTTATACCGTTGAGATTCGCGGGTCCTCTGTCGGAATTGTTGCGCAAACTGCCGATGCAAAAGGCGGCGGCAACGGTAACGGCGGGGGCAACGGTGGCGGCAACGGTAACGGCGGAGGTAATGGCAACGGCGGGGGCAACGGTAACGGCGGAGGTAATGGCAACGGCGGTGGCAACGGTAACGGTGGCAGTAACGGCAACGGCAGTGGCAATAGCGGCAACGGCAGTGGCAATAGCGGCAACGGCAACGGCAATAGCGGAAATGGCAGCGGCAACGGCAACGGCAAAGGAGCCAACGGAAAAAGCGCCACACAGTCGCAAACCGACTCTAACGGCTCGACCGATACGCATGACGGGTCGATGGAAGTACACCACGACGACGGCATCAGTGAAGCAATACAAAATGGTCGCTATGTCATGAAGGATTCGAAGGGTCGCACCATCATCAATCGGGGCGCGACCAGCGCCGATCACCTGCGGCTGCAGTCCCTCCTTCACTAGGTTCAATAGATTAGTGTGACCTTCGTGCGCTTAAATAATCGTCCCGCGCTCTAACCACGATTTTCAAGCGCATCGCGAAAAGCCATTGCGGCCTCTGTTCGGTTTGCAACACCCAGTTTCGTGAAGATCTGGGTCATATGATGCTTGATGGTCTTCTCGTGGAGATCAAGCTTCAGACCGATCTGCTTATTGCTCAGTCCGGCTGCAACGAACTGAAGCACCTCGCTTTCCCTGTCTGTCAGGTCGCGAAGAAGGTCGGCTTTTTGCACGGAGCCGTTGCCGTCGCCAGAGATCAAGCGGGCGGAAAGAGTGGGGGCGACATAGCTTTCTCCCGAGGCCACCGTGCGCAGGATGTCGGCCAACGCTCTCGAGCCTACGCCCTTAAGAACATAGCCCTTTGCTCCGTTTTTGAGAGCTGTCGTCACATCGTCGCTTGCTTCGGAGACCGTCAGCATGACGATTTTCTGACCGGGCACGCGCTCGAGGATCAGTGGAAGTGCATTCAGCCCCCCACCGGGCATGGAGATATCCAGCAATAAAACGTCCGGACGCGCTTCCTCGGATATGCGGACCGCATCTTCCTTCGTGCTGCCTTGGCCAACGATTGCAAAGCCATCGATCTCGGCGAGGCTGCGAACGACCCCCTCCCGGAACAAGGGATGGTCGTCGATCACCGCTAGACTGATTGCTGTCGTCATGTCTGCTCCATTTCCATTGCGTTCAGCGACATTTGAACGATCGTTCCCTCGTTGGAAGATTTTAAGTCGAAAGTGCCGCCAAGACTTTCCACCCTCTCTCTGAGGCCTGCCAAACCAAGGCTGCTCGCAGGTATATATGCCGGATCGAAGCCGGGCCCTTTGTCCGATACCGCGATCGTGATCTGCCCGTCTTCGATGGTCTGCCTCACTTGCTGTGCCGCGCCTTCACCATGACGATAACCGTTATTCAGCGCTTCCTGCACGAAGCGGTATACACAAATCTTGGCGGATGTCGAAAGCTCTTGCGTCGTGCCGCAATAGGATAGGCCGACCTTGACACCGGTTCGTTGCTCATGGGCGCGGACCGCGCGTTCTAACAATTCGGAGAGGTTTGCGGCCTCGATGTGCGGCAGCACCAGCCCGCTGCAGATGCTTCTGATGTCTGCCATTGCATCCTCCAGGCTTGCTTTGATTGCGGCAAGCGACTGCTCGCGGTCATGCGCCGGTGTCGCTGGGTTCACCAAAGCCGGACTGTCCAATCTTAAGGACGCATAGGCTACGAGCTGGGCTGGTCCGTCATGCAAATCGGCGCCAATTCGCCTAAGATAGCTCTCGTTGAGGGCGGTGGCGCGTTGTGAAGCGCGTTGTACGCGAGCGTGCAGAATATCGTTCTGCCGCAAAAGCGCCGACAGCTCGCCGATGCGGGCTTTGAGCGCGCTGCGCTGGCTCTCAATCGTCCTGCTTCCGCGAAGGACGATAAGGGACAGAAGGAGAAAGAATGTCAGGGTGAACAGCGCGACGGCCACCCAGCTTCTGAAACGCGCCTCGTTCAGGCTGCGTTCGAAGTCATACGCCACTTCGTAGAATTCAGAAACGGCCACCACCTTTCCCGACCAGGGCTGGAGGACCGGATTGTAGATCTCCAGGAGCGGTTTGCCGCTATTGCGCTCAGCGACGCTTTCCACATCGTCGAGCTGATTGAATTGCGCCACCATCGTGCCGGCAAATGCCGTCTTCAGGTCATTGTTGAGCGGAAACTTCTTCCCCATGAGGTTCTTGTCGTTGGAATAAAGAATGGTGCCGTCGCTGCGCCAGAGCCGAAAGGACATGAGGCGGCTGCCGAGCGCACCCTCCCCAAGTGTCTCGTCGAGCGCGCGCGTCACGGTATCGTCCAGAAATTCGGTCGTTTGCATGTCCGGAAGCAGAGGCGCAATGACGCTGTCGACATAAAGCGCGGTGCTGGCTGCAGAGTTGCGCGTGACAGTCTCCTCGATGAGGTCGGTGACGAAGGCGCCGACGAGGAGCATCGCGCAAGCGGAAACGAAGCCGCCGAACAGCAGAAATTGTTTCGCCAGAGATTGGGAATTCCAGCTGGCGATCAAACGGGCAGGCGACAGCATTGATTTGAGGTTCGACTGCATCTGTTGCTACTTTCAGCGATGACCACCTTCGGCATACCTATTGCAGCCGGGCAGCACGTCAAATGACGGGAGGTTCGCCTTGCCGGCAAGTTGCGGCATCGACGCCCCCGAGCGCCTGTGAAAACTATCGGACTTTTGGCCATCGGCAATAAGCCTAAGGTCCCATCACAGGCAGCATTGGTCCCGCACCGGTAGAAACTTTTATTTCCGGCAATATTGTGGAGATCAGCGCGGTTGCTCGTTGCTTGTCCCGCGTCGCAGTTGCGTGGGACGAGCGACGTGGTTGTTGTTGCTCGTCCCGCGTCAAGGTGGCGTGGCAGCGGAAGAGCACGACCAGAAATGAAAGGAAAGAAGCGCATGAAATTCGGTTCAGTCTTCGGAACGACCATGGTCGCCTTGACGCTTGCTGTAGTCCCGGCGGGTGGTCCTGCGATCGGTCTCGCAAGCATCGCATATGCCAAGGGCGGCAATGGCAATGGCGGCGGCGGCGGCAATGGCGGCGGCAATGGACATGGCGACGGCAATGGCGGAAGCCATGGCAGCGAAAGTTCCAGCCATGACAAGTCCGACGACGGACAATCAAATGATCGGGCAAGTGATCGGGCAAGTGATCGAGCGAGTGATCGGGCAAGCGATCGGGCGAGTGCGCGGGCAACCGACGCGGCAAGCGATGATGATGGAGATGCGGGGGACGCCAAGCACGCGGTTCATTCCCTTCATTCTCATTCCTTGAAGTCTTCGATTGCACACGAGAAGCTTGAAAAGCACGCTTCAACCAAGGTCAAATCGGAGACTGCGGAGCTTGGTAGCCTCAATTCGCTCAAGCGCAATTATCACGCCTATATGAATTCGAATGATCCGAAGATGGCGGCCATCAGAGCCTATGTCATGGATTACGCCGAGTTCGAACTCAAGAATGGGGTCAATGCTGTTCCGACGGACCCGGCCCTTAGCGACGAAGCCTTGCGCTCGGCCCTGGCTCAGGCGTCGAAGACCGGTGTCGTAACCGACAAAATGCTGGCCGAAGCCAAAGATATCCTGGGCGTCGGTCCGGCCGTCGGAAAGATAGATCAGGTTCGCGATGCTCTGGAAAGATCCGCCGTTCAAACCAAACCATCGGACGAAGCAACAGAGCCAGCTGATTGATGGGTCGTTAGACATTAACCCGCAATTATCTAGGGGCCGCCCAAGCTCCGAATGCGGAATTGAGATTGGGTCTCTTGAAGCGAAAATGCCCGCACAAGGCGGGCAAATCCGTCCCTAGGGTCGGCATGCTGCTATCGCAGCACTTCCACTCCCTTGCGTTCGACAATATCCAGAATCTTGATGGCGGTGACGCTTTGCCTCTTCGTTGCCTGTTCCCATGCGGCAATCGGGGTCATCGGCAAGCATTTAGACATCACATAGCTTTCGAAGGGCTTCCTTCTCTTTCTTCCTGACATTCTCAGTTTCGTTCGTCGCGAAGCCGTTAACGAAAATCAGCCTGTCTGCGTGGCGATGGCCAACGACAGTCCGATCGCTTCCACGCTTACCGCGCCCTGGGCCTGCCACTCGCTTCTTGAAAGCCGCCCAATCTGGCGTCGACCAATCCAGCTTCGATCTCCTTGGCGGCGTCGCACAACATGGCATTCGTCACACTGTATTGCGCGGCTCAATCTTCGAACTCCAAATGCGTCCACATCGACGGCAGGTATACGGGCGGCACCTGATGCAGAAAACAGACGTGAGGATCGGACTGATCGACGTAAGAATAAGCATCAGAATCTCAAGCGGATAACGATCCTCTCCATGCACGAGAAGACACTCTTTAGCCGCGGGCGACAGAGCAACCCTCATTCGGGTCAATCGAACCGAGGACAAGCAACGAGGCATGGGAGTTCGCAAGGAGGCACGTCCAGAAGGGTTCGACGAACCATGCCGACGATGATTTCAGCTACGACGGCCTTAAGGGCTTGCAGGAGCTCAAGCGTGTCATTCGGGGGACGGCAAGCCAATTACTCCGCTGCCGTCAAAGCCTCGTAATCGCGCGCGGCACTTTCGATCGCGTTGAGTGAATTCAATATCGAAATCATATCGCAGGCCTCCGCCCACTGCATTTGCCTTAAAGCAGCACCGCCCAATTCAGCCGTGCACATGGTGAGGCGATCGACAATCTTCCACTTCGCCTCGCCATCCAATCGCAAATTATACCTTCGCATAAACAGCCCCTCCGATCGGGGGTGACCCTAAACATAAGAAACTAATTTTGAAAGCACTAAATCAGTAATTTTGAAGGCGCTAAATCAGGCGGTGGAAATGCGACCATACCCGCGCGGCTTGACATCATGACGAACCCTGTTCGGATCGCCGGTCGCTTCTGTGGATTGCGGCGATCCAGCCAGCGACAACGCGTCCTATCGTTTTAATCGGCGGGCTGGCTTAACCTCCTTCAATTCTCCTGGTTTAGGCGGCGCGGCGTGTTGCCCGGATTGCCGACATCGCACGACTTGGTGGCATGTTCACTTGCATGTCATTTTCTTGAGAGACATCTTATCCGGCATGCTTCTATGCCGCCTCGCAATTAGCCGGCTTTGAGCAGGTTATCTCGCAACAGAAATGGAGCGGGATGCGGTTTTCATGATGTGAATATTAACGTGCTTTGGCTTCTTTGCGTTTTCTCAAGCGACGATGATAGAGGGCATATGATTGGTTTGCGCCTATACAAGAATTTCATTACGAATCTTCACAGCGAATGCAGCGAGCAAGCTATATGAGGCGGCCATTCTCGCGAAAACCAAATGCAATCGCTTATTATACTGATTTTGTCGTCTACCCGATCACCGTTGTCGGGCTGAGCGCGGCCTATTTCACTTGGGGCTATGATCGCGAACCATTGGTCTGGCTCGGTGCGATCGTGATCGGCGCAGCCGCATGGACATTGGTCGAGTACCTGATCCACCGCTTCGTGCTGCACCATGTCGCCTATGTGCGCGACATGCATGTCCAACATCACCACGCGCCAACCGAACTGATCGACACGCCGATCTGGCTCAGCCTGTTTTTCATGGTCGCGGGCGTATTATTGCCATCATGGTGGGCCTTTGGCTTCGGTGTGGCGTCAGGCTTTACTGTCGGTATGACGTTTGGCTATCTCACTTATGGCACGATGCATCACGCCATGCATCACTGGCGCATTCCCCATGATACCTATCTCTACCGCGCCAAGCGCTGGCACGCGCAGCATCATGCGTCCACCGACGAGGGAAATTATGGCGTTTCGTCGCTTTTCTGGGACCATGTGTTTGGAACGGTGCTGCCGGATCCGGCTGCAAAGGGCAGGCAAAGGCGGGGTGGCGGCTGAGTGCGTTTGCCTCAAAACACTCATCGCTTAAGCGCATGATCTTCCATATACAAGTTAATGGATTATTTTCACTCCTCGAACATCTTTCCGCTGCGCGCTTCAAGCCTGTAGCGG
Source organism: Martinezella calliandrae (assembly GCF_030272695.1). Taxonomy (GTDB): domain Bacteria; phylum Pseudomonadota; class Alphaproteobacteria; order Rhizobiales; family Rhizobiaceae; genus Rhizobium; species Rhizobium calliandrae. The sequence continues at coordinate 9,718 of NZ_JARFYN010000034.1, forward strand.
TGTCCGGGATAGACGAGACGGGCGATGGAAACCACCTGCCGCGCCGACCAGGTGCGCCGGCGGATCGTCAGGCACGGCTCGGTCTTCAGGACGGTCAGCAGCTTGCATTCCCAAGGCTGCGGCATCGCCGCCTCGACGATGTGCTCGGAGCCGCTGAGTGGGGCTGCTGCCGTCAGATAGGCGTTTGGCGTCAGCGTCGTGAAGTCCTGATCGAGATATTCAGGTGCCGCTTCCGGATGAACGAAGCGGTCCTCGATCTGCACCGGAACGCCGTTTTCACTATGGACGATCAGCGAGTGGAAAACCGCCCCGCCGATTTCTAGCTCCAGCGCGTCGGCAACCTCTGGAGAGGCCGTTTCCCGGGCCAGAACGACGACAGAGGCCTCGTGAACATGGCCACGTTCGGCAATCTCGTCGGCGATGTTGCGAACTTCGAACAGCGCCGAATAGCCCTTGCGTTCGGCGACGAAGGAGCCAACGCCCTGGATACGCACGAGTTCCCCTTCGTTGGCGAGTTCTCGCAGCGCGCGGTTGGCGGTCATCTTGCTGACGCCAAGTTCGACGACCAGCTCGTTTTCCGAGGGGACGCGATGCTTCGGCGGCCATTCGCCGCTATGGATCCGATCCAGAATCATCTGCTTCACGCCGGCGTATAGTGGGCCGGTGTCGCTTTCGGCCAGCTCCCGTTTCCGATCGGTACCGCGTTTCATTGCCTAATCCTTGTGCAGCCAGGAATTTCGCCTGTAATTCGACTTGGGACTTGCATATCACAAAATATCACATATGGTACCCTATACAACTACCCAATTGACCTGACCAGCATATGCCGGTCGGTGACGGGCAAGCCGGCGGAGACTGGCATCAAACAAAGATTGGCTATTTCGATCTCAAGAGGAGAACTTCGATGAAGATTAGGCATGCGCTTCTTTCCAGCGCCCTGGCGCTTTGCGTTCTTACCGGTCCCGCAGCTCAGGCGAAGGACTGGAAGACGGTTACCATTACGCTCGAAGGCGCCTATGCGCCATGGAATCTGACCAATTCCGACGGCACGCTCGGCGGCTTCGAACCGGAGCTGGCCAAGGTTCTGTGCGAGCGGGCAAAGGTCGACTGCAAGCTCGTGGCGTCCGACTGGGACGGCATGATTCCCGCTCTGAACGCAGGCAAGTTCGACGTGATCATGGATGCGTTGTCGATCACCGACGAGCGCAAGCAGGTCATCGACTTCACCGTTCCCTATGCCGCGACCCCGGCCGCCTTCGCGACTGCAAAGGATAGCCCGCTGGCCAAGGCGGCCGGCACCGGCGCGACTATCAAGATGACACCCGGTCAGACCGGCGTTAAGGAGATCGACGCGCTGAAGGAAGCCTTCAAGGGCAAGACGATCGGCATCCAGGCCGCTACCGTCTACGCGAAGTTCATCTACGACAACTTCGGCGACGTCGCCACGATCCGCGAATACAAGACCGGCGCCGACCGCGACCTCGATCTGCAGAACGGCCGTATCGATCTCGGCTTCGACGATGCCGTCTATTTCCAGACGGCCTTCGATGCTGCCAACGGTGCGCTCACCTTTACCGGCCCGCAAATTGCCGGCCCGATCTGGGGCGTCGGCGAAGGGCTTGGTGTGCGCAAGTCCGATACGGATCTGCGCGATATGTTCAGCACGGCCATCAAATCGGCACTGGCCGACGGCACCGTGAAGAACCTCTCCATGAAGTGGTTCAAGACGGACGTCTCCCCGCAGGAATAATTCTTGGCCGGCGCCTCCCTATCGCGGAGGCGCCGGCTCTCGGCTTCAATGCCGCTTCCTGCATGTTATGATTTTGAGCAATCAGAAAGACTGACCGCTCGATACGGGGAACGAAGGTGATGGCCACATTGCAATTGATCGGTTTCGGCTCGACCGGCTGGGGCACGCTGCTTTTGCTCGGGGCGCTGATGACGCTATGCGTCACGGCTGTCGCACTGGCAATCGGCGCCGTCTTCGGCGCCATTGTCGCGGCCGCGAAGCTTTCCGGCAATCTCATTCTGAAGACGCTTGGAAACGTCTATACAACCGTTTTCCGCGGCGTGCCGGAGCTGCTTATCATTTATCTTATCTATTTCGGCGGGTCGAGCGCGATCACCAGCATCGGCAAGTCCTTTGGCTATGAGGGTTTTTTGGGCATGCCGTCCTTTGCGGCTGGCGCGCTTGCGGTTGGCATCATCTCGGGCGCCTATCAGGCCGAAGTGTTCCGCGGCGCTTATCTTGCGATCTCCAAGGGCGAGCTCGAAGCTGCCTTGGCGATTGGAATGCACGGGGCCTTGAGATTTCGGCGCATCATCATGCCGCAGGTGCTGCGCTTCGCCATTCCCGGCATGGGCAATGTCTGGCAGTTGAGCCTCAAGGATTCGGCTCTGATCTCGATCACCGGCCTTGTAGAGCTGATGCGGGCCAGCCAGGTCGCCGCCGGCTCGACACGGCAATATTTTTTATTCTTCGTCGTCGGTGGCGCGCTCTATCTTATCCTGACGAGCCTATCGGATCGCGTCTTCAACGGCGCCGAGCGGCGCGCCAATCGCAGCATGCCCTCCGCGATGGGCCAGGCCTGAGGATCGATCATGGATTTCGCTTTTCTCGCACAGACCATGGCCACGCTGCTTGAAGCTCTGCCGACGACACTCGCGCTGTTCTTCCTGTCGATCGCCATCGGCGGCCTGCTCGCAGTCCTGATCGTCTGGATGCGGGTGGGCGGCAATCCGATCCTTTCCGCCTTCGCCAAGGGCTACATCTTCGTCTTCCGCGGATCGCCACTGCTCATCCAGATGTTCCTCATCTTCTACGGGCTCGCCCAATTCGGGTTCATCCGCTATGGGCCTCTTTGGCCGCTCTTGCGCGAACCTTTCGTTTGTGCGGTGCTGTCGTTGGCGCTCTGCACCGGAGGTTATACTGCCGAGATCTTCCGCGGTGGCATTCGCGCGGTCTCGCCACGCGAAATCGAAGCGGCGCGGTCGATTGGCATGTCCGGTTTCCTGCTGGTGCGCCGCGTCCTGGCGCCGATCGCCTTTCGCCATGCACTCCCTGCCTATTCGACCGAAATCGTGTTGATGATGAAGTCGACGGCGCTTGCAAGTCTTGTCACCGTCTGGGAGGTGACCGGTGTCGCCCAGCGGCTGATCTCGCATACCTACCGCACGATGGAAGTCTTCCTCTGCGCGGCCGCCATCTATCTCATCTTGAATTTCATCATTCTGCAGGCGCTCGGCTTGCTGGAATATCATCTGTCCCGCCATCGTCGCGCCGTTCCGGCGGCGCTGAAGGCGTAAAACTGGCCTAGATCTGGATTGGAGCGAACATGCCCGGCGTCACCCGACTTTCGGTCCGCAATATCCGCAAGAGCTTCGGCACGCACGAGGTTCTGCGCGGCATTTCCCTGGAGGCGCAGGACGGCGACGTCATTTCGCTGCTTGGCGCCTCGGGCTCGGGAAAATCGACCTTTCTGCGCTGCATCAATCTGCTGGAGATTGCCAATGAAGGCGAAATCTGGGTCGACGGCGAGCAGATCCGGATGGTGCATAAGGGCGGCAAAGCCAAGCCAGCGAGCCAGAAGCAGGTGGATCATATCCGCGCCGAGCTCGGCATGGTGTTCCAGTCCTTCAATCTCTGGTCTCACATGACGATCCTGCAGAACGTTATCGAGGGGCCGGTGCACGTGCTGAAGCGGCCGCGGGCCGAATGCATCGCCGAAGCTGAAGCTTTGCTGGAAAAGGTCGGCATTGTCGACAAGCGCCATGCCTATCCGGCGCTCCTGTCCGGCGGTCAGCAGCAGCGCGCGGCGATCGCGCGATCACTTGCCATGAAGCCGAAAGTCATGCTCTTCGACGAGCCGACTTCGGCGCTCGATCCCGAGCTTGTCGGCGAAGTGCTGCGCGTCATGCGTTCGCTGGCGGAAGAAGGCATGACCATGCTCGTCGTCACCCATGAGATGAGTTTTGCCCGCAATGTCTCCAACCGCGTCGTCTTCATGCGCGAGGGCCTCATCGAAAGCAGCGGCCCGCCGCAGGAGATGTTTGGCGGCGGCGCCTCGCCGGCCTTCCGCCAGTTCATCGGACATTTCGGAAACCCGACATGACAATTACGCTTCGAACGGTGCTTGGCTGGCGGGATATCGCGAGCGTAGCGGACGGCGCGCCTCTGTCGCTTGCACCTCCCGTCCGGGAACGCATCGCCTATGCGAGCCGTATCGTCGAACGCATCGTCGAAACCGGCGTGCGGGCCTATGGCGTCAATACCGGCGTCGGCGCGCTGTCGGATACCGTGGTCGACCGTCAGTCCCAGAGCCGCTTGTCGCGCAATATCATCCTCAGCCATGCCTGCGGCGTCGGATTGCTGCTGGCGCCGCGTGAGGTGCGCGCCATTATCGCAGCTGAGATTGCCAATTTCGCCCATGGCCATTCCGGCGTGCGGCTGGAGATCGTCAATCATCTCGCGGCCTTTCTCGACAAGGATTGCATTCCCGACGTGCCTTCGAGAGGTTCGGCAGGTTATCTGACACATAACGCCCATATCGCGCTGGTGCTGATCGGTGAGGGGAGCGCCAGGGTTGCCGGCAAAGCCATGTCCGGTCGCGAGGCGCTCGCAGCGATTGGCCTTGAACCAGTGGTGCTCGGCGCCAAGGAAGGATTGAGCCTCGTCAACGGCACGGCCTGCGCCACCGGTCTTTCCAGCGTGGCGTTGGGCCGCGCCGAGCGCTTGCTTGCGTGGGCCGATGCGATCGCGGCGCTGACTTTGGAGGCGGCCGGTTGCCAAGTTTCGGCATTCGACGAGCCCGTGCTGGCGCTGCGCCCTTCCAAGGGCATCGCCTTAGTCGGCGCATCGCTCCGCTCCCGGCTCAAGGGTAGCGGCCTTGTTGCCGCGGCTTTGGGCCGACGCACGCAGGACGCCCTCAGCCTGCGCGCCATTCCGCATGCCCATGGCGCTGCCCGGGATGTCTTCGATACTTCCGCTGCTGTTGTCGATCGGGAGCTTGCCTCCGTCACCGACAATCCGGTCGTTTCCGGTACGCCGGAGAACCCGGTGGTCTCGTCTGAAGCCCATGCGGTTGCCCCGGCGCTCGGCCAAGCCGCCGACAGCCTTGCGATCGCGATTGCTCAGATCGCGGCGATGAGCGAAAGGCGCATGGATCGGCTGGTCAATCCGCTCGTCAGCGGTCTGCCGCCCTTTCTCGCCAGCGACGCCGGCAGCAATTCCGGTTTCATGATCGCGCAATATACGGCCGCGGCACTTGCCAACGAGAACCGTCGCCTGGCGGCGCCCGCCAGCACGGACGGCGGACTGACCTCCGGCCTGCAAGAGGACTTCCTGGCGCATCCGACGGCGGCAGCAAACAAGCTGCTCGCGCTGATCGACAATGCTGAATATATCCTGGCGATCGAATTGATGGCGGCGGCGCAGGCGCATGATTTCCTCGGTGCTTCCGGAACCCGTGCAGAGGGCACGGATGCCATCTACAGGATGGTGCGCAACCGTATTGGCCACTATGGCGACGACCGGCCCTTAAGCGGCGACATGGAAGCCCTGCGCAACCTGATCCGCGAGACGCTACCTCCCGAGCTTACAAAATAGGATATCTTCATGACCGCTCAGTTCGATGTTGCCGTCATTGGCCTCGGCGCCATGGGGAGTGCGGCAATTTCCTTTCTTGCGGCGCGTGGCGTCAAGGCGATCGGCATCGAGGCTCACTTTCCCGCCCATGCCTTGAGTTCGTCGCATGGCGACAGCCGGCTGATCCGCCTCGGCTACTTCGAGGACCCGTCCTATGTGCCGCTGCTGCACCGCGCCTATGAAAACTGGCGGGCGCTGGAAGGGCGGCTGCGCGCCGACGTCCTGATGATCACCGGTGTCCTGCAGATCGGCAAGCCCGACAGCAAGATCGTCAGCGGCACCAGGGCCTCCTGCGAACTGCATCGTCTGCCCTATGAGGAGCTGGATCGGAAGGCGATGGCGGCGCGTTATCCAGCTTTCGCACTGGACGAGGGCGAGATCGCGCTACTTGATCCGCAAGGCGGCTACCTCCGCCCGGAAACAGCGGTCATGGGCTATCTGAAGCTGGCGGCGGCAGATGGCGCGGTCCTCTATTTCGGCGAGAAGGTGACGGCAATCGAGCCCGATGATGCCGGCGTGACGATTTCGTCTGACCTCGGCCGCTATCGTGCCAGGAAAGTGATTGTCTCGACCGGCTCGTGGATCGCCGAATTGGTGCCGCAGTTGAAGGAGCATGCCAATCCGATCCGGCAGGTCGTCGCCTGGTATCAACCGCGTGACGGCTTTGCGACGCAGCCACATCGCATGCCCGCTTTTCTCCGTGACGAAGGCGAGGACGGCTCCTATTTCGGTTTTCCTGCGATCGGTGTCGACGGCGTCAAGATCGGCCGCCACGCACATTTCATGGAACCGATCGATCCGAACTGGCCGAATCCGCCCGTCAACGACAGGGATACGGCATTGTTGGACGGCTTCATCGCAAAGCGCCTTCCAGCCGCCGCGGGCGTTCGCGTCAATGCTATTACCTGTCGTTATACGATGTTGCCGAGTGAGGATTTCCTGATCGATCGCATGCCCGGCGAGCCGCGTGTCGTCGTCGCCTCTCCGTGTTCCGGCCATGGTTTCAAGTTCACGAGCGTCATCGGAGAAATTCTTGCCGATCTCGCGATGGAGGGCGGCACACGGCTGCCGATTTCGGCCTTTTCCTTCGAGGCGATGGGGAATTTCCTTGCGTCGCGAAAGATCCAGGCTCGCGGTTAATCATTGCGGGTCGGATCGCCGCACGGCTATTGCGATGGTTTGTCCGTCTTGGCGAGCAGGAGATTGGCAAATTCTATCGGGAAGGGGAACAGGATCGTCGAGGTCTTTTCACTGGCGATGACGTTCAACGTGCCCAAATAGCGAAGTTGCATCGCCTCCGGTTGCTTGGCCAGGATTTCGGCCGCTTCGACCAGCTTCGCCGCCGCCTGCTGCTCGCCGTCGGCATTGATGATTTTGGCGCGCCGCTCGCGTTCCGCCTCCGCCTGCCGGGCAATCGCCCGGATCATGGATTCATTGATATCGACATGCTTGATCTCGACATTGGCGACCTTGATGCCCCAGGCATCGGTCTGGGAATCGAGGATTTCCTGAATGTCGTTGTTGAGTTTGTCGCGCTCCGCCAGCATTTCGTCGAGGTCGTGCTTGCCGAGTACCGAACGCAGCGTCGTCTGGGCGAGCTGGCTTGTCGCCATCATGAAGTCCTCGACCTGGATCGTCGATTTTTCGGGCTCGATGACCCGGAAATAGATGACTGCGCTGACGCGGACCGAGACGTTGTCATGGGAAATAACGTCCTGGCCGGGCACATCGAGCACCCGCGTGCGCAGGTCGACGCGTATCATCTGCTGCACATAGGGGAGGAGCAGGAACAAGCCTGGGCCCTTTACGCCGGTGAAGCGGCCAAGCGTGAACACCACGCCGCGCTCGTATTCCCGCAGGATCTTGATGGCAGATGCGATGACGAGCAGCAAAATAAGGACGATCACCAGGTAGAAGGCGAGATCTGCAAATATGCCCATGACTTTCCTCCTGCTTTCCAAAGTCGCCAGTTTGCTAAGCGCTGCGCTTCACCTCGAGCGTCAGACCGTTGCGGGCGATCACTTTGACGGCGTCACCGGCGGCAAGCGGTTCGGGCGAGACTGCCTTCCAGCGTTCGCCACGCGCAAAGATGTAACCCGAACCACCTGCCCAGCTTTCGACCTTGCCTGAAATGCCGATCATCTGTTCGGTGCCGGTGCTGACTTTGTGCCAGCGCGACAGGATCGCGAGCCGGGCGACGATGAGACTGAATGCGAGGGCTGCGATGGCGATACCGGCGAGGACACCCCACGATACCTCGAAACCGGGGACGTCGGTGTTGAAGAGAATGGCCGCGCCAAGCACCAGCGCAATCCCACCACCGACGCCGAGGACGCCAGAGGTTGGCGAATGGGCCTCGACGACGGTCAGCCCCACGCCGAGGGCAATCAATCCGACGCCGGTATAACTCACCGGCAGCAATGCCAGAGCGTAGAGACCGAGCAGCAGGCAGATGGCGCCGATCGTGCCTGGGACAAAAGTGCCCGGAGTGAGAAATTCGAAGATTATTCCGTAGATGCCGACCATCATGAGGATGAGCGCGATGTTCGGATCGGTGATCACCGAAAGCAGGCGCGTTCGCCAGTCCGGCTCGAATTCTTGAATGGATAGGCCGGTGGTATCGAGACGGACATCGGCTTGGCCGATCCGAACGATGCGACCCTGCGCTTGGGCCAAGAGGTCCTCGACGGTGGTGGCCGTGAAGTCGATGACGTGCTCGTGGACGGCTGCTGTCGACGAGAGGCTCGCGGCCTCCCGCACCGCCCGTTCCGCCCAATCGGCGTTGCGATTACGCAATTCGGCAAGCCCGCGAATATAGGCCACGGCATCGTTGACAGCTTTCGCCTCGATGGCGTTATGGGGGGCTTGTGCCTGCGTGTTGTCTGGCTTGCCTGGAGTTCCTCCTGGAGCCCCTTGGTCGGGTTCAGTGCCGCCGCCGAAGGGGCCGCCGCTAATCATGATCGGAGTAGCCGCGCCCAGATTGGTACCCGGCGCCATCGCGGCAATGTGGCTTGCGTAAAGAATATAGGTGCCGGCACTGGCAGCCCGCGCGCCGCTAGGGGCCACAAATCCAGCCACAGGCACCGGCGAGGCGAGGATGGCGCGGATGATGTCTCGCATCGACGTATCGAGACCACCGGGTGTATCCATCTCTAGCACGACCATGCTCGCGCCTTGTTCGGCGGCGCGTTGAAGGCCACGCCTCACATAGTCTGATGTTGCTGGGCCGATGGCGCCATTGACCTTCAGGACCAAGGCAACGCGCTCTGCTCCCCATGCCGGCGGGCAAGCCAGGCTGAAAGCGGACGCCAGAGCCAGCATCAAAGCGAGGATTGGCGGCATTCGTCGCCAAAGCTTCAAACACTGCGCTATCCTTCGCCGAGCGTTCATCTTGATGAATATATGGCGCAGGCGCCAAACGGTAAGGTGGCAATCGCTCCTACCGATTTCTATTGTGTTGAAAGCAGCTCAATAAACTTTAGGCGTCGCGCCTGCGTGCGAAGTTTGCGCGATGGTGGGGCGTTTCAAAGGAAGCGTCACGGCTTATCGGCCGCCGGCAGGAAATCGTGCCGGCGGCCGATAAGCAGATGGTGGGCTAGTCAGATTTTCGGGGATGTCGCGGCTCCAACTTGGCTTTGCCTGGCGATCCGTTCCCTGCGCGATATCTGCTGTTCCACGACGAACACCAGCAGGCCGCCGACAGCCAGGCATGCGGCCAAGAAGAACAGCGGCGCGATCGTGCTTCCAGTCGCGTCCTTGATCCAGGGTACGACGTTCTGGGCAACGAAACCGCCGAGATTGCCAACGGAGTTAATCGCTGCGAGGCCTGCTGCGGCGCCAGCACCTTTAAGGAATCGCGAGGGCAAGCTCCAGAAGACCGGCTGGCCGGCAAAGATACCGGCCGCAGCGACGCACAGGAACGCAAACTGCAGCGTGTGGTCAGGGATCAGGGCGGAAAGCAGAAGCGTTATTGCCCCGACAAAAGCCGGGATGACGATATAGGGGGTCTTGGACTTCGCCGACTTGGCCATGGCGGGAACGACATAGAGGGATATCGCGACCAGGAGCCAGGGGATGATATTCAGAAAACCGTTCTCGGTGTTGCTGACGCCAAAGCTCTTTACGATCGTCGGCAGCCAGTAGCTGAGGCCATAGGCCGAAAGCGGAAAGGCGACATAGCAGAGCGCCATCAGCAGCACACGCGGGTCGACGAGCGCCCTGAAACCATTATCGGCATTCTTGTCCATGCCGGCATTTTCAAAGGTGAGCCTGTCCTGCAGCCAGCGCTTCTCCTCGTCGGAGAGGAAATGCGCCTGCGCCGGACGATCCGATAGATAGAACAGTGTCACAACGCCCAATATGATGGCCGGAATGCCCGTTGCCAGGAACACCCATTGCCAGCCGGAAATATTGTAGAGCCCGTCGAGATCGAGCAGAGTGCCACCAAGCGGCGCGCCGACGGCGTTGGCAAACGCACTGAAGATCATGAACAGCCCGACCATCGTCCCGCGATAGGCCGACGGGAACCAGAGTGTGAGAAGGTAGAGAACGCCGGGGAAGAAGCCTGCCTCGCAAGCGCCGAGCAGGAAGCGCAGGATGTAGAACATCGTTGCATTCTGCGTGTAGGCAAGCAGTGTCGTCACGATACCCCAGGACACGAGAATTCTGGCGAACCATTTGCTGGCGCCAAATTTCTCCAGCATCAGATTGCTCGGCACTTCGAAGATGAAGTACCCGATGAAAAAGAGGGATGCGCCGAGGCCGTAGGCATATTCGCTCATCCCGAGCGCATCGACCATCTGTAGCTTGGCGAAGCTGACATTCTGACGATCGATGTAGGCGACCAGATACAAGAGCCCCAGAAAGGGCATCAGGCGCCAGGTGATTTTCGAAATGAGCTGTTTTTCGTCGACCATGGCCGTTTCTCCTAAAATTTTTTGGATTTTTTGAGCATCCAAGAATGAGCGAAGCTGGCTTCGCTTCTTATTATTTCGCTTTCTAGATGTCGCGGGCAGGGGAGCAAGGCAATACGTGTTTGATAAGTTCGTTACTGACGGCAATATCGTCCCGCGGCGGTTGCTCCGACCTAGCCTTTAAACTCACCGAGACATCTGATCACTTCCCTTAAGGCCTCTCGTTAGATGTTTGTCCCGCGGCAGGACGATCCCGAGCTGCCCGACAGGGCGGGGTCTGACGGGGGAGGTTGCGAGGCTCGCGCGATCACGCTTGAGGCCAGTTCGGGCAACAGCGACCACCCTAGTCCGGCACCGACCGGTTCGTTGATCGCCTCAAAGATATCGGCAACACGCCCGAAGAGGCGCGTGCCGAACATCAAAAATCTTGGTTCTGGAACTAGCGCGACGTCGGCGCGTCCGTCGGCTCAATTCGAACGCGACGCAACCCAGTTGTGCCACTCTTCCTCGCTGCCATGGAAAGCATTGAGGTCGATCCGGCCTTCGACGCCGTGCGAGAGACCGGAACCGGAATATTGCCAGAAGAGCCATTTGCGTCCCGGATAGACCTTGGAGGGGTGGGCGGCGACCGAGCGCAGCCAAAATGGATAGTCGGCAAACTCGCCCGTCAAGTTATCGCGGTAGAAATCCGGAGAGGTATAGATGATCGGACGTTGGCCATAATATTTTTCCAGCCTGTCCATGAAAACCTTCATTTTTTCAAGGACATGCTCGCGTGAAGGCCGTCTTTTGCAGCTGGATTCGCCATTCCATTCGACATCTATCACCGGCGGCAGGGCGCCTGCCTCCCTTGGAACGTTGCGGATGAACCAGTCGGCCTGTTCGCCGGCGGTTCGGCACCAGTAGAAGAAGTGATAGGCTCCTCTTTTCAGCCCCGCCTCCCTGGCTCGGCGCCAGTTCTTCTGGAACATTGGATCGAGGTGATCGCCGCCGTCAGTCGCTTTCAAATAGACGAAGTTCGCGCCTTGCGCCTGCAGCTTCTCCCAATCGATCTCACCCTGCCAGCGCGAAACGTCGACGCCATGCACGGCGAGCTTTCTCGGTGAAGAACCGCCGAAGTTAATGGGTTTGGCGTCACGGAAATGACGGCTGTAGATTTGCATGCGTGTTTGCGGAGCAGCGGCGACCGCAGGGTTGGCAGGCATCAGCAACGCGACCGGTTTTTCAGCCGGGATCGGTATGTCGTCGGTCCTTTCGGTCGGGAAGAATGCCTGCGGCTCGGGTGCCGGCTCTGTCGTAACCAATGCTTCCTGTTGCCGGCTAACCTTGACAGCAACAGTGGTGTGGCCCACGTCAGCGGAAGGCACGGGGCCGCTCGATCGGGAAATGGAATTGGTCGTTTCCTGCGACGGTGGCCCGGCCGGGATGTCTTGCGGGCCGGAACTGGCGACGCAAGCCGACAAGATCAGGGAAACAAGAAAGATTGCTGAAACAGCCGCTGGACGCATGTGAACCCGTACGCAAAACAACAGTCGACGACCGAATCCATGTCGTCGGAAAACCACCGACATGAGTTGCTAACGGAGAATTACCAAAAAAGATTGAATCCAATCTTTACAGTTCAGCGACAAACATCGCTGTAAGGAGAGGGCGCCACATCGAGTTGATTGCCATCGGTCTCGCGCCCACCGGTCAGGACCGGTGAACGCCATTGCCTTGCGGGGACAGAAGCTTCAGCCAGGGAGCGGAATGAAACAGGCTCATGATGAGGTACATGGGGACCATTCCGCTGAGCGGTGAAGCCCCGCCTCCGGCAGAGCAGATCATATCCGCGCCGCCTGCTGTGGCCGAAAGCAGCGCCATGACAGAAAATGTCGGTGTCGCGGCCAGTGATAGCCAACGGGATATGCCCATGGCAGCAGCGTTGCCGCTTGGGTCGCGGGCAGAGCCGCTGCTTGCCGGTGAGGCCTCATTTGGGCTGTTGGATTTAAGGGACATCGAGCGTCAGCCCCGGCCATATTTGTCGTGGTGGCGCCACCAGAAACCGGTCTCGTTACGCCCTTTGGGAGCGCGGTCGAGCCATTGGAACATGCCCCACAGGCCGTCGAGCCCGCGCGCATAACAGGAATAGGTGTGGTAGACGACGCCGTCGTCGAGCACGAAGGCACTGACGCCCGGTCTGTCACGCGTAAATGTGGCGGCGTCGGTTCCCGTCATGGCTGCCATTTCCGTGACCGGTCCCTCGGCCTTGCCTGCGAGACGTTGAGGCAAGGGCGCTTCGCGGCGATAGTTGTATTCTATACCGCCTTCGTGCTGCTGCTCCTCGGTGAACAGCACGCTGAAGTCACGGTTGAAATCACTGCCGAACGATGATGCCCAGGGAAAGGTCCAGCCCATCCGCTGTTTGAACGCCTGCAGCTTTGCGAGCGGCGCGCGCGATATCGCCTGGAAGGCGACGTCATGGTTTTCGAGATGGACGACGAAGCCATTGAACCCATCCGCGATCGAGGAACAGGAAGGGCAACCAGCCGTATAGTCGGGGCCGAACATGAAGTGGTAGACGAGGAGCTGCGACCGCCCCTTGAAGAGATCGGCCAGATGGGCGCCTCCCTCGTCAGTCTCGAACAGATAATCCTTGTCGATCCGGACCCATGGCAGCGCCTGACGGCGCAGTGCCAACTCGTCGCTGCGACGGGTCAATTCCTTTTCATCCTCAAGCAGGTCGAGCCTCGCGGCCAACCACTCTTGCCGCGTCGCGGTCAAATGTGCCGTCATCGTCCTTCTCCTTTGACTGTCAGCCGTCGTATCGCACAAGATGCGACGTGTTGTTTGGTGGCCGTCGTAAGATACGCCCGCCTATCGAAACGAGGGGAGTTACAAGTTTGACGGGATTTCGATGGACTCGATGATCACCGCCGCGGCCCGGGCACTGGCGGCGGGTGATCCCCTCGGCGCCTTGAAGCGTATCGCCCTACGTGACGACGCGCCCGCATTAGCCCTCAGAGGCATCGCAATGGCACAGCTCGGCGATCTCGTCCGGGCAAAGGCGCTTCTGAAGAACGCTGCGCGCGCGTTCGGTCCGAAAGAGGCCATGGCTCGCGCGCGCTGTATCGTTGCTGAAGCCGAGATAGCACTTGTCTCGCGCGATCTTGGCTGGCCCGCCAAGGCGCTCGCCTCTGCGCGGGCAACGCTTGAGGCGCATGGCGACCGGATGAATGCCGCGCATGCGCGCAATCTCGAGGTGAGGCGGCTGCTCTTGATTGGCCATCTTGATGAGGCCGAACGGATGCTTGTCGAGCTCGATCCTGCCCTGCTCCCTCCTGTTTCAATGGCCGCTTACGAGCTGGTGGTTGCCGGGATCGCCGTTCGGCGCCTGCAGACGAAGGGAGCGCGCGCTGCACTTGCCCGAGCCGAAGAGGCTGCGCGCGCGGCAAACATCCCCGCGCTGATGGCAGAGGTCGAAAGCGCTGCCCTTGTCCTGAATACGCCGGCTGCGCGCCTGATCCGTCGCGGCGAGGAACAACCGCTCCTGCTTGAAGAGGTGGAGACGCTTTTAGCATCAGGGGAACTCGTCGTGGACGCGTGCCGAAACGTAGTGCGGGACGCAGGAGCCGTCGTTTCGCTTGCCACGCGCCCGGTGTTGTTCGCGCTTGCACGTGCGCTGGGTGAGGCCTGGCCAGCAGACGTGCCGAGGAATATCCTCCTCGCCCGCGCCTTCCGGGCGAAACACGCCGATGAATCGCACCGTGCGCGCCTTAGGGTAGAAATGGGGCGGCTTCGCGCAGAGTTGCGGACACTGGCGGAGGTCAAGGCGACGAAGGGAGGCTTTGCGCTGGTGCCACGCCGCGGGCACAAGGTCGTGGTGTTGGCGCCGCCTGTCGAAGAGCAACATGCAGCCGTGCTCGCCTTCCTTGCCGACGGCGAGTCTTGGTCAAGCTCGGCTCTTGCGATTGCGCTCGGGGCCAGCCCGCGTACGGTGCAGCGGGCGCTTGAACAGCTTGCCGCAGCAGGCAAGGTACAGTCGTTGGGCCTGGGCAGGGCGCGCCGCTGGATGACCCCACCCGTACTTGGATTCCCGACGATCTTGTTACTCCCTGGTCCGCTGCCGAACGAGTAGGTTGAGAACATGAAACGATCCGCTGCCGAAATCCTCCGAGAGTATGGGCCCTTTCCGGGCGCCGACCAGATACATGGCGTCACCTTCGACGGACGGCATGTCTGGTTTGCGTCAGGAGACCGGCTGGACGCCTTTCGATCCGGCAACCGGGAAGACGTTACGCTCGATTGATGTCGGCGCATGCTGGAACGGCCTTCGACGGTCACTATCTCTTCCAGATCGCCAAGGATCGCATCCAGAAAATCGATCCGGCGACCGGCCGCATACTTGCGACGATCCCGGCACCAGGTAACGCCGGCAACTCGGGGCTCGCATGGACCGAAGGAACGCTCTGGGTGGGCCAGCATCGTGGCCGGAAAATCCATCAGATCGATCCGCAGACAGGGGCGATCCTTCGCACGATCGAATCCAACCGCGTGGTTACCGCGGTCACCTGGGTCGACCGTGAGCTTTGGCACGGCACCTTGGAAGGTGACGGAAGCGATGCGGCACGCTGGTCCAATTCGGTAAGGCGTCGGGTGAGATCGCTCCCATCGACCCCTATGAACTTGGTTCGCGAGGGCTGCACCTCACATGGCCAATGCTGCAGCATTACGTTGCAACGCCGGAGCTGACTGCGGAGGCAGCCGCCGACCTGTTTTCTGCCATCCGATCAGGCGTCCTGCAGATTGAACCTTCCCACATTTATTCTTTCGATGATGTTGTCCAAGCTCATCACGATCTGGAAGAGCGACGCACGACAGGTTCAGCCATCCTTCGCGTTACGCAAATGTGAAGGGATCGATCGGCACCGAAAAATCATGTGTGCGAGGCTCTCGGTGCCGGGATCTCAGCAACGAAGCCGTTAAACTGTTTGGCGATGCCTCCAGGAAGTTTCGGCTCGGACGAATCGCGAATGGATATGGTTCGAAAAGGCAAGCCAGCCGGGCGTCTTCACCCATCAATTTGTTCTTCCTTCCCATCGTATTCACAGATATCCCGGGAACGATAAGCCGAGCGCCCGCTTCTCCGCTGGCGTTAGCGCGCGCTGAAAAATCCGTTAACTATCCGTTGTTTGCGCGTCAGTCGTAGGATGTTAGCCATGGCATCTATGAACGGGGTTTCAGCGCGGCCATAAGCCTGGCCGGCACCATGCGACGATTTGCGCTTGTTCATATTACATTGCTGAAATAAAAGGTTATCGGCGCGTTAACAGGCGCCTGTCCCAAGACTCATAAAAGACTTCGTTAGAATCTATGCGAGAAGGAGACGATAATGTCCATTTCACTCAATAATTTCAATGAGGTTCCACCGCAAGCCGGGCACCCGGACGATGTCGCGGCGCGTGTGAAGGCAGCCCGTGAAACCGTGGGCTACAGCATTGAAGATCTGGCGGTGACCTGTGGTCTCGCCAATGAGGAAATCATAAGCATCGAGGATGGCGCAGATATCGATCCGGCTAAACTGAAGCGGATCGCCACTGCACTTCAGCTTCCGGCGTCGGCATTTTTGGCGGTTTAATTTTTAAAAGGAATCTGGTCGGCCTTGCCCGCAGGCAAGAGCCGACCAGCGGGGGCGTCAATTTTCTCATTGGCGAGCACCTTGGCGGTGACGTTCTCCTATTGCGCATTGCTCTTCTCTATGGATAGGCGCTGTCGATAAATAACTGAATCGCGTCTTTGGGCGTTGGTAGGCGTTGGGGCTACCTTTCGGTCTGGAACCCTTAGAATCGCGGCGTGATTGACGAGGCTGCCATAGAACGGCTTTATCCGGTCGGTTCTGGACGGGCGTGGAAGGCGGCGCCTTGGAGCCGCCGAAGCGTTGACGGCTGGCCGCGACGGTGTGGCGGCGATCTCACGGATCGCGGGTCTGGCGCGTAGCACGATCACGCGCAGTTTAGCGCAACTGCGCGGCGACGCACTGCCGGAGGCAGCTTCAGATCGGATTCGTCGCGATGGAGATCGGCGGTCATTGGCCGCCACGGATGCGACGCTTTTGGCCGATCTCAAGGACCTGATCGAGCCTGCCACGTGTGGCGATCCGAAAGCACCACTGCTGTGGACGGCGAAGAGCCTGCGCGATCTGGCGAGCGGCCATCGCATGGGCCACGACGTGGTGGCCGATCTGTTACGGCAGACGGGCTACACCCTGCGGGCTGACCGCAAGACCCGCAAGGGAACAGCGCCAGCGCAAACCCGCCTGTCGAAATGTTAGGGCGCCAAACCAACCCCATATCGAGCTCCGACGTCCCAGAACCAGTCCTGGTCAAGATCCAACTCGCGAGAGATCTCTATGAGAGCTGCTCCCGCGCGATCAAAAATCGCGTAGCAGATTTCCGTATCATCGTGGCGTGCATGATAGGCAATCCCATCTGCCTCCGCAGGATGGCCGCGAGCGTCCGCCACGCGTTGAGATGGACGACGATTTCGACCTCGAAGAACCTAGTACCGATCCTTCGCTTCAAGTAATTCCCTCTCTGGTGGCAGTTGCCACCGAACCATTCGCGGAGCGCTGTCCCGCCTGTGGGGATTGAAACAATATGTGGATGTCCGCTCGTGGACACCCAGTCCTCGCGGCGATGCGGACGCACTGGGACTAAAGCCCACTGGCGCAGAGATGGCACTTAGACCGCAGTCAAGCAGTCTGCAGCGCCAATTCCAAGTCGGCGATCAAATCGTCTGGATGCTCGATGCCAATCGAAAGGCGGATCGTCGATTCCAGAACGCCGATGCGCTGGCGGACATCGGCGGGAACGCCGGAATGTGTCATTGAGGCCGGGTGGCTCGCGAGCGATTCCGTCCCTCCGAGGCTGACCGCAAGCTTGAAGACTTGCAGCGCGTTCAGGAATTTGAACGAGGCGGGCTGACCGCCGCGTATGTCGAAGGAGAAAGTGGAACCTGCGCCAGTGCACTGCGCGAGGAAGGTCCGGCCGGAAGGTGATTCCGGATCGTTATAGGGCAGGTAGTGGACCTTCTCGACCTTCGGGTGGTCACGCAGAAAGTCGGCGACCGCACGGCCGTTGGCGTTTGCCCTTTCCATGCGGATCTGGAGTGTTTCCAGCGAGCGGCCGAGCATCCAGCAGGAATGCGGATCAAGCTGGGTACCGATTGCACCACGCAGGGCCTTGACCTGTTTGATTAACGACTTGCGGCCGAGTACGGCACCGGCGATCAGATCGGAATGACCGCCGACATATTTTGTCAATGAATAAAGCGAGATATCGGCGCCGTGCTCGATCGGCCGCTGGAAAACCGGTCCGAGCAGGGTGTTGTCGCAGACGATGATTGGCACATGTCCCTGCTTTTCGCCGATTGTATCGGCCACGCTTCGGATCATCGCGATATCGACTAAACTGTTGGTCGGATTGGCAGGCGTCTCGATCAGGATGACAGAGATCCGGCCCTTGGCCATTGCCTCCTCGGACGCCCTGCGCACCGAGCTTTCGCTGACGCCGTCGGCAAACCCGACGGCGGTGACGCCGAGGTTGAGGAACGTCTTGGCCAGCAATGTTTCCGTGCCCCCATAGAGAGGCTGCGAATGCAGGATCGCATCTCCCGGCCTGACGAAAGTGAGCAGGCTCGTGGCAATCGCCGACATGCCAGAAGAAAACACGACACCGCTTTCTGTCCGTTCGTAAATAGCGAGCCTGTCCTCGACAATCTCGCTATTTGGATGATTGAAACGCGAATAGACGAGCCCGGCCCCCTTTCCCGCAGGCGGCTCGCGGCGGCCGGAAACATAATCGAAGAAATCACGGCCGTCCTCGGCTGAATTGAACACGAAGGTGGATGTGAGAAACACCGGCGGCTTGACCGCCCCTTCGGAGAGTTCGGGATCGTAGCCGTAATTCAGCATCTGTGTTTCGGGATGCAGTGCATGATTGCCGATATGGGTTTTGGAAGGATGCGGAGCGGTCATGATTGTCTCCAGTATCGGGGCTGCTGCCGATACAACAAAATACATCAAAATCGCGTCGGCAGCTTGATTTCCGAAGGATTGGGCGATGCAGGGATGTTGGGCCGATCGGCGCCGTCCTTTCCGCTTTCTCGACCGCGTCCAGCTGAAGGGCGATGTCGAGGCAGGGCATGGGACGCCTACTATGGAACCATTCGAAGTCGCCGCAGTTCGTCGAAAGCGGATAAGGAGCCGTTGATAAGTTGTCGCATCGATGAGGGCTTGCTTGGGCTGGTTGTATAATACCAGTCGCCGTGGAATTGGTGTCGATGGATGTTGATGGTGTCCATCTGGGCAAAGGTGATCTTGATGCCGGCGGCATAGGCGTTGATGACGGACGCCCATCGGGTTCGGCGTGGCCTGCGGTGCCGGCCTTCCAATGTTCCTGGGCGTATCGACATCGCTCAACTTGCCGCGCCGCAAGGTGCAGATGATCTTCCAGGACCCCTTTGCCAGCCTCAATCCGCGCATGACGATCGGCCTGCCGTCGCCGAACCCTATCTCGAACATAAGATGGGGACTGCCAAATAAGCACGCGACAAGGTCGCCGACCTCCTGGTGAAGGTCGGCGTCTTGCCGGACATGGCGATGCGCTATCCGCACGAGTTTTCGGGTGGGCAGCGTCAGCGCATCTGCATTGCGCGGGCGCTCACCCTCGATCCCAAGGTGATCGTCGCCGACGAGAGTGTTTCCGCCCTCGACGTTTCGATCAAGGCGCAGGTCATTAACTGCTGCGCTACCTGCAGCAAAGCCTGAACCTCGCCTTCCTGTTCATTTCCCATGACATGGCCCTCGTCGAGCGGGTCAGCCATCGGGTCGCAGTCATGTACCTCGGAAATCGTCGAGATTGGACCGCGCCAGGCGATGTTCGAGAACCCGCAGCACCCCTATACAAAGAAGCTGATGTCGGCGGTGCCGGTGCCTGATCCGGCGCGGCGGAAATTAAAGCACGGCATAGCTGCCGACGAGCTCAAAAGCCCGATCCGGCCTCCGGACCACAAGACGCAGCCGCTAAGATACGTGGAGATCTCGCCCGGCCACCAGGTTAAACTCTGACGGACGGAGTTTTGGCGCGCTTTTGTCGCCATCGCAGCCTTGCAGGCCGTCCCTGGATAAGCGGCCCGCCCCGATGCTGTTATGGTGGGACTACAAGCCCTATCTTGAGGATATTCCATGAGTTCTTCCCCTCAACCACGACCGACCGAGGCGGGCATCCTGCAATTCATCGAAATCTGCGATTCCTTTTATCCGCCTGATGCCGTGACGGCATCCATTAAGCAGCAGCGGCAGTGGTATGATGCGCTTTGCGGCCGCTTCGATCGCCCATTGCCCGATGGTATGCGCACGCAGGATGACGTCGTGATGGGGAAAATCCCCGTCAGGCACTATCAGCCGGCGACGATCCGAACCCCGACATGCCTGCTCTATCTTCACGGCGGCGGCTTCGTGGTCGGCTCGCTTGAGAGCCATCACGCAATTTGTGCTGAGATCGCCGACCATGTCGGGGCCGCGTTGACATCCGTCGATTATCGCCTTGCGCCCGAGCATCGCTTTCCGGCGCAGACGGATGATTGCTTTGCCGTACTGCGGCAACTGCTTGGGCAAGGGAAGACCGTTGTGCTGATCGGTGACAGCGCCGGTGGCAACCTGGCGGCGGGTCTCGCCGTTCGGGCGGGCAACGAGCGGCTTTCCGGTATTGTCGGACAGATCTTGATCTACCCGGCGCTCGGCGGCGACCTCGTTTCCGGTTCCTATGAGGAGATGGCGAATGCGCCGGGGCTGACGACCGAAGACGTCGGCTATTATCGCAGCGTGTTAAAGGCGCCGGCGGGCGACGCGGTTGCCGAACCGCTTGCCTCATCGTCTTTTGCCGGTCTTCCGCCAGCCTTTATAACGGTCGCACATTTCGATCCGCTACGCGACGACGGCCGCAACTATGCGGCAAGGCTTGCCGAGGCGGGCGTCGAGGTCTGGTTTCGTGAAGAGCCACAGATGGTGCATGCCTGGCTGCGCGCGCGGCACATGAGCGACGGCGCGCGTGCCGGTTTCCGCGCCATATGCGACGCAGCCAGCCATTTTGCCGGATCGAGCTGATCACATCAGATCGCGTCGAATACGCTTTTCCTCGAAGATTTTCTTGAAAATCTGCGTCTCGCCTTCGAAGGCGATAACGGATGCGCGGATGATCCAATCGGTTGGCGTGCACGAAATCGCGGCCGTCGATACGGTGCGCACGAACCATCCCGGCCGTTGCATATCACAGGTCCAGGTCGCCGTCCCGCTCATCGACAGGGGATCGTCGGGCGCAATGGACCAGACCTCTTGGCGAAGCTGGCGCGTGGAAAGACCGGTGCCTGGGTGTTCGAAAAGGCCGGTGTCCTCACAGATTTCATAAAGCGTCTTGTTGGAAAAGAGGTCACGCACGACCTGCCGCTTTGTCGAGGCCGGGGCATGTTCGATATATTTGGGCAGCGGGTCTGGATTGTCCGGCTGCTTGATATCAATGGCCTCGTGGGCGCCAAGCTTTGGCAGACCGAAACCAATGGAGGCGATGTCGATCGTCAGCCCTGGATTTTGAGGCGGCGGCAGGATCATCGGCCAGTATGCCGTCGAAAGCGAAAGGCCGATGCGATGACCTTTGCGGAACCGATAGCCGCAGGCATCGAGCGTCAGCCTGACTGTGGTGCGCTCGCCCTTGTTCAGCGGCTTCGGCTCGGCATTGCCTTCGCGATGGGCAAGATTGAGCACGCCGAAGGAGACGCGCGTCGCCGTGCCGTCGGGGTGGAGATCGACAAGTCTGGCGCATAGATTGGCCGTCTCGGCGTCGCAGCGTAGGGCGAGGGTGATGACCGGACGGCCGAGATAATCGTGATCGGCGGAAAGCGGCGCGGTCTGGAAGCTCAGCGAGCCGGCATCATCGATGCGCTGGTCGATCGCCATTTCGGCATCCGGTTTCAGCGTGAAATATTCGCCGGAAGTTGTCCCCGTATCGAGGGGCGAGCGCAGATAGACGGCATGTTCCGGCGCATGCGGGATCGGCAAACCCTCCATCAGCCTACCGAACTGCTCGACATAGAAACATTGCATCTCCGGCTTCTGCCAATCCTGCTTGGCAATCCAGAAGCCGGGTTCGAACTCACGGCGCGGCGCAGGCTTCACCGCGTCGAGAATATAGGCGCGCAGCTGCGGCACGCTCTCTGCGCCATTTGGCACATCGCGCAGCCAGCGGTTCCACCAGGCGATCGCCTCGCCGTGGAAATCGGCGCGGGGTTTCGGCCAGGCAAAATGCGGATATTTGTGGACCCACGGGCCGACCAGCGCTTTCGCCTTATCGCCGAGACCTTCGACGGCCATTAGAGGCGTGTTGCGATAGCCATCCGCCCAACCGGCAATGACAAGGGCTGGGATTTCGACATCGGCAAAATTCTCGCAGATCGAACCATGTCGCCAGAAGTCGTCGCGGCGCTGGTGCAGGAGCCATTCCTCCATGAAGAACGGCTCGCCCTCCAGGCGTTGCAGCCACATATCCTTCCAGCGATCGCCGACGATCTCCGGGTCGGGAGAGCGTGATTGGTAACCGAGCATGGTGGCGGCCCAGGAGAGTTGCGCCGACAGATGGCAGCCATTCTTGTAGTGGATATCGTCATTATAGCGGTCGACCGTCGAAGCGATCGATATCACCGCCTTGAGCGCGGACGGACGCAAAGCTGCGACCTGCAAGCTGTTGAAGCCGCCCCAGGAAATGCCCATCATGCCGACGGAGCCATTCGACCAGGGTTGCGCCGCGATCCAGGCGATTAGCTCGCAGGCATTGGCAAGTTCGAGCTCGGTATATTCGCCGTCGATGACGCCGTCGGATTCGCCCGAGCCGCGAATATCGACGCGCACGCCGGCGATGCCTGCGGCGGCAAACACCGGGTAAGTCGATTCATCGCGAGGGCTTGTTCCGTCACGCTTGCGGTAAGGCAGGAATTCGAACACCGCCGGCACCGGATCGTTTTGCGCACCGTCGGGCATCCAGATACGCGCCGCAAGCCGCGTGCCGTCCTTGAGCGTGATCCAATGGTTTTCGATGACAGTGAAGCTGCGGTCGGTCATGACGGGCTCATTGCGATGTTGCGGGGATGATGATCGTAGTGTGCAGAATGGTCAAACGTTAGGTGATCAAAGATCGCAACATCAATTTCCCGCGCTTTCCATCCTTCTCGTTGTCAGCACCCGCTCCAGCCAACCGATCTCCATTTCCGGCACTGATTTCAGCAGCAGATCCGTGTAGTCGTCGAATGGAGGCGAAAGCACCTTGGATTTCGGCCCGAAGCGCACGAGCTTGCCGCGATGCATGACTGCGACACTGTCGGCGATCGCGCGCACGGTGGCGATGTCGTGTGTGATGAAGATATAAGAGAGCTGCGATTCCTCCTGGAGCCGCATGAGCAGCTTCAATATGCCTTCGGCGACGAGAGGATCCAGCGCCGAGGTGGGCTCGTCGCAAAGGATGAGCTCCGGTTTGGCCGCAAGCGCGCGCGCAATCGCGACACGCTGCTTTTGGCCTCCGGAAAGCTCGGCCGGATAACGGTCGATGAAGCCATTTCCCATCTCGATCTCGCCGAGCAGCTCCTTGACGCGCGCCGTCTTTGCCGCTCCGCGCAGTCCATAATAGAAGGTTAGCGGACGACCGATGATATCGCGAATGGTCTGGCGGGGGTTCATGGCGGTATCGGCCATTTGGTAGATCAGTTGGATGCGCCGCAGTTCGCTGCGTGAACGGTTTTTTAAGGCTGGAGTGAGCGGTTTGTTGTCGAAAGAAATCCTGCCAGCGTTGGGCGGGAGCAATCCGGTGATAACGCGGGCCAGCGTTGATTTTCCGGAGCCGGATTCACCCACAATTGCAAGTGTCTGACCTTTTGGTACATGTAGAGAAACGTCGTGCAACACCTTGAAGCCGTTCGAATATTCGGCACTGATATTCTCAACCTTCAGAAGGGTGTCGGATTGATCTTCCGCCTCTTGCCGTGCCGTCTGGCGGACATTGACGAGGGCGCGGGTATAGTCTTGCCGAGGCGCCTCGATGATCTGCTTAACCGGGCCGTATTCAACTTGTTTGCCGTGCCGCAGCACCATGATGTCGTCAGAGATCTGCGCGACAACGGCAAGGTCGTGTGTGATGTAGAGGGCTGCCGTATGGGTCTCCTCGATGGCATGTTTGATCGCCGCGAGCACGTCGATCTGCGTTGTGACATCGAGCGCGGTGGTCGGTTCGTCGAAGACGATCAGTTCGGGATTGGAGCAGAGCGCCATCGCCGTCATCGCTCGTTGTAGCTGGCCACCGGAGACTTGGTGCGGAAAACGCTCGCCGAAGGTCTCTGGATTGGGCAGGCCGAGAACCCGGAAGAGGTAAAGCGCTCGCTTCCTCGCCTGGTCCTTCGTCATCAGCCCGTGCTTGATGGACGCTTCGATCACCTGTTCGCCCAGCCTGTGGGCCGGATTGAAGGCGGCTGCCGCCGATTGCGCGACATAGCAAACGCGCGCCCCGCGAATCCTGCGGATGCCTGATTTTCCCATCGGAAGAATATCGACACCGTCGAGCTGCACCGTGCCACCGGTGATTTCGGCACCGCCGCGGCCATAGGCAAGCGCCGAAAGTCCGATGGTCGATTTGCCGGCGCCGGACTCGCCGATCAGGCCGAGCACCTTGCCCTTTTTAAGATCGAAGGAGACGCCGTTGACGATCGTGACCCGCTTCGGCGGCTCGCCGGGCGGATAACTGGTCGCTTCGATCTTGAGATCGCGAACGGAAAGAAGCTCAGGCATCGCCACGTCCTCCCTTAAGGCTGGAGGTGCGCTTCAGGAGCCAGTCGACCACCAGATTGACACAGACTGCGAGCGCCGCAATTGCGGCGCCCGGCACAAGAGCTGCGGAAATACCGAAGATGATACCATCCTTGTTGTCTTTGACCATGCCGCCCCAATCGGCTGACGGCGGCTGTATGCCGAGCCCGAGGAAGGAGAGCGTCGACAGGAACAGGATCGAAAAGGCAAAACGCAGGCCGAACTCCGCCAGCAATGGCGAGAGCGTGTTCGGCAGGATTTCGCGGAAGATGATCCAGACCCTGCCTTCGCCGCGGAGCTTGGCGGCTTCCACGAACTCCATGACCGCCACATCCAACGCGACGGCCCGGCCAAGGCGATAAACGCGTGTGGAATCAAGGATCGCCATGACAAGGATGAGAACCACGAGATTTTGCGGCAGCACCGCCAGCACCACGAGCGCGAAGATCAAGGTCGGGATGGACATCATCAGGTCATTGAAACGCGAAAAGACCGTGTCGATCAGACCGCGCGAGACGGCGGCAGTGAAACTCAGGATGATGCCGAGCGAAAACGAAATGATCGTGGCCGCCAGCGCCACGAACAGCGTGGTGCGCGCGCCGTAGATCAGCCGCGAAAGGATGTCGCGGCCAAGATTGTCGAGACCGAAGAAGTACTGCGCATCGGCTGGCTGCCAGACATTGCCGACGACTTCGGTTTCGCCAAAAGGCGCAATCAGAGGGGCAAAGATCGCGCAAATGAAGGCCAGCGCAATGCCAATGATGCCGACCCAGGCGGTGATGGGGATGTCTCTCAATCTCATCGCGGATGCCTCAGGCGCGGGTTGGCGACGATCGCAAGGATATCGGCAACCATGTTGAGCAGGATGTAGACGGCGGCGAAGATCAGTCCGCAAGCCTGGACCACCGGCATGTCGCGGACGGTGACGGCATCGACCATGTACTGGCCCATGCCCGGATAGACGAAGACCACTTCGACGACCACGACGCCGACGATGAGATAGGCAAGGTTCAGCGCCACGACGTTGATGATCGGCGCCAGCGCGTTGGGGGCGGCATGCTTGACGATAGCACGGAAGGCGCTAAGGCCCTTCAGTTCCGCTGTTTCCATATAGGCGGACGACATCACCGAGAGGATCGCGGCCCTTGTCATGCGCATCATATGGGCGAGAACGACGAGCACCAAGGTTGCGGTCGGCAGGGCTATGGCCTTTAGCCGGTCAATGAAATTCATGCCGTCATAAACGGTCGCTGGAAACGTCGCGATCCCGAATTTCACGGCAAAAAACAGGATGAGCAGGTAACCGACGAAAAATTCTGGTAACGAGATCGCCGCGAGCGAGATCACATTGATGATCTTGTCAGGCAAGCGGTTTCGGAAATGCACGGCCAGCATACCGAGCCCGACGGCGAGCGGCACCGAGATCACCGCCGCACAGGCGGCGAGGAAAAGCGAATTGCCGAGACGTTTGCCGATCTGCTCGCTGACGGAATTCTTGCTGGCCCAGGATGTACCGAAATCGCCCCGAACCGCATTCCCGAGCCATTCGACGTAGCGTGTGGTCACCGGCCGGTTGAGGCCGAGCTCGGTGCGAATATTGGCGACAGCCTGCGGTGTCGCCGACTGGCCGAGATAGGTCGTCGCGAAATCGCCCGGCAGGGCTTCGAGACCGCCGAAGATGAGGACCGAGACCGCAAAAAGCAGCACGAGGCTGAGCAGGCAGCGCTCGATCATCAGGGACAGCAGCGGAAAACGCTGTTTGAACCGCAATCCCGGCATGACTGTGCTGGGTGGTATGTTGGACATGGCTGATGCCTCGCGCTGAAACGTCAGGAGGACCGCGGAGGCTTTCCGCAGTCCCGGTTGCGTTAAAGATGAGGGCGTTTGCGCCCTGCCTCGAGCATCAGGACTCCAGCCAGACGCGGGTGGCGACGTAGCCGTTCGACATGTCGTTGCCGATGTCATGAACATAGCCCTTCACCTGCTTGGTGGAGGCGTTCACGAAGTCGTTGAACATCGGCAGGATGACGCCGCCTTCGTCGCGGACCATCATCGCCATGGCGCGGTAAAGCTCCTTGCGCTTGGCCTCGTCCAGCTCGGAGCGGGCCTGAAGCAGAAGCTTGTCGAAGTCCGGACGCTTGAAGCGAGTGTCGTTCCAGTCCGCCGTCGAGAGGTAGGCGGTGGAATACATCTGATCCTGCGTCGGCCGGCCGCCCCAGTAGGAGGTGGAGAAGGGCTGGACATTCCACACGTTGGTCCAGTAGCCGTCGCCCGGCTCGCGCTTGACCTCGATGTTGATCCCGGCCTTCTTGCAGCTTTCCTGATAGAGGACGGCGGCGTCGACCGCGCCCGGGAAGGCCACTTCCGAGGTACGCAGCAGTACCGAGCCGTCGTGGCCGGACTTCTTGTAGTGGAAGGCGGCCTTGTCGGGATCGTAGACACGCTGCTCGATGCCTTCGGGGAAGAGGGCATAGGTGCTGTTGATCGGGAAGTCGTTGCCGACCTTGCCGTAGCCGCCGAGGATCTTCTTGACCATGGTTTCGCGGTCCATGGCATATTTCAGCGCCAGGCGAAGGTCGTTATTGTCGAACGGCGCGGTGTTGCAATGCATGATGAAGACGTAGTGCCCGCGGCCGGCGGTCGACAGGATTTCGACATTGGGCGCACGCTTTAATAGGTCCACGGTCTTCGGATCGACGCGGTTGATGTAGTGCACCTGACCTGACGACAGCGCGGCAATACGTGCGGTCGCATCGTTCATACCGATGATTTCGACTGAATCGACGAAACCGCGATCGGTGCGCCAATCGTCCTTATTCCTCTCGAACATCGCGCGCACGCCGGGCTCGAAACTGACGAGCTTGTAGGGGCCAGTACCGATCGAGGCGAGAGGATCGTCTTTGCCGCCGTTCGGCTGGATGACGAGATGGTAGTCGGAGAGCAGCAACGGCATGTCGGCGTTGCCTTCGGTCAGGGTCAGGACGAGATTGTCACCGTCGGCCTTGATCTCCTTGATCGATTTCATGACGCCGAGTGCGCCAGATTCCGACTTGCTGTCAGTGTGGCGGTTCAGTGTGGCAACGACGTCGTCGATGGTCAGATCCTTGCCGTTGTGGAACTTGACGCCCTTGCGGATTTTGAAGGTCCACGTGGCGGCATCCTTCGACGGCTCCCAGGATTCGGCAAGTGCGGGTACGGCTGCACCGGTCAGAGGATGGGATTCGACCAGCATGTCGCCCCAGCAGCGGCCGACGCAGAACATGAACTGCGACAGGAATTTCGCCGGGTCCTTGGAATCGGTGGCGGCGCCGCCTTCGAGACCAAGCTTCAGATGGCCGCCGCGTTTCGGCTCGGCTGCCATCGCGCTTTCGGTGAAAAGCTGGTCGGCAAGGGCCAATGTCATGCCGGCCGCCATGGCGCGCCCCATGAATTCGCGGCGGCTCAGTCCGCCCGAGGTCACACGGCTTGCCAAATGTTTCGTATAGTCTTTCATTCCCCTGTTCCTTCTTCTTGATGTGTTGACAGAACTCTCGGGCAAGGCTTCGGGAGGCGGTTCCTCTCCGCCGGAAACTTGATTGCCCGCGATCATGCGGGAAAATGATGCGGTTGCCGCCGCCTTGTCACTTTCCTTTCCAGATTGGGGTTCGCTTCTGCGCGAAAGCCCTTGCGCCTTCCAACTGATCCTCGCTCGAATAGAGGGCATCGACGGTCGCAAACTGCCGTTTGGTGATCTTGTTCATGGCAGTCTGAAACGTCGTTCCCTCCGCTTCGCGCACGATTTCCTTGATGGCCGCATAGACAAGTGGCGGGCCGCTTTCGAGAAGGCGGGCAAGTTCCCATGCCCGGCCCATCAATCGGTCCGCAGCGACGATTTCGTTGATGAAGCCCCAACGATGGGCCTCGGCTACATCGAGCCAGCGGCCGGTCAGGAGCATGTCCATGGCGATGTGGTAAGGGATGCGCTTTGGCAATTTTATCGACGCAGCGTCCGCGACTGTCCCCGAGCGGATTTCGGGAAGGGCGAAGGTCGCATGCTCGGCGGCGATAATGAGATCGGCGCAGAGCGCGATCTCCAGGCCGCCGCCGCAACAGATTCCGTTGACGGCGCAAATCACTGGTTTGTTGAGATCGCGCAGTTCCTGCAAACCGCCGAACCCGCCGACGCCATAGTCGCCGTCGACCGCGTCGCCGGCGGCAGCCGCCTTCAGATCCCAGCCGGCAGAAAAGAACTTTTCGCCGGCACCCGAAATGATCGCGACGCGCAGATCGGGATCGTCACGGAAATCGCGAAAGATCAGGCCCATCTCGCGGCTGGTCGCAAGGTCGATGGCATTCGCCTTCGGCCGGTCGATGATAACCTCGAAGATACCGTTGTCGCGCCTGATGCGGATGGGGCTTTGCAACTTCTGCTACCTCCTTTTCCGGATGAGGGCGTCTGCGGCGACGACGCCACGATTATCGGGCAGTACCATCAATGGATTAATGTCCAGTTCCTCAAGCTGCGCGGCATTCATTACGACATATTCTGCCGCTGATACGACGGCATCAACAACTGTATCGAGGTTGCTCCTCGCCCCGCCACGATAGCCTTCGATCAATTTCCTGACCTTCAGCCGTGAAATGGCTTCGAGGGCGTCCGCCTTTGTCACCGGAAGAGTTAAAATGACAGAATCTTCAAGTAATTCCACCAGGATTCCGCCCGCGCCGATCGTCAATGCCAATCCAAGGACAGGATCGCGCACGGCGCCGACGATCAGCTCGGCGACTGGGCGTTCGACCATCCGTTCGACCAGGTATCCGGAGGCGATGGGAGCCATCCGCTGCGCCGCGCTTCGCACCGCCTCCACATCCCGGAGGTTGAGCGCAACGGCTCCGACCTCAGATTTATGTGCGACGCCCAACGCCTTCAAGGCGACAGGAAAGCCGATGCGTCGCGCCTGATCTGCGGCGCCGTCCGGACTGGATGCCGTTTCGCCCAATGGAACGATGAGACCGGCAGCAGATAGCTCCGCTTTGGCCGCCGCTTCACTCAAGGTCTCGATCTCGCCTGCGGCCAAGGGAATATCGAGGAGCGGCAGCGGCGCCCGAGCATGCCATGAAAAGCCAATTCGACTTGCAACTTCGGCCGCGGCGATCGCATCGCTGATGCCGCACAGAGGCACTATGCCATTCTGCATGAGCTCAACGGCGATCGCTTCCGGCATGTTCTCCGGCAGCGTCGCCAGTATCCCGGCATGGGCGCCGGTCAGCTTTGCCGATCTGACGACTGCGGCGATCGTCGTCATCCAGTCGGCCGCATCGCAACGATCGTCTCGCGGAAAATCGAGGACG
Source organism: Martinezella calliandrae (assembly GCF_030272695.1). GTDB lineage: Bacteria > Pseudomonadota > Alphaproteobacteria > Rhizobiales > Rhizobiaceae > Rhizobium > Rhizobium calliandrae. The sequence goes on from NZ_JARFYN010000034.1 coordinate 39,485, forward strand.
ATCAGATTGAGTGCATAGTCGCCTTCGAACATGGCGGTGAAGGCTTCCGATTGGCGGGAAAGATCGCCCCAAACGAAGGTGTGGTAGTCGAGAGGATTAGACAGCGTGACCATCTCGCCGAGGCTGCGCCGCAAGGCCGGCAATTGCTCCGGTTTCAGGGCGCGGAAATCCACAGCCCTGCCGATCGCAGCGTCGGCCATCAGCGAGGCTTCGCCGCCGGAACAGCTCATCGAAGAAATTGCGTTGCTTGTCAGCGGGCCGGTCACGTGCAGCAGTTTCAGGGTTTCGACGAGTTCGGGCAGCGTCGCGACCCGGCCGATACCGAGACGAGCAAGAACCGCATCGGCAACCGCATCGCTGCCGGCCAGGGATGCTGTATGCGACACGGCCGCGCGCTGCGCCTGGTCGGATTTGCCGACTTTCAGAGCGACGACGGGTTTGCGCAGTTCTCTCGCACGCATGGCAAGCTTTTGCAGTGTCTGGACGTTGCCGAACCCCTCTATATGCAGGCCGATCGCCGTAACGCGGGGATCTTCCAGGACGGCGAGGGCGAGATCCGACAGTCCGATCTGTGCCTGGTTGCCTGCCGTCATCAAATAGCTGATGGGCAAGCCGCGCTTTTGCATGGAAAGATTGATGGCGATGTTGGAGGATTGCGTCAAAATCGCCACGCCGCGTTCGACGCGCACCATTCCATGTTGGTCAGGCCAGAGAAGGGCGCCATCCAGTCCGTTGATCACGCCATAACAATTCGGCCCGATGATCGGCATGTCGCCGGCCGCATCGACCAAGGCGGCCTGCAGTGCGATGCCATCGGCCAGTTCGCCGGCCGCTTCGCTGAAGCCGGACGCGTAGCAGACGGCACCACCAGCGCCCTTGGCTGAGAGTGCGCGAACGATATCGACGGTCAGCATCCGGTTGACGCCGACGAAGGCGGCATCAGGTGGGGCGGGCAGCTCTTGCACCGATCGATAGCAGTGGCGTCCGGAAACGGTATCCATCGTTGGATGAACGGGCCAGATGTCACCAGCAAAACCCATCAGATCGCATTGTTCGATGACCCGGCGCGCCTCGCGACCGCCGAAGACGGCGATCGTTTGTGGTCTGATCAGGCGATCGAGCGGGCGTTGCGTCATCCCGATTAGGCTCCGAATGGCCGCAGCAGGTCACGGCTGATGATATGCCGCTGGATTTCCGAGGTTCCGTCCCAGATGCGCTCGACACGCGCATCGCGCCAGAAACGAGCAAGCGGCAGGTCGTCCATCAGCCCCATACCGCCAAAGATCTGGATTGCCTCGTCCGTGACACGGGCAAGCATTTCGGAGGCGTAGAGCTTGGCCGATGCGATCTCGCGATTGGCGCTAAGGCCAGCGTCGAGCCGCCAGGCGGCCGATAACGTCAAAAGGTCGGCAGCGTCGATCTGCGTGATCATGTCGGCAAGCTTGAACGACACGCCCTGATTGGCGCCGATCGGCCGGCCGAACTGCTTGCGCTCGGCCGCATAGGGCAGCGCCAGGTCGAAGACGCGCCGAGCTCGCCCGACGCAGGTCGCCGCAACCGTCAGACGCGTGCCGTAAAGCCATTCATTGGCGATGTCGAAGCCGCGGTGCACCTCGCCAAGAACCTGGGATTTGGGCAGGCGGCAATCGGTGAAGTTCAGGATGACGTTGTGATAGCCGCGATGGGAAACCGAGTTATAGCCCTTGAGGATCTCGAACCCCGGCGTGCCGCGATCGACCAGAAAGGCCGTGATCTTCTTCTTCACGCCCTTTAACGTTTCCTCCTCGCCAGTGGCGGCAAAGACGATGACGAAATCGGCGACATCGGCATGAGAGATGAAATGCTTGCTGCCGTTCAGAACGAAATCGTCGCCATCGCGGCGCGCTGCGCATTTCATGCCGCGCATGTCGGAGCCGGCGTCGGGTTCGGTGATGGCGAGCGCGTCAATCTTGTCGCCGCGTATCGCCGGCAGGAGATATCTGTCGCGTTGCTCGCCTTGGCAGGCCATCAGAATTCCGCAAGGACGGCCGAAAAACACGGTCAGTGCCATCGAACCGCGACCGAGTTCACGCTCCACAAGCGTGAACGTCACATGATCGAGGCCGGCGCCGCCGATTTCCTCGGGAAAGTTACAGGCATAGAAACCGAGGTCGATGCATTTGCGCCGGATCTGCTCGGCAAGGTCCGGCGACACGACGCCGGTGCGATCGACCTCGTTCTCGTGCGGATAGATCTCCGTCTCGACGAAATCGCGGACCGTCTTGACGATCATCTCCTGTTCTTCGCCAAGCCCGAAATTCATGACGCTTCCTCCTAGCGTTTTTGTCCGACATGACGCCCGACGCCATCCGGCACGGGCAGTTTTGCATGGGCCTCGGCGATCGGCCTTATTTTGCTCAGCACCTCCTCCGGTGCAGGAGCGGCTTTACCGGCCTTGGCGTCGACATGCAGCAGCATGTGCTCGGCGGTGGCGATTGCTTCGCCCGTCGCCGTTTCGTAGATCGTGTGGAATACCTGTAGCCGCTTATCGTCGGCGGAGAGAAGCTGGCAGGTTGAATGGATAGCATGGCCGAGCTTGGCCTCGCCGAGATGGCGAATATGCGTTTCGACCGTGTAATAGCTGTGACCGCGCTCCACATAGGCGAAGTCGACGCCGATCAGGCGCAGCAGTGCATCGGATGTATCGCCAAACACCTGCAGATAGCGGTGCTCGGTCATGTGACCATTATAGTCCACCCATGCCGGGCTTACTTTGGTTTCGATAAGCCGCAACGGCTTAGCGATATCCGTGAGCTTTTTGCTGCCGCTGGCGCGGGCCCACAGGCCCTCTTCGAAATCCTTGAGCAGCTTACCGGCGCCCCAGCCCTTGCCGCCGTGACCGCCCTTCAGCGTCTGCAGGATACCGACGAGATTTTCGTCGCGAATGCGCTCCAGCTCGCGGATCGACAACCCATCGGCCTGCTCATCCGACTGCTGGCCGATCTTTTCGACCAGCGCGTCGTCGAGGTCGACGACATCCATCAGTTTCGTCCAGTTCCATTTAAGGGCCGGGCCGAACTGGGCGAGGAAGTGCCGCATGCCCGCTTCACCGCCAGCAATACGGTAGGTCTGGAAGAGCCCCATCTGCGCCCAGCGCAGACCGAAGGAATAGCGAATGACGTCATCCAGCGTCTCGACGGTGCAGATGTCGTCCTTGATCAGCCAGAGCGCCTCGCGCCACAGGGCCTCCAGCAAGCGGTCGCCAACGAAGGCCTCGATCTCCTTGGCAATATGGACGCCCTTCATGCCGATCGGCGGCAGCCGTTCCATGGCGGCCTGGATCGTTTCCATGGAGGTTTTTTCGCCACCGACGATTTCCACGAGCGGCAGCAGATAGACGGGATTATAGGGATGGGCGACGAAGAGGCGTTCGGGATGGCGCATGTCGCGCTGCAGATCGGTCGGCAACAGGCCGGAGGTCGATGAGCCGATCAGCGCATCCGGCCTTGCCGCCTTATCGATCTCGGTCAGCACCTTGCGCTTGAGATCCAGCCGCTCGGGAACGCTCTCCTGGATCCAGTCGGCATCGGCAACGGCTTGCTCCAGCGTCTCACGGAAGGTGAGCTTGCCGCGCGGCGCAAGAGGTGCGCCGGTCAGCATCGCATAGGCTTTCTCCGCGTTCGCCAGCACTTCGCTAACGATGCGGGTTGCTTCCGGATGCGGATCGAAGACATCGACGTCGATGCCCGCCAGCAGAAAACGGGCGATCCATCCGCCGCCGATGACGCCGCCGCCGATGCAGGCTGCCTTGTTGATCCTGGTCATAGGAGCCTCAGCGCTTCGTCAGTTTCAGTTTCCTGCGGACATCCTCGGGGCCGATGATGCGCGCGCCCATGCCTTCGACGACCTTAACCGCCTTTTCGACGAGCTGGGCATTGGTGGCGAGCATGCCTTTACCGGCATAGAGATTGTCCTCGAGCCCGACCCGGACATTACCGCCGGCAAGGACGGCAGCAGCCGGGTAGGCCAAGGCGTTGCGTCCGATAGAAAAGGCCGAGAAGGTCCAGCTAGCGGGAACGTTGTTGACCATCGCCATGAAAGTGTTGAGGTCATCGGGCGCCCCCCAGGGGATGCCCATGCAGAGCTGGATGAGGATGGGATGCTCAATTAGACCCTCCTCGGCAAGCTGTTTGGCAAACCAGAGATGACCGGTATCGAAGGCTTCGATCTCGGGACGTACGCCGAGATCCGTCATCTTCTTCGCCATTGCCCGCAGCATCGACGGGGTATTGGTCATCACATAGTCGCCGAGAGAGAAGTTCATCGTGCCGCAATCGAGCGTGCAGATTTCCGGCAGGCATTCGGCAACGTGGCTGACGCGCTCGGAGGCGCCCGCCATGTCCGTGCCCTTGGTATTCAACGGCAACGGGCTTTCGACATTGCCGAAAATGAGGTCGCCGCCCATGCCGGCCGTCAGGTTGAGCACCACATCGACATCTGCGGAGCGGATCCGGTCCGTCACTTCCTTGTAGAGATCGTTTCGGCGACTGGCAGCGCCAGTCTCGGGATCGCGGACGTGACAATGGACGACGGCGGCGCCAGCCTTGGCGGCGTCGATCGCGGATTGCGCGATCTGCTTGGGAGTGATCGGAACATGGCTGGATTTCGAAACCGTATCGCCGGCGCCGGTGACAGCACAGGTGATGAAGACATCGCGGTTCATCGCAAGAGGCATTTTTGTTCTCCCTCGTATTGAGCACATTACGAGGCAAGTGGCATTTTCTTGCTTTGCATTTCCAGAAGTAATCCATACATTATCGGAAACATGAAAGGATGCCCGTGTTCACCTCGACCAATCGGCCTCTCGACATCGACCTGCTCGTGCTGCCGGAAACGAACCTCATCCTGATCGCATCGGTGATCGAGCCGTTGCGCGGCGCCAATCGCATTTGCGGGGCCGATATCTATCGCTGGCGCTTGTTTACGCCCGATGGCTCGCCGGTCGAAACGACGAGCCACATTCCGGTTCCGGCTTCAGGCAGCTTCCGGCCGGCAGGCGACTCCGCGCCGCTCTTCGTGCTTGCGAGTTATAATTGGCGCCGCAGCGCGACGCAGACGCTGAAGATGCAGCTGTCGCAGACGGCGCGCCATCGTTCGATGATGGCGGGCATCGAATCCGGCAGTTGGCTTCTTGCGGAAGCAAGCCTTCTCGACAATGTGTCTGCGGCGGTTCATTGGGAGGATTTTGAGGATTTCGCGCTGGCCTATCCGCAGGTTCGAGCCGTCAAGGACCGGTTCGTGATCGATGGCAAACGTATTACCACCGCCGGTTCGCTGCCGACCGTTGACCTGATGCTGGAGATCATCCGGCGGCGGCAGGGCTATTCGCTTGCCCTCGAAGTCAGCCGGCTTTTCATCTACGAGCCGGCAGCCGTCTACGGCGCAGTCGAGCTTTCGCCGTCGACCGCGGGCTTACGCATGCGCGACCCGCGCGTCGCACAGGCCGTACGGCTGATGGAGGAGAATATCGAGCAACCGCTGGTCCTGACGCGTTTGGCGCGGCGCGTCGGCGTCAGCGCCCGTCATCTCCAGGCGCTCTTTCAGGAAAGCATCGGCGCGCCTCCGCATGTCCACTATCTGGCTCTTCGGCTCAACGCCGCGCGTCGCAAGGTGATCGAGACGAAGGAGAGTTTCGCTGAGATCGCCGCGGCGACGGGCTTCAACTCAGCCTCGGCCTTTTCCCGCAGCTATCGGGGAAGCTTTTCGGAAAGTCCTTCAGGCACGCGGCAGCGCCTGCGCAGACGCTCTACGGCTAAAGCAGAGCCGACATAGGCTGGAAGGCTTCGCGCACCATTTCCGCCAGCTCCTGGATCGCTTCACTGGAATGATAAGGATTGCGGCGAAGCACGACGCGCGATGAATCGACCGGCGGAAAGCCGTCGTCGCTCGTCAGCTCCCGGCAGCCGTGTGGAATGTTGCTTCGGGACAGTGTCGTGACGGCGAGGCCCGCGGAGACGGCGTTTTTCAGGCCGGAACTGGTGTCGGCGATGAAGGCGATGCGATAGGGTCGCGCCTGTTGCTCCAGCGAACGCAGGGCAAAGTCCCGCGCCCATGTCGAGTTCCGGTATGTGGCAACCGGCAGCGGCGTCGCATCATGCAGGCGATGCACCAGCGAGGTCACCCAGACTGTTGGATCGATGCAGAGTACCTCGCCATTGGAATGGTTGCTCCAGTCGAAGACCACGGCTAGATCAAGGTCGTCCTTCTCCAATGCGGCAAGATTTCGAGCCGTGTAGTCGCACGAAACGGTTACCTCGACGGCAGGGTGCCGGACCGCGAAAGCGGCAAGGGCCGCCGGCAGGACGGTCTGGCTGTATTCTTCCGGAATTCCGATCCTGACAGGTCCATTCAACGGCTTGGTGCGGATCGTCGCCGCCGCCTCGTTCAAGAGATCGACGATCCGTTGTGCATAGGGAAGCAACTGATTTCCCGACCGGGTCAGCACGACCCCGCGCGCACTTCTTTCGAACAGCGCCTCGCCGACGATTTCCTCAAGGCGTTTGATCTGAGCGCTGACGGCCGATTGCGTGCGGCCTATGCGTTGTGCGGCAACGGAAAAATTCGACGTCTCGGTGATGATGAGAAACGTCCGGAGCAAATCGCTTTCGATGGGTTCGCGCATGGGCAAGCCACAAAAATTTCCGATGGCACATATCTCTACTATTCGTTTGTCTGATGTCAAATATCGGCGCACACAGTTGTCGTTCGTTTGGTGTTTCTTCCTGGTTCCATTCCATGACTTTCCAGTTTCCGGCCCGATCCGCTCTTGCCAGCGATTACGAGAGGGGCGTCATTCTCGTGGCTACGGCAATGCTTGCGTGGAGCTGCAGCGGCATCTACGCGCGCCTTCTGACCACGGACATATGGACGGCGATCGCCTGGCGGTCGCTGTTTGGCGGCATATTCCTGTTGGTTCCGAGTTTTTTCCTCGAAGGCGGGTTTTCGCGGCGCCAATGGAGCTCGATTTTTCATCCCGCCGGCCTGGCAATGCTTGCCTGCCAGACCATCAGCCAGGCCTGCTTTATCGGCGCTCTCTTTATGACCACGGTCGCGAACGTGACGATGATCTATGCGACGGCACCGTTCATCGCGGCGTTTCTGAGCTGGATCATGCTGAAGGAACGCGTGGCGAAAAGGACGTTGATGGCCGGCGGCATCTGCCTTATCGGCGTCGCCGTCATCGTCGCGTCTTCGATCGGCGGTGGTACGGGGGTCGGAGACCTGCTGGCGCTCGGGATGACGGTCACCTTCGCCCTCATCATCGTAATCCCGCGCATGGACCCGAGCATTCCGATCTTGCCGTCGTCTGTCGCCAGCGGGTTCCTCACATTCGTGGTCTTTGTACCTTTCGCCTCGACGAACTCTGTTGACGCTCATAATTGGTTGTTGTTGGCGGCTTTCGGCGCGACGAATTTCGCGCTCGCCTTCGTCCTTTTCCTGTTCGGTTCGAGAAAGATGCCCGCAGCCGATGCAGCCCTCATCAGCTCCATGGAAATCGTATTGACGCCTTTCTGGGTCTGGCTCTTCTTTTCGGAGATGCCGCCTATGGCCACCTTCGTTGGCGGTGCGATCATCTTTGCGACGATCGTCTGGCACACGGCCGTCGACCTCAGACACGGCCGTCGGGCTCGTGCGCCCGCCGGTAAGCTATAGTCATCGGCCCTCGTCTTGGCAAAGATGGTGGCTTGAGCCTCGCTTTCGCGAAAGCGGTGACAGCGACATGATCTCGAGCGATCCCCTGCCTCAGCTCAACTCCATCCAATGTCACTATTACCGGTCATTCTCAGGCGTTTCCTGCGATTTTGCTTGAGAGATTGGCGGCGTTATACTAGATTTGCAACATAGTATAACGGAGCTTCCAATGAACCGCCTCGATACGATGTACCAAACGATCCTGGCCGAACTTGGTCAACGGGTTTTCGATGCCAGCTTTGTTTCCGACTTTCCGGCCGACGGTCGATTTGTTGCCGTCACGGTGAAGGATCGCAAATATTGGTATTTCGATCAACCCGACGGGCAGGGCGGCCAAACCCGTCGCTATGCCGGTCCTGTTGATGATGCTGCGATCACTGAAAGGGTCACGCAATTCAAGGCGCTAAAAAATGATTTCACGTCACGCCGCAAGCTTGTCCGGACGCTTATCCGTGAAGGCGGACTTCCTAGACCTGAGAACAGGGCCGGGGACATCATTGAAGTTCTCGCCAATGCGGGTTTCTTCCGGCTGCGTGGCGTCCTCATCGGCACGGTCGCTTATCAATGCTATTCCGGCCTCCTCGGCGTCCGTCTGCCTTCCGCTTCCATGGTGACCGGTGACGCCGATCTCGCGCAAGATTTTGCAATCTCCAACGAAGTCCAAGACAGCCTTCCCCCTATTCTCGATCTGCTTCGATCGATAGACGAGACATTCCAGCCTATCCCGCATCGATCGGGCTCACCGCGATCGTCGGCCTTCAAGACGCAAGACGGATACCGCGTCGAATTCCTGACCGGGAATCGAGGATCGGATGATTATCTGGACAAGCCTGCCGAAATGCCCGCCCTTGGCGGTGCCTCGGCTGATCCGCTCCGGTTTCTCGATTTCCTGATCTATGAACCGGTGCGAACCGTCTTGCTACATCAGGCCGGGGTGTCAGTCCTCGTACCCGATCCGGCTCGATACGCCATTCATAAGCTGATCGTCGCCACGCGCCGGGTGAAGACGGACGACGGTTTTCTGAAGCAAAAGAAAGACCTCAACCAGGCGACAGCACTGATCGAGGCCATGACACAAGAGCGGAGGTTCAACGACGTAAAGGAAACCCTTCAAGAGGCGTTGGCGAGGGGACCCGCATGGCGAGACGCTATCACTGACGCGCTCTCCATGATCCCCGACGAAACGGCCGATCGGCTCGTGAAGGTCATCGATGAAAATGCAAAGGGGATAGGGAAGGGGGGCGGTTGAGCCCCTGGCGGCGGCGGCCGACCGAGAGGCCGAGATGCCGCATCAGATCGAAAGGGCGCCCGCGGTCCGCAAGGTCGTCGAGATCGGCGCCTGTCCCGCAGGCCCCGAGGCGGGAATGGGTTGATTGCGGTCCTGAGCTGGGATTTTTCGGACGAGACCGAATAGGAACGCTGGGTATCGCAGATCGTCGTCGAACTGGCGCGATCGCCAATGATGAGCTTCACCTCGAGCTGAAGCCAGCCTCACGAAATCTCGGCGCGGTCGATTATCAGGCATTGATTGCACGCCGACCACCACTGCGGCAACGAAACGGCGAGGGCGCCTTTGATCTGATCCGGACCGGCGATGCGGTGGCGAGCCGCAACATCCATGCCGCGATCTACGACGCGCTGCGTTACGGTTCGTTGCTCTGACCGCTCCGCCTTGCGCTTTGCGATAAACAAAAATCTTCGCTCTTAAGATGTATATATTCAGCTAACGTTCATTTAGCGAAAGGCAAATAGGCAACCGCCGCAACGCCTTGCGGCTGATTGAGGCTCGACCACCGATATAGCTCACGAGGCAGGTGGTCGGGCCTCTCAGATCTCCAAACGATACGGATAGGCGCAATGCGGCTGCTTCTCGCTTTAATTGACTGGATCTTGGAGCGGCGGCGTCAGCGAATGGAGCGGGAAGCCATCCAATATTCCGCCGATGATCGATGGGTTCTCCAGCAGATCGAAGAATTCGAGCGGGAATTGAAAGAATAAGCGCTGCCAGCAAGCCGAGCCATGTCACCCGATGGGCGGCAAGCCAGCGATGATCTTGTCCATCGTCAGCGGATAGTCTCTCACCCGAACGCCGCAGGCGTTATAGACGGCATTCGCCACGGCAGCTCCCACGCCACAGATACCGAGTTCACCGAGGCCTTTGGCGCGGATCGGCGATGATTGATCGTCGACTTCATCAAGGAATACCACATCGAGATCTGGTATGTCCGCATGCACCGGCACCTGATATTCCGCCAGATCATGGTTGACGAAATAGCCGTATCTTTTGTCGACGACGCATTCTTCCATTAAAGCGGCGCCTATTCCCATCGTCATGCCACCGAGGCATTGGCTACGGGCAGTCATCGGGTTGATGATGCGACCGGCAGCACAGACGCTCAGCATGCGCCGGACTCTGATTTCCCCGGTTGCGATATCGACGCCAACTTCGGCGAAATGGGCGCCGAAGGCGGCTTGAGCGAATTTCTTCTGCAGATCGCCGAATTCCGCCCTTTCTTCGGCCGTAATCCCCGCATCGCCGGCGATATCGGCCAAACGGATCGAGCGGCCTTGCGATATCACCGAGCCATCCGAGAAAGATACGTCTGAGGCGTTCAGTCCGGATCGGCGGACGATTTCGTCTCGAAGAGCGCTGCAAGTGTAGTAGACACCGGTGCTGGACGAATTCGCGCCGAAGGAGCCGCCGGAGCCGGCGGCTTCGGGGAAATCGCTATCGCCGAGCTTAACCCGGACCGAGTCAACCGGCAGCCCGAGCATCTCGGCACCGATCATTGCAAGGATGGTGTAGCTGCCGGTGCCAATGTCGGTCTGCTGGGTCTCTATGGTTAGGATGCCGTCGCGATCGATCGTGGCGCGGGCGCCTGAAGGCCGGACGGGATTATTGCGGATGGCAGCGGCAACCCCCATCCCGACGAGCCACTCGCCGTTTCGGACCTGCCCGGGTTTCGGGTTGCGCTTCGACCACCCGAAGCGCTCGGCGCCCGTCTGCATGCACTGGACCAGCTTTCGCGTCGAAAAAGGTCTGCTCGGTCCGACCTCGGGGTCGTATTGGATGTCGTTTCGAATGCGAAGTTCTACCGGGTCGATATCGAGCTTTTCGGCCAGTTCGTCCATCGCGCATTCCAGGGCCAGAAGCCCGGCTGCCTCGCCGGGGGCGCGCATGGCGGCGCCGATGGGCAGATCGAGCTTGCTCAACCGCGTTTCGATCCACCTGTTATCGCCGGGATAAAGCAACTTGGTCTGGGCGGCTGCGTTTTCGGGACCGTGACCGGGCTGATTGCCGCACCAGACCTGATGGCCGACCGCCGTCAAACGTCCGTCAGCACCAGCGCCGAGGCGCAAACGTTGAATTGTCGCTGCTCGGTGCGTTGTATGGTTGTAGATCTGCGGCCGGGTGAGAGCCACTTTGACTGGACGACCCAACTGTCTTGCCGCCATTGCTGCAAGGATAGGATCGGCATAGACGACCAATTTGGAGCCGAAGCCGCCGCCGATATAGGCAGACACCACCCGCACATTGTCCTGCGGTATGCCGAATGTATCGGCGATATCGGCCTGCGCCGAATGAATGATTTGGTGCGCCATATAGACGGTCAGCTTGTCGCCGTCCCATTTGGCGATGCTCGCGTGCGGCTCCATCATCGAGTGGCTTTGGTCTGGCGTCGTGTAGGTGACATCGACACTGGCGGCCGCCGTCGAAAACGCCTTCTGGAAATCGCCCATGTGGGTATCTGCCGCGCCCCTCGGCATGCTTGCTCTGTTCTTGATCGCGCCGAGGTCGAAAGCGCCTTTGTTCTTCGTGTATTCGATTTTGATCATGCGCGCGGCGGCCCTGGCCTGCTCGAAGGTTTCCGCGACCACGAATGCGACGGCCTGGTCATAGTGTTTGATATCCGCACCCTGAAGCTGGGGCGAGCCATCGTCGCCCTGCTTCGGGGCATTCTTGTATGTGAGGACCAGCAGGACGCCTGGAGCGCTCTCCGCCGCTTTCGTGTCGATCGACTGGATCGAGCCGGTTGCGATGCCGGCCCCGAGCATGAATCCATAGGCGGCGTTCGGGATTTCATCATTGTATTCATAGGCGTAGCGTGCCTGCCCCGAGACCTTAAGCGGGCCGTCGATACGCACATGCGGATGACCGACAACGGTCTCATTGTCGATCGGGTTTAGAGGGGCGGGGCTATTGAACAGCATGGCCAACTCCTAAAGCGTTCTCGAAGTCAGAACGGCCGCAACGGTGCGCTCCAACAGCGCGACCTTGAACCGGTTCTGCTCGGTCGGCCGCGCATCGGCGAGAACGGCATCCGTCAGGCGTTTAGGATCGCTTGGATGCGCCTTTTCGGCACTTTCCACGCGCCAGGGCTTCGGCGCTATTCCGCCGAAGGCAAATCGGGCGGACCCGTCCTGTTGGATAACTGCCGCGACCGATACCGTCGCAAACGCATAGGACGCACGGTCGCGGACCTTGCGATAGATATGCCGCCCGCCAAGCGGCTTCGGTAAGATCACCCATGTGATCATGTCGCCCTTTTGCAGGTCGGTTTCGACATGGGGCGTGTCACTCGGCAGCCGATGCAGCGTCGCTATCGGAATGTGCTTTGTTTTTCCATCGGCGCCAGCCACTTCGACGACCGCATCCAGGAGACGCATGGCTACCGCCATGTCCGAGGGATGCTGTGCGATGCAGGCATTGCTCACGCCGACGACAGCGAGATTACGGCTAAATCCACCAAGCGCCGAACAGCCGGAGCCCGGCACACGCTTGTTGCAGGGTTGGGCGGTGTCGTAGAAATAGGGACAGCGTGTTCTCTGCAGGAGATTTCCCGCCGTGGTCGCCTTATTGCGCAACTGGCCAGAGGCACCGGCAACAAGAGCACGCGAGAGGATAGGATAATGTTCCATCACTATGCGGTTGGCGGCAAGATCCGTGTTGCGCACCAACGCACCGATCCGCAACCCGCCCTCCGGCGTCGCCTCGATCGTGTCCAGGCCGAGATGGTTGACGTCAACAAGATGGGCCGGGGTTTCGATTTCCAGCTTCATGAGATCGAGAAGGTTCGTCCCGCCGGCGATAAACTTGGCGTTCTCGTGATGGGCGACCGCATCGGCGGCGGCGGCAGGCGTTGCGGCGCGTTCATAGGTGAACTGTCTCATATGCGGTCTCCCCTTTGAACATCGCGGATTGCGGCGACGATATTCGGATAGGCGGCACAGCGGCAGATATTGCCGCTCATGCGTTCGCGGACCTCATTGTCGGAGAAAGCCACGTTCTGGAGATCTTCGCTGACATGGCTTGGGATGCCCGCCTCGATTTCCTTCAGCATGGCGACGGCGGAACAGATTTGTCCGGGCGTGCAGTATCCGCATTGAAAGCCGTCATGAGCCACAAAGGCGGCCTGCATGGGATGCAGATGTTCGGGCGTGCCAAGGCCCTCGATAGTGGTGATTTCATCCCCCGCATGCATGACGGCAAGGGTGAGACAACTGTTGATGCGCCGGCCATTGACCATGACGGTACAGGCGCCGCATTGGCCATGGTCGCACCCCTTCTTGCTGCCGGTCAGATGAAGGTGATCGCGCAGCGCGTCGAGAAGCGTGGTTCGGGTATCAAGCGTCAAATCATGACGCGTGCCGTTGATGCTGATATCGAAATGCGCGGTCGGCACCGTTGGATCGACGATATTGGCAACCGCGGCTTCGGCATCGGACTTGTCAGTAAGCGGACCGATTGCCAAAACCGCGGCTGCTGCGACACTTGATTGGAGAACTTCTCGGCGGGTAATGCCGGTCCGACAGAGATCCTTGTCTTCCATGGCGAGCTCCTGCGGTGACGTCCGCAGGAGAGGCTAGGAGGTGACGCGGCAAATTCCATGCAAAATGAATCAAAACATCATCACGAAAACTTTAGTGCGGCAGTTCTGGCTTAATCTGTGCGGCCGTCTTGCAGCAGATGACGCGAGGTACTCGCTTAAGTTCATTGGACCAAATGCACGCGAGATAATTTCCTAAAAATTCTTCTAGGTGGCGATCCGTTTGCGCTCTTCGTGTCGTCATTGGAGTGTCCGACACAGAAGGAGATTTGCGATGTCCGACGAACCCGTCATTTTAATCAATATGCTGAAGGTCAAACCCGGCAAGCAGGATGCCCTGATCGCACTCTTGCAGCAGAATACCGAAACGGTGATCCGCACGCTCCACGGTTGGAAGACGACCCGGCTGATCGCGGCAAAGGACGGCGCCGGCGTCGTCATCTATTCCGAATGGGAGACCCCCGCAGCCGTCGAGGCGATGCGTAGCGATCCGCGCATGCAAGCTTATTTCCCGAAGATCATGGAGCTGGCGAGCTTGGACTCGATGGTGGGCTCGGCGGTGTTCGGCCAAACCCGGTGAGAGTGGGCACAAGTAAATTTACGTCAAACAAGCAACAAGGGAGAATTGCAATGGCTCGGATGGTCGTTATTTACCCGACACCGAAGAACGTCGAGGCATTTGATCGACATTACTTCGAAATCCACGTGCCTCTCGCCAAGAAGATTCCGGGGCTCAGGAAATACGAGGTCAACGACGGCCCCATCGCAACGCCGATAGGAACCTCTGCTATTCATCGTATCGGAACGCTTTATTTCGACGACCTTGCGGCAATCGAAAAGGCGTTTGCAAGCCCGGAGGGACAGGCGGCCGGGGCCGATCGCCGACTTTTCGCGCCTGACGACTCAGGCGTTCAAATGTTTCTCTTCGACAATAGGGAGGTTTGAACAGAAGGCAAAAGCGTCGTAGGTCTCGACACATGGACACGGACGAATTCGAAGATCTCCTGAAAGCGCTGCGGCCGCGCCTTCATCGCTATTGCGCGCGGATGACGGGATCGGCGGTCAACGGCGAGGATGTCGTGCAGGATACCCTCGTCAAGGCCCTTCACGCGCGAGCCCTGGGTGCTGAGGTGGACAATATCGAGGGCTGGCTGTTTCGCATCGCCCACAATGCGAGCCTCGATTTCCTGCGCCACCGGTCCGGAAAGACGGTCATTGCGCTTACCGAAGACGTCGAAGCGGCGCCCATGCCCGAGGCGGATATTGTCGCGATTAGCTTTCAGACATTTATGCGGCTGCCGGAACTTCAACGCTGCGCCGTGATCCTCAAGGACGTTCTGGGTCATTCGGTCGAGGAGATCGCAGGCGTTGCCGCGTGCTCTCCGGCAGCCGCGAAATCGGCACTGCAGCGCGGGCGAGCAGCGCTACGGCAACTCGCACAAGAGCCAGAAGACATCCGGCTGCCGCTGATATCTCACTCGGACCGGCAGAAGATCACCACTTATGTCGATCTTTTTCGCAGTGGCGATTTCGACACAATCCGCGCCATGCTCGCCGAAGACGTCAAGCTCGAACTGGTGAACCGGCTCCGACTGGAAGGCCACGACAAGGTTGGTGTTTATTTCACGCGCTATGGGCAAGAGACGAAATGGCGGTTTTTTCTCGGCGCGATTGAAGGACGGCCGGCCATGCTGGTCTTCGACAGCACCGGCTCGATGGAAAGACCCGCGCATTTTGTCCTGGTCGGCTGGTCGCAAAGCCGGATCACCGAGATCCGCGATTTCCTGTTTGCTCCCTATGTACTCGAAACCATAGATTGGGTGCGGTTAGGCTAAGCTCAGGAGCGCTCTTAAAAAGCTATGGCCACTTATTCGCGCTCACCTCGGACGCTCCAGTAGAAGACTTCAAGTTTGTGGCTCGGAGTCGCACCTTGGAACGTGTCGCTGAATGCCTTGTCGAGGATGGAGGGGTTGAACACGACCTTTTGCGAAAGAAACTCAAAAAAGCGGGCGACCAGCAATTGGCGCGCGGTATCCACCTTATCACTCGTGGTCATAGCTTTCGCGAAGATCGCGTAGCGATCATTCGTATAGGTCCTCGAGCCGTTGTCATACGCGCATCCCGGGATCGTCTTGACGTTTTCGGTAATGATTTCAAGATCACCCACAAAGTAGTGAAAGTCATCATGGCAGAAAGCCTGTGCCGCGGCCGTATATCCGGGGTAGGACTTAATCCTGCTTTCAGTATTCTGCCCACACAGGGGTTTTGGATCCGGTTTCGAGGGATCACCGCGTAGGTAATCGATGAGCGCCTCGTCGAATTTTGGGAGCTCATGCGCAACCAGGAGAGCATTGATTCCCTCCTTTTGCGCTGTCGTCCCCCCTACAAGACCAATGAGCGGCTTTTCGGGGGAAGAACAGATTTTGTCCGGCGGGTCCTCTCCCTTGCGCGTGATGTAGCTTATCCCGGTCAAAAAGAGCGGCGCAGAAACCATGAAGCCGTTCCGCCGTTCATTGGTGATCGTTGCCGGATCGCAGAGGATGTCAAACTTGACGCCAAGGTTGAGAAAGCGGGTGTCGTTTATCGGGAAAGTGACGTTATTCGTTGTGGCGTCTTTGCCCGCCGCGGTGGACGTATCTTTTGAAGCCTCACTGTCGCTCGCCTGGTCAATATCGTAGATGCCGATATCATTGAAGGTAAATTCACCTGGCTTCGCATCCAAAATCATTTCGGCAAGGGCGGCATCACATATTCGAACCATATAGCCCGTGTATCCGGCTCGTTCCAATGGACCGCGTGCCGCATCGGATGCTTTCTCGCCGGGCAGACTTGACCTGTAAGAAAAGGGCCGGGCATCGCTTCTAACTCCAATGCAAAGCAGCGTTTTTTCATTGCATGTTGTGACCGGCGGTTGCTGGGGAGGCTCGGCCTGTGCGATCCCTCCCGCAACGAGGGCAAAACAGACAAAAAGCCAACCGAGCAGCGCAGTATTCATCGATCTCCCCCTTAGTTCGGCTTCTATTTCACGTCGTCGTCCCCAGCTTCTGTAATCTCAAGCATCACGGCAAATGTCAGAAGAAATAGAAATGGCACCAAACAAAAAATAAATGTGTCTCTTAGTTGTTGCGAAAACAACGCGGCTTTGGGCGTCGGGGAAAGTGCAGATCCATAGGTCAGGAAAATCGCAAGCCACATATATGCAGCATAGAGAGCAGAGAAAATAATACTGATTAATACTGTCCAAAACACACTGAGATGTCTGTGCT
This sequence comes from Martinezella calliandrae, assembly GCF_030272695.1. GTDB lineage: Bacteria > Pseudomonadota > Alphaproteobacteria > Rhizobiales > Rhizobiaceae > Rhizobium > Rhizobium calliandrae. The sequence continues at coordinate 56,310 of NZ_JARFYN010000034.1, forward strand.
TGTCCATAATGACGAGGGCTGCAAATGAGAGGATCAGCCCGGCCCCAAAATGGAGGGCGAAAAATTCCCCTGATTGTTCGAACAGAAAAATAATCTGTGTTTGCGTCAGATGAAAATTCACAGCCCATGCCAGCTTAGCGAAGTTGACTGCGGCCGACGCAAAGACTGCGATGAGCCCCGACAAAAAGGACATCCCGAGCAGCGTCAGGAACGGAAATTGATAGAATTTCCAGTCCGTTCGCCATGATTGTTGCTCGATGCGCACCTCGCGTGCAACAAGCACAAAGAAAACGCTCAAAAAAACCAGCAGTCCCGAGTGAAGCGTATCCCAGGCTGCAGCTTCGATGAAAATTGGCCGTTGCGTAAGATTATATCGACGAATGGCTTCCTTCGTCTTGCAATCAGTGTCCCTAGGCAAGCAAATAGGTTGGGTGCTAGTGTCATTTATCTTTGATTGGTCATTGCTCGTGCTTGCATTGTTATTTGCTGTTACTTGATCATTTATTTCGTTTTCCAAAAGACGTGTTTGTTCGCTATACACGTGTGGATCGCTTGCCACTTTCCAGTCACGCCATTGGTTGTAGACGAGAAAAGTCACGATCGCGCCAAGGACCAGCGCAACGACCATGCTGATTGCGAATGAGTTTTGTTCGGCGTTATATTTTTCCTGGATACGCTTTACGGTTTTTTCCATCGGGCTCGGAGGCCTTAGGTCCTCTTTTCTTGAGGTCTTCCGGCCGGGTTTTGGCCCTCCCCGACGGAGCAAGCCGCTTTGGCTAAAGACGGACCGATTATTGCGGACGAACAGGACGGCGAATACTGCCATGGTATTGGATCGTGCGATTGCCGCTTCTCGCTGGAGGTTCGAAAGCGCGTCCCACGTTTCATACATGTCTGGTTTTGCTCGCTCGTCTTCGCCTTTGGGTTGAAGCGTCTTTTTTTGCAGGTCGGCTATGATGCCATGCAGGCCCGCAAGTTGCGCATCGAGTTTGTTCGACAGCGATTCCAACTCAGACATTTGATAGAGCGGGAAATATAGCATTCGATTATTCGCGCTTGTGGCAACTGAGAGATAGTCAATCGTGGCCAACGACGGTTCGATCTCTGCAATTTTCCGGCTCAAGCCCGTATTATGTTTGATCGGCTCAGTCGCGGTGCGAAAACCTGTGACCAACAATCCCGGTTGGTCTTTCGTGAACTCCTCGTAGTCTACGCTACGCAGGCTCTCGATGACCCTGTAGACGCCCCGCGGGATGCCGGCCATTCGATGGGCGAGGCTTCTCATGGTTGCTTCAATAGGTTTGACGGCGCCAATCGACAGGAACGAAATCAAGAGAGCGGAAACGAAGATGGGTTTACCGTAGCCCGATGCCGACAGTAGCGACGGGTCGCTTGCCGGCATGAGGACGTTGTCGGTGGCGCCGATTTCGCTTCTCGCTTTGCTCGCGCTCAGCAACAGGCCATAGACCTCGGCCGACCCCAAAACGACGGCGTAGACGATGAGATAAAGCGCGGCATAAAATGTGAAGCCGGCGATAATCTCACCGGTCGTGCAGAGGTTTCTGACCTCGACTTCCTTAAGAATCGGGTGCAGCGAGAACGGATGGTCGCCCGTTTGCGAATTGAAATTCCGGAATGCCTCGATCAGCAGCGTTACCGCCCCGGCTACAATAGCGCCCGCGTAGATCAAATCGTTCATCGCCGGGCGTCCGAGCTCTATCGCTCAGGGGCAGTTTTGAGCTGCTGAATTGCAGGGGCCAGCAGCCATTGCTCTGTTGTTGTCAACGGCGACAAAACCAGCAATTCCAAAAGCGAGGACACTCATCATCAATAAGAACTTGATCATGTGTTCACTCTTTTATTGGTGGTGACAGGAAACTATATCACACCTAAAACTTGCGTCAACTATAATGGAAGAGGTTAATGTTCCACTTTAAGTCGACCTATGCTCATGTTTTGCTGTAGTTTGGCTGCTCATATCGTTGAAATATCTGATGATACTCATCGAGACACCATCCGCCTGCTGGTGGTCATCGCGCAATCTGGACCCAAATTGCGCTATTCGACTTAGAGCAGCGCTCTCATGCCGCAAGGCCTTTTCAAACTGGCCAAAGCTCGTAGAAATGTTGGACCGGCCCGTGGCCGGTGCCAACCGATAGCGTTTCGGCGGCCGCAACCGCACCCGCGAGATATTGTTTGGCTATGGTGACGGCATCCGCCAGTGACGAGCCTTTGGCGATCTCCGCTGCCAAGGCGCTGGAAAGGGTGCAGCCGGTTCCATGCGTATTCCTCGTCGGAACGCGGTCAGCTTCGAACCAGGTCAGACCCTGCGGGCCTGCGAGCACATCCGGGCTTTCATCGCCCACAAGATGCCCGCCCTTGACCAGAACGGCCAGCGGACCGAGCTTTGCCAGGGCTTCCGCCTGTCGGGCCATTGTCTCGCGATTTTCGGCAACCGGTTCGTGCAGAAGTGCTGCCGCCTCCGGCAGGTTGGGCGTCAGCAATGTCGCCAGAGGAAGAAGCCTGTCGGTCAGGACGTCGACGGCGTCAGCGGCGAGAAGCGCTGCTCCTCCCTTGGCGATCATCACGGGGTCGAGCACGATGGGAACGCCTCGGTGCGCAGAAAGCGCATCAGCGACGGCTTCGGCGATTGCCGCATTCGCAATCATGCCGATCTTGACGGCGTCGACGCGCACATCGGCAAAGATAGCCTTGATCTGCTGTGCGACGAATTGCGGAGGGACGGGGTGAACGCCGGAAACGCCTTGCGTGTTTTGGGCCGTCAGCGCGGTCAGCGCCGCCATGCCATAGACGCGACGTGCCGAAAATGCCTTCAAATCCGCCTGAATGCCGGCGCCGCCAGAGGGGTCCGAGCCGGCGATGGAAAGAACGTTTCGGATCATGGGTGCGCCTTTCTGATGGCCTTCGCGATCTCGGCTGCCGCGGCCTGGGGATCCGGCATGCCGCATATGGCGGAAACGACAGCGAGGCCGTCGGCTCCGGCCAGGAGGGTACTGGCGGCATGCTCCGCCTTCAGGCCGCCGATCGCCACCGAAGGAACGGGGCAGAGATCGACCATGCGGGCGAGACCCGCAAAGCCTATCGGCTGCTTATGGTCGGGTTTGGTCGGGGTCGCAAAAACCGGGCCGATGCCGGCATAATCGACGATGCCGGGATCGATGGCCGCCGCAAGCGCTTCCGTTTCCACGGAGAGGCCGAGGATCATCTCGGGGCCGATCAAACGACGTGCGGCACGGGCGTCCATATCGTCCTGGCCGATATGCAGACCGTCGGCCTCGATTGCGATTGCTGCATCGACGTCGTCATTGATGACGAGGCGCGCCTTCGTGCCGGCCAGCGCCTGCTTCAGCGCGCGGCCGGTTTCGATCGTGTGCGCGGTCGAGGCATGCTTATCGCGCAATTGCACGATGGTGGCACCGCCGGCAACAGCCGCGCGCGCAGTTTCCACTACGCCGATACCAGCACAGAGCACCGGATCGAGAACGAGGTAGAGGGAAAGATCGAAGCTTTTCATGCGGGGATGATCCGTGCTTCCCGGTCGATCACCGTTTCATCCAGGGCCGCAAGTGCGTCGAGGAAACGCCACGAGAAGGAACCGGGCCCGGCCGCTTCGCGCGCTGCCCGTTCGCCGGCGACTGCGAAAGCGGTGAGTGCGGCGACGGACGCGTCGAATGGGTCTTCCGGCCTTGTCGCCGCGAACGCACCGACGAGGCAGGTCAGCGCGCAGCCGAGTGCGGTGACCTGCGTCATCAATGGCGAGCCGCCGTAAATGCGCACCGCTCGGTTGCCATCGGTGACGAAATCCGTGGGGCCAGTGACCGCGATGACGGATCGATATTTCCGGGCAAGCAGAGCCGCAGACTCCTCGGCCAGTTCGACGGGATCGCGGCTGTCGACGCCCTGGCCACGGCTTGTACCGCCGGCAAGTGCAATGATTTCAGATGCATTGCCGCGGATAACAGCCGGATTGAGCTCTAGCAATTGCGCCACCGCTTTACGCCGGAAGGACGTTGCATAATGGGCGACGGGGTCAAGGACCCAGGGTTTGCCCGCTTTCGTCGCCGACTGCGCGGCCGATACCATGCCGGCCATCCAACCGGTGGATAAGGTGCCGATATTGATCGTTAATGCGCCGGAGATCGCGGCGAACTCGCCAGCCTCCTCTTCGGCATGCACCATCGCGGGAGAAGCGCCGGCGGCAAGCATCACATTGGCGGCGATGTTCATCGCGACGTAGTTGGTGATGCACTGCACCAGCGGAGGATTCGCCCGCATGGCGGTCAACAGAGTGCCGGGAGTGGTCTGGTCTTGCATATCGCCCCTTTCGGGCGGGGCGAGACGCATGGGGTGGCGATAGAGTGTGCCGGCGCCCCGAGCGACTCCCTCCGCCAGCATTATCTGGTTCAGGTTCGAAGGGTGCTTCTCAGCCCGTCATCTGACGGGCGCCCCTGTCTCTCAATAAGGTCCTTTTCGCAGAGAAAGATCGCCCTGTCACCAGGAAATCGTCGCGAAATGATCAAACCTGCGCAGTATCGAATGCCAGAATTCACAAACGAGAAGGCATGGCATGCACATGATTTCGTCTAGTGGTGGTGCTCTCTATCCGGCCCGTGTTCCGGTTTCCTGATGAACAAGGCTGCTGCGATCGCTCCCACCGAGATGATCATTCCGCAGAGGAACGCCGCCTTGATGCCCCCCGTCGTTGCCGCTCCGACACTGGCGCCAGCGGCCAAGAGGCTGGTGGCTTGCAAGGTCATGATTGCAACGAACAATGCCGTGCCGGCTGCGCCGGCGACCTGTTGGGTCGCGCCGAGCATGGCGCTGCCATGCGAATAAAGGTTTGGCGGCAGCGATCCCAGGCTGACGGTAAACAGCGGCGTGAACATCAGCGCGAGACCGACGCTCAGCACGATATGGGCGATCAGCAGCATCCAGACAGGCGTATCCTGTTGTATGAAGGTCAACGCGCCCATCACCAAGCTCAGCATGATTGCGCCCGGAATGATCAGCGGCGCTGGACCGTATTTGTCGAAGAGGTGCCCGACCCTCGGCGCGCAAAGGCCCATGATCAGCCCGCCGGGCAGCAATAGCAGCCCGGTTTGCAGCGTCGACAGCCCCAGCACGTTTTGCAAGTAGATCGGCAGAAGGATGAAAACGCCAAACATCGACATCATCAGGATAGCCATCATGACCATCGCGATCGTGAATGTCTTCGTGGTCAGGGTGCGCAGGTCGAGCAGCGCTCGATCTTGTCTCTGCAGGCGCAATTGACGCATTACAAAAACCGCGATGACCACAGCGCCGGTCAGGAGCGGAAACCACGGAGACACCGCCGGCTGATGAAGCGCTGCTTCCCCGAGACCGCTGAGGCCATAGACGAAACCACCGAAGCCGATAGCGGAGAGGATGATCGAAAGAATATCGATCGGCGCGGTCGTTGGAGTGGTCACATTCCTCATCCGCAAGCTACCGAGCGCCAATGCGCAAAGCGCGATCGGCAAAACCAGCAGGAACAGCCAGCGCCATTCGAGCGTCGACAGGATCAGGCCGGAAATGGTCGGCCCGATGGCCGGCGCCACCGATATAACAACCGAGATATTGCCCATGGTTCGTCCGCGCGATTGCGGCGGCACCAAGGTCATCACCGTCGTCATCAACAGCGGCATCATGATCGCCGTGCCTGAGGCCTGCACGATCCGCCCGAGCACAAGTTCGGCGAAGCCGGGCGCAAGTGCCGAAATCAGGGTACCGGCGCTGAACAGCGACATGGCGAGAATGAATACCGGCCGCGTATTGAGCCGCTGCAGCAAATATCCGGTAATCGGGATGACGACGGCCATGGTCAGCATGAACGCCGTGGTGAGCCACTGGGCAGCACTTGCGGTGATATTGAGATCGGCCATCAGATGCGGCAGCGCGACACCCATGATGGTTTCGTTGAGGATGACGACAAAAGCCGACACCAACAGTAGGCCGATAACGAGTTTATTGCGGGCGCTATGGTCTTCCACGGTGGGGATATCCTGCTCCGCATTGGCAACAATTTGAGCGTCGCTCGTCATGGTGTTCCCTTGACTTGAAATAGCAAAGGGCAATCGAAATTGCCTGAAACGGTGAGTTGTTTTGGGGTCTTTCCTGGTTATGACGAATGGCTGCATGAAATTGCGACACGTGCAGCGAATTATTTTTGCGTTGGTGGCACGTACGGAGGGGCGAAGTCGTCGGGTGCGCTAGCCACCAGCTTCGATAAATGGCCGAAACGAAGTCTGTATTGGGCGGGTGTCAAGCCGGTTTTGCGTCGGAACAGGCGGTTCAGAAAGCTAACATCCTCGTAGCCGACCTCGTCGGCTATGGCTTCCACGCTCATCTCGCTTCTCTCGAGCAGTTGCTTTGCCTCCTCGATCCGAACCGCGTGGAGGTAGTCGATCGGTTTCATCCCGGTCGCTTTGGTGAAACGGCGCAGAAAGGATCGTTCGGGCAACCCGGATTGTGCGATGATCGATGCGATCGGCGCGCGCGTCCGGTAGTGAAGCGCCAGCCATTCCTGACAACTGCCGATCATAGGATCGTCCGAGTGCCGATGGCAGGTGAGAGATGCGAATGGCTGCTGGCCGAGGTCGTGCCACTGCAGCATATAGACCTTGGCAACTTCGATCGCCTCCTTCAGCCCCACGAATCGCGCGATGACGTAAAGGGCAAGATCCTGCCAGCTCGAACCTCCCCCCGCCATGACGATCCGCTGACCTTCGCCCGTCATCACAAGGGATCGGTTCGTCTGCACACGCACGCGAGGATAATTGTCCGACAGCGTCGATTCATAGCCCCAATGTATGGTCGCCTCGCAATCCGCGAGCAGTCCAGCCTCGCCGAACAGCAAAGCCCCGGAGCAGGCGCTGGCCAGCAATGCTCCACGCCTATAGTTCTCGGCCAGCCATTGCGCCTCGGGATCATATTGGCCGGAAACGCTTTCGCCCGGGTTCACAAAGAAGTCGGGAATGCAGACGATGTCTGGAGACGGGCAGTCATTGAGGGCGAAGTCAGGATGGATCCGCACCTCGTTTATCGCCCGAAAATCCTCGACGGTTCTAGCGACAACATAGGGCCGCATCTTTGCCTCGCAGATCTCACCCTTGGTTATGAACGGCCAGTCGCGACCAGGCGATGAGAAAAGATCGAGCATGCCGTAGAGGGTAGAGGCCGTCGCCGCGGGGACGGCGAGTATCGCGATGTTCAGGGGTCGATCGCCTACGGTCATCGAGATCACCCGATCAAATGGCGGAAATCGCCAGGTTGTGGCACTAACAGCTTTAGCACCTCATCCGACGTTGAACTAGCTTTGAGGCATTCCAGGCGGAGAACGGAGGTTCGACATGTCGACTGACCAGCTACGCAGCGGCTTTCGCGGAGCATTGCTGGCCATGGCTGGCACGGCACTTCGCGAGGCATCTCGCTTATTCAACCTCATGCGCGCCCGCCACATTCAGCGTATGGCGCAGCGCACGCTTGACGAAATTGCAACCCGCTTTCCGGCGCATCTGATCGATGACCTCAACGCCCGCGGCCTGCCTCCGGATCGCCTATGGGGAGCGCGTGGGCCGGAACCGCTCTGCGAGGCCGTCGTCGGAGAGGCTAAGCTCGCTCGCGAACACCGTGCCGGCGAAGTCGCGGATCCAACACTCCACACCGTCGCGTTCCTCGAAAGAGACGTGCGGCGCGTGCTCTTCTTGGCGCGGGAATGCGATGACGGCGCCGACAGTTCTCGCGAGGAAGGACTGATCCCTTCTTACCCTGACGGTTCTTCAAGCGCCCGCATCCATGCCTCTCAGATCTCGCCCTTGTTCATCAACGGCCAGTCGCGGCCGGGGCGATGAAAACAGATCGAGCATGCCGTAGTAGGGTAGAGGCCGTCGCTGCCGGGCGGCGAGTATCGAAACGTTCAGCGAGCGGTTGCCCGAGGTCATCGAGATCACCCGATCAAATGGCGGAAATCGCCAGGTTGTGGCATTTATAGCTTTAGCACTCCATCCGACGTCGAACTAGCTTCGAGGCATTTCAAGCAGAAGACGGGGGTTCGGCATGTCGATTGACCAGCTACGCAACGACTTTCGCGGAGAACTGCTAGAACCAGGCGACACTGGATACGAGCGGGCCAGGATCGTCTGGAATGGCATGATAGACAGGCGGCCTGCGGTGATCGCCCGGTGTCGCAACGTCGCCGACGTTGTCTTCTCGGTAAACTATGCCCGGGAGCACGATCTCCTGATCGCCGTGCGAAGCGGCGGCCACAATGTCGCGGGCTACGCCGTCTGCGAAGGGGGCATGATGATCGACCTGTCGCTGATGAACTCCGTGCGCGTGCCTCCGGATCTTGGTCGCGTGTTCGTGGAGGGAGGCGCGACCTGGGCCGACGTCGACGCGGCGACGACGCCGTTCGGCAGAGCCACGCCAGGCGGCCTGATTTCGGCGACCGGCGTGGCTGGTCTTGCCCTTGTCGGCGGCATTGGTTGGCTGCGGGGGAAGCATGGATTGAGTTGCGACAACATAGTCTCGGTAGATTTGGTGACTGCCGACGGGCGCTTGGTTCGTGCCAGTTCTTCGGAAAATCCAGATCTCTTCTGGGCGCTTAGGGGCGGAGGCGGCAATTTCGGTATCGTCGCCAATTTCGAATTCATGTTGCATGAGATCCCGCCGTTGCTCATGTTCTGCGCGCCAGTCTATCCGGAGGAGAGGGCAGTGGAGGTACTCACCAGGTGGCGCGATTATATGGCGGACGCGCCCGATGAGGTTACGGGATTGGCGGAGTTCTCCACGATTCCTCACGATCCGGCCTATCCGCAGAATTGTTGGGGCCGCAGGGTATTAAGCTTGGCGACGGTCTTCGACGGTCCGGCGGAGACCGGAGAGCTCGTTACGAGGCCGCTCCGCCAGTTCGGCGCCCCCCTGATGGATTTCAGCGACCGGATGCCCTACCGCATCTTGCAGACGCTCTACGATGGTCTTTTCCCCAAGGGACGCGACCGGTGCTATTGGAAGTCCACCTATCTCGCGCATCTGAAGCAGGAGACGATCGAGGCCATCGTGGCGGGGCTGGACAGGCGGCCGTCGGAGATGACGTTCGCGTCCGTCTGGAAGATTGGTGGACAGGTAGGCCGCGTCGCCGCCGATGCCACCGCCTTTGGCGACAGGTCCATGCCCTTCATGCTTAGCCTCGACGCCGTTTGGTCGTCGCCGCCGGACGATGAAGCCAATATCGCGTGGGTAAAGTCGGTTTGGAACGGCATGCAGGTTCATAGCACCGGGAGGAGCTACCTGAACTTCCCAGGTCTTGGAGAGGGCCAAAATCTTGTAAGGGACGCCTTTGGGCCTGGGGTCTTCGAGCGACTTCTGCGGATCAAGCGGAAATATGATCCTGGCAATTTGTTTCGAATGAACCAGAACATCTGGGAGCAACTATGAGGAGTATTCGGCGTGTGGCCTGGGTATTTGGCGAGCGGCCTCGGTGCGTCGCCTGTTAGGCTCATAACCTGAAGGCCGCAGGTTCAAATCCTGCCCCCGCAACCACGCTCCTTTGCGAAGTCGTACTCCGATCTACGATGTTGTGTTCATTCGGGCGCGTTCGAAGGCGCGAACTCCCGCGCGTTCCTCTGCACGAACTCCCGAACGTGAACTGACTGCCCCGATCTGTTGATAGTAAGCGCTGTTCTGCCCCTACCCTTTCGGACGGGAATCCGATCGTTGATGTTCTTGCCGAACGAGGCTTCGACGTATGACGATTACAGGATTTACGTATACCACCAAGGCCGAGGAGCCGTTGCAGCGGTTTGAAGTTTCACCGGCGTTGGACGACGTCGCGATTGGAGCGACGAAGAAAAGGCAAAGATTGAGCTTAATATCGAAAAACCACGCCAAACGTCACTTTTCGAAGATCTGTTTCAATGCCCTGCCATCTTTAAGGCACGGGCAGTGGTGGTCGTCGTGGAGCGGGACCGCGTGATGCATCGAAGCTTACATCGGGACCGATTGTGGCCAGAGCGGATGTCGCCGCCACCGAACCGGTCGCGCTCCAGCAATATTTTCTTTCGCAGCAAAAAAGAAATTTTGTGTTCCTACTGGCACGACCGCATCGATAACTATACCCGCCCGGTTATTTCCGACCGATTTCAACACGTGCAGGCGGGCGCGATTTCCATGCAGCGACGATTAATCCTTACTGCCGGTATCAACAGCACCGGCTATCTCGCCGACTCCTGGCGGCATGTCAGTGACTCGCCGCTTGTCTTTGCTGAATTCGATCATTACTTGCGAGCGACGAGGATCGCCCATGCCGGGCGGCTGGACGCGGTGTTCTTCTCCGATCATCCGGCGCTCGGCGCCGACCCAGCCCAGCGGCCCCTCCATAGCTTCGAGCCGCTGACGCTTTCGACCGCGCTGGCCGTTGCAGTGCCCGATATCGGCTTCGAGATCACGGTTTCCTCGACCTACAGCGCCCCATACGATCTGGCGCGCCGGCTTGCGACCCTCGATCACATTTCCGGAGGTCGCGTTATTTGCAACATCGTCTCTTCCTTCAACCCGGCCGTCGCCGCCAATTATGGTTCGGCACCCTTGCCACCGCGCGAGGCGCGCTATCGGCAGGCACATGAATTCATGTCGGTCGTCACCGCGCTGCTTAAGAGCTGGAATCTGCGTCGGCCGGTTGATCCGCAATCCGGCGTGTGGGACCCCGACTTTGCCCGCCCGATCAGTCATAAGGGTGAGTTCTACAGTGTTGCAGGGCCGCTTAATGTACCGAGTGATGCGCGGCGGCGGGCGCTGATAGGGCAGGCGGGCGCCTCCGGGCCGGGACTCGATTTTGCCGCCGCTTATGGTGAAATCATCTATTGCTCGCTTCTTTCACTGCCGGCGGCTTGGAATTTCCGGGACGAGCTGCATGCGAGGGCGAAAGCGCGGGGACGTGCGCCGGCCTCGTTGCGGATCGTCCCCGGCCTCGTTCCCATTATCGGCCGTACGCGAGCCGAAGCGCTGGAGCGGCACGATGCCGTTTCGGGCGCCGGCAGCGAGAAAGGCTTGCTGCGGCGTTTCGCAAGGGATGCAGGGATCGATTATGCCACACTCGATCCCGACGCTCCGGTCGCCAACGACCTGTTCAAGACAAGCGCCGATCAGCAACGCCCAGCTGGCTTTACCCAGGCGCTCGCCGAACTTGCCCGTCACGAGCGTATCACGCCGCGGCAATTCGTGCGCCGCGTCGAAGGCGGCCACCGGCTGGTCGCCGGCACCGCCGATGACGTCGCGTCCGATATCATCGCCTGGTGGCGTTCCGGCGTGGTGGAAGGGTTCAACATTCAGACGCCAGTGCTGCCCGAAGACCTCTCCGATTTCGTCGAACAGGTGGTGCCGCGCCTGCAGAAAGCCGGCATTTTCCCGCGGGAATACGAGAGCGGAAGCCTGCGCGAACGTTTCGAGCTCACGGGAGAAATCTGAAATTTTTACTATCAATTTAGGGAGATGACAGGCGATGAGCGGCGACCTGGACATAGTCGATATCCACACCCACCTTTGGCCGCGGGATTGGGGTCTTGACGGCGTCAGACGAATATCGTCCGGCCTTGCAGACGAGATCCTGCGCAAGATCACCGATCCGAGTTCTCTTTTAAGCGAGTTCGAGACGGCCGGCATATCGCTCGCGGTGCTAAGCACGACGACCGAGAGCCTGTTCGGTGTCGAAGGACCGGTTGATCACGACATCATCCGCAGCGTCAACGATTGGCTGACAGGATTGGTCGAAGCCCATCCGGGCCGTTTAGCTGCGCTGGCAACCATCGATCCCTTTTCAGGGGAGACGGCCGCACGCGAGGCAGAGCGTGCACTCGGCGAGCTCGGATTGTCGGGCCTTGTTGTCGATTCCTCGCGTAATAGCAAGTTCATCGGCGATCCCAGTGCGCGGGCGACATTCGCGGTTGCGGCCAAATATAAGGTGCCGGTCTTCGTGCACCCGATCAATGCGCCGCAGGCGGAGATACTAATTGCCGGCGCCGGCAAGCTCGGCAATTCGCATGGCCGTGGTTTGATGAACGGCGTGGCGTTCCTGTCGGCCCTGGAGAGCGGCCTGCTCGACGAATTTCCCGATCTCGATTTCATCTTTGCCACCCTGGGGCTCGGGGCCATCGTCCAGGCGTCGCGGGGCGGTCGTTATTCGCGGCAGAATCGTGCCGAAGGCCGGCGGCCGAACATCTATTTCGATACGATGGGCGACGATCCGTCCATTATTGCCATTCTTGCGGAATTCTTCGGACCTGAAAGAGTGTTGGCCGGAACGGACTGGCCGATCCTGCCCTCACTGTCCGAGCAGTCCCTTCGCAACAGCCTGGAAACCGCCGGGCTCGACGAGGAGGCGCAGAAGCTGATCGCGGGTGGCAACGCGCGGCGCATTCTCGGCCGGGCGCTCCGTTAGCGGGGCAGGGGAATCGCATTTGAAAAAAGGTGTGGCGGTTTGATGTGATATGGATTCTTTAGGGAGCTCTGTTTTGGAGCTTTCTGATGGTTTCGCTTATTAC
>NZ_JARFYN010000035.1 GCF_030272695.1 Martinezella calliandrae
ATGACCACCCGGCGTATGTTCAGCCACCAGACGGCCTTCAGCTTCCCATCGGCGCAATGTCGTGATCGACACGCCCAAAACTTCCGCCGCTTCGCCTATACTCACAAATGTCCCCATTTTGGATGGATATACATAAATTCAGTAAGATTGCGAGCGAACTGTTCTAACCCCTGCCTTACGAACAGCGGGTCGTTGAAGACATGCCTCAGGCCGATTGAGTGCCGAACTGACGGCGGGTTGGCTGAGCCCTATCCTGTCGCCGGCGCGCGTGACGCTCCTCTCTCGCGCAAGGGCGTCGAAGACGCGGATCAGGTTCAAATCGAGCGCGTTGAAATTCATGCCATCAATAGCCTCGATATCAAAATGCGATTGGCGAAAAGGGCCGGTTCTGCCGTAGATATTTGCTGCACATTCGCAACGATGAAGGGAAAACGCAATGGCAATGGACATCGTATCAATGGAACCCGGTGCACGGCTCCGCTGGTTCGGAAATACACTCGTCTCAATCCAAGTTGGCTCAGGAGAGGGACAAGACCGCATTTCTGTCGCTGAGCACTGGATGCCGTTCGGCGACTCGCCGCCAATGCATGTCCACCGCAACGAGGACGAAATCTTCCATGTGCTCGAAGGAAGGATGCGCTTTCGTGTTGACGACAAGGACATTGTCGCGGAAGCAGGCGAAACGGCGCTGGCGCCAAAGGGTATCCCGCACAGCTACCGCGCAGAGGGCGAACAAGGAACTCGGTGTCTGACGATCACACACGGCAACGACTTCGAATCCATGCTTCTTGAGTGCAGCCGTCTAGCCGAGAGCCGCTCGCTTCCGCCGCCCTCTGAGCCGACGCAGGCCATGATCGACCAACTTGCCCGCTGCTGCGCGCGAAACGGCATCGACCTCGTCGGGCCGCCGCTTTGATACCGGACGGTGATGGTCGCGCTGCATGACCAGCGGGACCATCATCGTTGAGCAACCCTTTGATGCTAGGCAAAAGGACGACCATGTCTTAGAACGGGCCGTCGCTCATACTCAGGGATGCCGCGCCAATGACCATGCCCACAACCGTTGCCGATTGGCTTTCTCCTGATCGCGCCGCCTTGCTGGTGTACGACATGCAGATTGGCATTGCGCGGCAAGTCAAGAACGCAGATGAAACGATCCATCGGATCGCAAAAATTGTCGCCGCTGCCCGGGGAGCGGGAATGCGGATCGCTTTCTGTCGTCATCTTTCTCTGCCGAAGCCGTGGATGGGTTTGTTTGCAACGCGGATGGCGATGGCATGGCAACGCACCGACGATCCCGACGAGGTGAAACCGTGGTTCCTGCGAGACAGCGAAGCGGTTCAAATCGTTCCGGAGTTGCGGCCGCAGCCGCAGGACTTCGTGTTTGACAAGCTCGGGATGTCGGCATTCGAAGGGACCCCCTTAGAGCTTGCAATGCGGGATGCCGGGCTTTCGGCTTTGGCGATCTGCGGAATTGCCATGGAAATCGGTATCGAGCCGACCTGCCGCCACGCAGCCGATCTGGGGATCGTTCCAGTCTTGATCGAGGACGCATGTGGCCACGGAGATGCGGAGGCAGGAAGACGTTCCGTCGAAACCCTGCGTTTCCTAGGCGATGCGATCGTGACGAGTTCGCATGAGTTCTTGGTGGCCATGTCTCGTCCGGCATGAGGTCCTGTTAAACCGCAGCCAATGATATCCAATCATCGGCCTACTGAAGCTCGGGATCATCTTCGCTCTTCGACGTCTTCTTAAGCCAAAATCACGCCGTCCTCACCTCGGATAGCCTGCGCCATCCCAGCGCGTCGACGCATCTCAAGCCTCTCAAACCTTGAGCCGGCAGCCCGGTCTGACAAGCAGACGCCAGCGATTGTGCGGTATATCGCCGTCAGAATTGGATGGCCCATTTCAAGCCCTGCCTCCTCGACCCTGAACTGGTGCCCATCTCTTTCCTATACGAAACTCATCGATTTTCGACGCCCGGCCATGAGAAACGCAGTCCCTCCGTCTCTAGGACGCGCTCAAAGTCCGGCCTAACCGCATCTTGTGATTGACTGTTTTCGCGTCAAGAAACCCATAAACACAACTTGTAGCGTTGAAGTAAAGGCCGGTTGTAGTTAAAAATATATGCTAGCCTATGGCGTGTATATGCGCTAATAATACACAAATAAGGCATTCAACACGCAATTTAGTCTGCAGTCTTCAAAGTTCTAAACTTTTGAGGGAGGGAGAAGTGCGTGCAAGGGTCGAAAAAAATGGGCTAATTGCTCAAGCGGTCGCCGGAACCTACGTCGTTCTCATTGGCTGGGACATTAAAGACCAGCTCATCCGCCAAGGTTTGCTTGGGTTCGCGATTCAAAGAACGGATCACACCGAAAACGAGATCGCTTGGCTTCGAGGGATGAAAACCTTTCCTGGCAGCGATCCCCTCCCCTTGGGAGGAAACGCGTCCTCACACGAGCAGCCGTTTCAGAGCTTTCAGTGGGCGGACTACGCTGCAAAACCCGGCCATAACTATACTTATCGTCTGGTCGCCATGAAGGGCGCACCTGGAACGCTGGTCGATGCAAACGAAATTTCAATAGACATCGCGACCGAACCCGAATGGGGCGAAGATCACAGTGTGTTCTTCAATCGTGGTGCCATCGCATCACAGGAATATGCAAAGAGATTTCAAAACAAGCCGCCAAATGAAGCGGGACCGGCTGCCTATATCTGGCTTTCTCGTGGCCTTCTTGAAGCGATTCTCGCGTTTATCGGACAAGCCACTGGACCGGAATTCGCCCTGAGGATCGCGATCTACGAGTTTCAGCTGCCTGAAATATTGGGCGCGTTAAACGCGGCCAAGGAGCGCGGAGTAGACGTGCAGGTGCTCTTCGATGCGATAGAAAACGCCGAGGGCAACCCCGTCCATCCGAACGAAGAGCAGATTGCGGCGGCGGGCATAACCGATTTTTGCACCGGGATCACCGAGGGCAAAATCATGCACAACAAGTTCATTGTGCTTCTGCAGAGGAACAAGCCGCTACGGGTTTTAAGCGGCTCTACCAACTTCACCGAAAATGGCGTATTCGGCCATCTGAACTGTGCCCACGTTGTCCACGATGACGCGGTCGCTGCAAAGTTCATGGAATACTGGGATCAGCTCAGCAAGAATCAACCATTAGGCGACTTGCGCAAGTGGACTGGTCCCAACTCCACCCCTCCTCCGCAGCCACCCGATCCGGGCACGTCAGAGGTGTTTTCGCCTCAGACCGGAGCGGACACCCTCAAACGGTATGCGGTTATCGCCAGCGAAGCCAAGCGCGGTCTGTTTATGACCTTTGCTTTCGGTATGAACGCGGAATTCCAAGCGATTTACGCCAATCCGGGCGACGTGCTGCGCTTCGCTTTGATGGACACGGTAGGCGTTGGAAAAAACAAGGCAACCGGAGAAAAGCAAATTGAAGTGCTACAACGTCTGCCGAACACCGTCATAGCGATCGGGCAGAACATTACCCTCAATGAATTCGACCGCTGGATTAAAGAGCGAGATGGGCTCGCCCCGGGAGAACACGTTCGGTGGGTCCATACGAAATTTATGCTTGTTGATCCGCTTTCGGATGATCCGATTGTCATTACTGGATCACAGAATTTCAGCGTGGCGAGCATCGAGACCAACCACGAGAACATGTTGGTGATAAGGGGGAATACCCGCATCGCCGATATCTATCTCGGGGAGTTCATGCGCCAGTTTTCCAGCTATGCGTTCCGGGACGCGGCAAAGAATGCGGTCGACGACAAGACCGGCATGAACAACTTCAAGCCCCAAGACCTATTCACCGACAATTCCTGGCTAAACCGATACGACAATGTGCGCGACGCAGGTGGACTGCGTCGGCTCTATTTCTCGGGACAATAAGTCCGGCATCAACATGGGAGGAAGCGATGGCCCCGACCAAAATCTATTTCATCCGCCATGCAGAAAAGCCGGACGAAGCCAAGCGAACGAACGGCGTGTTGCCCGATGGCAGCATTGATAAGGAGAGCCTGACGGTAAAAGGCTGGCAACGCGCTGGGGCATTGACGCAAATGACTTGGCCAGGCACGGCATCCGCTCCAACCACGATTTTTGCCGCTGGTATTGGACCCGGCAGCGACAGCAAAAGGCCGCAGCAAACGGTTACGCCACTCGCTGAGCTGTTAAACGAGCGCAATATCCTTTCGAAGTTTGATACGACCTGCCTCAAAAGCGATCTAGATGGCCTCTTCGCCAGGATATTGGACGCCGAAGGCGTCGTGCTTGTATGCTGGGAGCATCATCTCCTCCCTGACCTTTTGGACAAATTCCCACACGCGCCACCGGCACCGAAGAAATGGCCCGATGACCGGTTCGACATGAATTGGTGCCTCGAAAGCAAGGATGGCGGCTGGTCGTTTTCCCAGATTCCGCAAAACCTTCTTAAAGGCGATCGTTCCGATGTATTCCCGCAGAACTGACGGAGGTCAAGATGACGATACCGTATGGCTACGCCAAGGGAACAGTGATATCCGCGCCTAGTCTCAAGCCGACGCGACGTGATCACGAAACGCAGTATCATCTCCATTTTAGTGTCCAGGTCGCTGACGAAGTCTGGGATGTTGCTGTTAATGTCGGGACGAACGATTCTGACGATTTGCTGAAATACAAGCTTGTCTTCGACTATCGACATCCGCTCATCCAAACCCTGCAAGCCTCGCCCGCTGGCAAAAACGATCTAACTGACGTCAATGCCCTGCCCGCTTTAGATTTCGTCCGCAGCGATTTGCTCGGCACTACGGGCCGCTGGCGTGACAGTGCTGTCATGGATGGCAGCGATACGCCTGAGCCGGTGGCATCACTGACCCGTCTGATTGAGAAGGCGCTTTCGGAGAAGTTCGATGTGTACGTCTTCGGCCGATTTTACAGCGAAGGAAATGGCATCCACGACGCTCACATGAACCAGGGTTCAAAGGGGCGGTATATCCATCGCCCAAACAGCGATCAAAATGATCACAATGCCGTCTGGCAAGATGGAGCGGTTCTTATCGATTGCCGACAACCCGAGTGGGCGGCTTACTTCGCGGCCTTTGAGCAGCAGTATTTGCCGACCGACGATCTCGGCAATCCAACGCCCAGCTCAAGCCCGATTTCCTGATTTCACGACGATTCAGCCGGTTCGCGTGGAGGCACCCCGATGCAGGAAGACCTTTTCATAAACCAACGTCACCGCAAAGCGATCAACGATGAGCTCGATGATCGCGAGAAAGAACATCAAAAAATCGTCGCCCAACATGAGGCCCTATTCGAGGCGACAAGAACCTTGACGGGTAAGGCGGCCATTAAGCCAAAATATCTGCTGGCCATCGGCGACTCTTGGTACGATTATCCGATCCAAGGCAATAGTCTCGTCTTTATCCCATCCGACATCCTTGCGCAGCTGAAGCAAATCTGCGACCCCGCGCCCATCATCCTTTCGTCTGCTCATCGCGGCGACGCTTCAACAATAGAGATGTCGCTGCCCAAGCAAGAGAAGATTATTCAATTTTTGACCCACAAGCAGAATTGGCCAAACGGCAAACCGGACGCGATCATCGTTTCGGCCGGGGGTAACGACGTGGCTGGCAACTCATTCTGCATCTTTCTGGACTTCAACGATGGACGCCACACAGGCCTAAATCAGGCAAGATACGCTGGTGTGTTGAACCTCGTTAGGGCGTGCTACTTGGATTTGTTCGCTGTTCGAGATCGCTACGCCAGCGGCGTTCCAATCTATGCCCATTGCTATGATTTCCCGACCCCAAGCGGGATAGGAGCACCATGCGGAATTGGTCCCTGGCTTTGGCCCTCACTCCAATTCTGCAATTGGTCAAAATCGACTGGCAAACAAATTGCCCACGACGCGCTAGCGAAGTTTAAGGACATGCTGGATGATCTCGCGTCAGTACCCGCCAACAATTTTCATGTAGTCCCCACGCAAGGCACGCTGAACGATCAGCATTGGGCAAACGAGCTTCACCCCGATCCGACTGGCTTTAGGATGATCGCGCGGAAGGTCGCCGATAGCTTGGGCATCGATCATGACCAAGGTTCGGCGCTAGCTGCCAAAGCCACGATACCACAATCTCCGGCTGGCCCGACGGCCAGCGTGAAAACAGCCAAAGCATCTGGGAAATAGGACGGGACACTGTGCGGTTTGAAGCACCGGAAGTTGTGCTCTTCTACTGAGGCTAGCAATATGAAGGATGTTGCGGAGATTTTGAAAGCAGTTGCCTGGCCGATCACCACGGTCATCGTTTTTTTCTATTTACGGCATCAACTGACCTTCCTCGTGGCATCTGTAATCAGAAGGATCAGCGACGCCAATAAATTAAAGTTTCGCTTTCTCGGACTGACCTTCGAGATGGCGAGCCAATTAGCACGAACCTCGATTGCCCCAACAAAGAAAACCAAGACGGACGAGACAGACGCGGACGAGTTCGTCCGATTGGCAGGCGAGTATCAAGACCTGGACATTCAAGGGACCAAGGAGCGGGTCGCAAAACGATTTGAGCTTGCTGATCGTCTGGGCGACTTGGCGGTGGCATTGAACCTGCCTCGCGCAAATCTCGCAAAAGGAAACGAAGGCTATCTCGTTGCATTTGCAACGGCGGCGATCTTACAACCTATGCCTGACGACCTGAAGAACCTTAGAACCGCCGCCTCAAAAGTGAAATTCAAGTTACCGCCTATCGGATGGTTCTAATGATTCCGGAGCTTGCAAAACGGGCGACTCCCGCCACCCTTCGGCGGATTGAGGAGACCCTCAATGACATTGAGACCCGAAGCAATGCTCACGAGGACGGCGATCTGCAGGAGCTCATCGATACCACGAGGTCCGCCCTTACAAATCTGCGGACTGCGATCGGATAAGCCTAGAGGAATTGAAGATGCCTTGGCCCAACATCACACTAACCGTTTACCACGGTACAGACTCGTTAAGTGGCAACAACATTAGAATGAATGGAATACTGGCTCAATATTTCAATCCTAGTTCCGACTTTGGCGCGGGCTTTTACGTAACCACGTCGCTTCATCAGGCAAAGAATTGGGCAAACGAACGAGTTCGAACCATCGGTGGTTTCGGGGTCAACGCGGAAGTTCTCCAATATGATTTGAGCAGATCGGCAATCGAAACGCTTGAGCATCTCGTGTTTGTCACCGATACACAGGACTTCCATGACCTGTGTGCCTTTTGTCGAGGCGGAGGCGGCGTCAGCCACGGTCGAACCGCGCCCTATGACGCAATATATGGTCCGGTCTCGTTGTCCCCACAGACGCTGGTCATCGCCAACTGTGATCAGATCTGTTTTCCTAATCCAGCGAACATAGTTGATGCGAACGGAAATTCCGTGTTCCGCCTTCCGGCGGGCACGATGTCATCGACCCCCAACACCTACTTTGTATAAGAGATCGCCATGGCTCAAATCGACCCAAAAGACCTCGACAATTCACCCATGATGAGAGAGTTTTTCGACACCGTCGTCAAAATACTCGTCCAAGCAGACGTTGAGGCTTCGTCTGCGGAAGACCTAGTCAACAGGTTCTTTGAGCGTCGCGCGACACCCCTCGAAAGGGCCTTGGCGATGCATCAAGGCCCCAAGCGCGTCG
The DNA here is from genome assembly GCF_030272695.1 of Martinezella calliandrae. Classification (GTDB taxonomy): domain Bacteria; phylum Pseudomonadota; class Alphaproteobacteria; order Rhizobiales; family Rhizobiaceae; genus Rhizobium; species Rhizobium calliandrae. Next base: position 7,649 of record NZ_JARFYN010000035.1, read on the forward strand.
CTGATGGCTTGCTGGGAAGGCTGCGAGTTCGATAAAGTTACGGTCGATGCGGGATGTTTCATCCGATATAGCGAATGTTATGAGCAGTTCTTGTCTGTGCGAGTTCGGTGACGTTGCCAATCAAAGGGGCGGCTTTTCCTAAGCTTCCTATGCGCTGGCTCGTGCTTTGAAAAACACAATCGCTGACGTACGATGCTCAGAGATTGACCATACAGTCTAAGCAATCTTTGAAGTGCGAAAACGAATGTGCTCGCGACGTCAGATTGTGGCGCATGTCAGTGTAGGGTGAATATCGTGTCGCTCTTTACGGTCATGCCGCTTACCATATCCTTTTGCGCAAAAGCTCAATGACGTCGCTGACGTATGCCTTATCGGAGGCGGGTCTGGTCGCTCGCAAAACTCACGCCAGACAAACAGCGTCATCTCCCCCCGTCTGTCGCCGTGTCCACCGGCCCATCCGTCATCGATCGTCATGCTGCCCTCCAGAGGATAGCCGGCTGGTTGGCTGGGATGCGATGCTTGCCGCGGGCGAGCGGATGCTTAGGCGCTCCGCTCGATGTCTTGCCCCAGCACCAGAGGTCAGGATGCGGCCCGTCGCCGCTCTGGATCTCCTTGACCACGTGATCAACCCAATCGATGTCCCAAGCGATGGCGCCCCAGCAGACGAAAACCTTGTCGGCACCTTTGGCTTTGGCGACGACATGTGGCAGGTTGACAAAATGGAGGTCATCACGCACGTGCCACGCGCCGCGGTCGATCGTCGCCACGACGCGCCGGCATTTGGCCGGTTCGGACGTGCAGAAGGGATAAAGGTTCACGGCATCATATCCGCCGAATCCGAACTCATGGAACCAGGCGTTCCACCAGTGTGAGGTATTGTCCTCGATCAGCTTTCCCGCTCTGGAAGGATTGCAACCGATGACGCACGCCTGCGGTCCCCGTCCCCAGCGCCTGGTAAGCGTCAAGCGATTCTTGCCGTGGAACACGGCATCACGGTGCATCTCGAAACCGAAGAGGTCGATCACAGCTTCCCCTCCTCCTTCAGCCGCTCGATCTAATCGCCATAGTCGCGTGCAATCATGTCGCATTTCCGAATGGCGCCCCATGGGGTCGTGGCTATGGGAAATAACGAGCAACCCGATTATATGACTGTACGGACTTTGGACGGAGTGGCCCCGTGAGCGACGTTGCCGAGAGTTTTGGTGGACGTATCGCTTCCCCAGAGAAATTTCCCGAACTGGGAAAGCTGCTTGTTCGGATCAAGGAAGTGTACAATCCGATCGACGTCATTCTCTATGGTAGCCAAGCGAGGGGAGAAGCAACCGCTCAAAGCGATTGGGACTTGAAGGTCATCGTTTCCGACGACGCTCCTGAACGCGTGTTTTCACCAATGTTTGGGTGGCGTATCCAGGAAGGGTCTGGCGTCTACGCGGATGTGTCTTGCACGCGCCTGTCCGACTTTCGCGCCGATCTAAAGGTCGCGAACTCGGCAACCAGCCACAAAATGCAAGGATTCGAAGTGACGAGGGGCGGCAGGCTCTGCCGTCTCTGTCTTCCCGGTTCCCATCCGGGTTGATCAACCCGAAGTCCCTGGATGGCATCCGCCTGCCGAGAGGAAGACCGAAAGTCTTCAATTCAGAATGTTCCATGGAAATCTCGATCGGAACCACCGGTGGGAATTTAGAGCCGGGAAGCGTGCTGCAATTGCTTTTCCTCTGGCCGCCATTGGCGTTCTTCCGGTGAGGCCGCGGCTCTGACTTAAATATAGCACCGGGAAAGAACGATGAGAGATTTCCGATTTGATGGCAGCTAACCGCAAGGTTTTGTCACACCATCACAAGACCAAAAACATTGAGATCGATAGAAGCCCTATCAATTCTTTCATTTGGGTAATTGCTTCACCCGGCATGAAAAGCGTGCAGAGATCCGAGGTGGCGTCGTAGCGTGCCCTGCCCTTGGGTGGCGGCTGCGAACACGTCGGGCAGCGACCCGCTAGTGGCGGTAAGGCCCACTTGGGAGACATCTTGCAAACCGGCAGTTTTCCCGACGGACCAGATTGGGGAGTAATGGTCATTGTCGGGATCGCCGCCGTCACTCTCGTCGTTATCGCCGCGTCCTCGGCGACGCGTCTTGGGAGAAGCGCGCAGACAGGGTGGCGGCGGCCCAAAGGGTCGCTGATTGGCGACCGCCCGATCTACTGAAATCGAAACCCGGCCATCGCGACCATATCGCCTAAAGTAGCCGGGTGTGTGGTGGCCGCATTGCAGAGTGATGCATCAATCAAGGTCGCCTATCGCTTTGATTGTTGCGCGTTACGGTTGATCCGATAGCATGCATCTCGCCGTTTTTTTGGGATTAGCGCTCGCGTTCATGCGTCAGTTTGTTCTGGGAGTTTTTGCATCCGCGACCTTGTTTGGAGCGGCGCATGCAGAGGTGACAATAGAGCGCATACCAATCGAGAACGCCTCCCCGGTTCTTCTGCTAAAGGGTGAGTTTAGCCAGTCCGACGATCCCGAACTGCTGTCCCGGGAAGTCACGGCAAGCGGCGCCAAGGTCGTCACTTTCAAGGTGGCAATGTCCTGGCGGCCATCGCCTACGGGAGAAAGATTAGGTCGCTCGGGCTATCGACATTTCAGCTGCGGGCCAGCCAATGTGCCTCCGCCTGCGCTCTGGCGTATGTCGGTGGCGTGATCCGCCAAGCGGAGCCGGGTTCTATAGGTGTGCATCAATCTTCGTTCGCGCCAGGAAACAGTCTCGACGGTCCGACAGCAGTGGCCGCCGTTCAGACGTTAACTGTACAGATCATGTCATATTTCACGGAGATGGGCGTCGACCCCAAGCTTCTTCAGCTTAGTTCATTGGGTTTTTCGGAACAGTACCCAAAATCGAACTTTCGGGAACTATCGTCAAGCGTGGGACGCAGGAGATAATCCGACTCGATCCGTGCATTCCGCCGATTTCACTCCATAGCCCTACCATCAATGCGGAAGGATGTCACACTGGCTAAGACAGGTCGATAGGTGGAGACAACCTTGTCAGCATGAGGGCTTGAGGGGGAAGTTTTCCCCTGCGACCGAGCCATGGTTCTCGGCCGACCCCCTTCTGCGGGGAGACCCCCAAGCTGTGCTAAAACAGCGGAGGGAGCCCCCACCTCATGCGGTGGGAACGGTCCCGCCGTCGATGACATATTCGGTACCGGTTATGGCTGCAGCGCGCGGGGATGCCAGGAATGTTATCAGATCCGCGACCTCGGCCGGTTTCGCCGGTCGGCCGAGCGGAATTCCGCCTAGAGAATTCATGATGATCCTCTTGCCGCCCTCATAATCGGTCCCGGCCTCGCTTGCGAGCCGTTCCGCGAGCGCCACGGCGGCGTCGGTCTCGATCCAGCCCGGCGACACGCGAACCACCCTGATTCCCTTGGGGGTCACTTCCTTCGACAGGCTCTTGCTATAGGTCGACAGTGCCGCCTTTGCTGCTGCATAGGCGGTCGTCGATTCCGGCAATGGCAGTTCGTGCTGGATCGACGTCACATGGATGATGACGCCCGATCTTTGCGCGATCATCGACGGAAGCAGAGCCCGATCGAGCCGGACCGCAGGCATGAGATTGTGATCGATCTCCTTCTGCCATTCCTCATCGGTCAAGGCCGCGAAGCCGCCCGCCGGCGCGCCTGATCCTCCAAGCACATTGACGAGGACGTCGATACCGCCAAACGCATGAACCACCTCCTCGGCGACTTTGGCGCAGCCCTGCGCTGTCAGCAGGTCGGCGGCGATGTAATGGATGTTCCCCACTGCAGCCTGGGGCACGGTCCGGGCCGTTGCCGCAACGCGCGCGCCTGCGGCCACCAGAGCCTGAACGACCGCTGCGCCCGCCCCCTTGGTGCCGCCTGTCACCAGGGCGCGCTTTCCATCAAGGCCAAGATCGAAGCTCATGGGACGATCTCCAGCCGGGCGATCGCATTACCAGAGAGCGTGAAAGCGTAGCGAAGGTCCACCGGGCTTCCAGGAAAATTCCCGGTCAGATGCGCGGTCACGACGACCCTGTCGCCCTGATCGTCGATGGCTACGGGGTCGGCTACATATTCATACTTTGCGGATGCCTCGGACTTCCAGGCCGCGATCGCGTCGCGCCCCGTATAAGTCTTCTTCTCGTCGACGACCACGGCGTCGGCCGTGAAACATGCGGCAACCGCCGCGCCATCCGCCGCATCCGCAGCAAAGTAGTCGGCTATGGGTTTGGGTAATGCGAGGGTCATGATCGATCTCCGGGTTGACCTTGTTTGGTTATCGAAAATGGCCTAACTTGCAAAAAGAGCAAGAACTAACGAAAAAGTAAGGTACTAACCAAAAAGTATGTCACACCAATATACGCGAGAAACAGCAGCTGAGGGCGTCGAGAACGCGCTCAAGCTTCTTGAGGGGCGGTGGAAGCTGGTGATCCTGTTTCACCTCTTCGGCGGGCATGTTCTGCGTTTCTCCGATCTCGAACGCGCGATCCCGGGGATCTCCCAGAAAATGCTGATCCAGCAGCTCCGGCAAATGGAAAAGGACGGCATCGTGCGCCGCATCGTCCATCATCTGGTGCCCCCGAAGGTCGAATACTGCCTCACGGACTGGGGTCAGGCCCTGTGCCCGGCTCTTGATGCGCTGCTCACCTGGGCTGGGCAGCGCGAAGGCATCGATAGAGGAAATCCGGACGTTGCGAGCCAGGACTCAACGACATGAGCTTTATTGAAGGGCGTTTGGCTTGCGCTGTGCTCCCGATGAACGGCGCCGCCAGAGTTTTGGATTGACGATTTAATAAATAAAATCATTTAGATAGATTGATAATATCGTACTCCACGATCATCCCACGGACTCAATTTCGATCACGCTGGGCTCGGCGACGATCTCGATGACGCGAGTATATTATCTCTGCCTCGCGCAAAAACATGCGGCAATTCAAAGTGCTACAGCGCTGTGGCCGCTTAGGTGCTATGATTCACGATGGACAATCACCGGTCGCCGATTATCGGGGGACACTTCAGTGGGTTTCGAGGAAATCTTCAGAGAAACTGAGGTTTGGGTCCGGACGGTTTTTTTTGATGCATGGACACTCTACCAGTGTGGATTGATAGGCCTGGGTTTCTTGCTTTCGTCATTCGCAGCAAAACGAGTAGAGCCATTTTTCGAAGCGCGCGCCCGTAAAATCAAGGGAAACCCGGACCTGCTGCGCGTTGTTGCCGCCTTCCTGAGGCGCCTTCGTTGGCTCTTCCTGATTTTATGGTTGTGGCTGGTGCAAGGGATAGTATCACGCTATGCGTGGCCTTCCCATCGATGGCTTATCGAAACGGCTCTAACACTCACGGCTGCATGGTTCGTGATATCCGTGCTAACGAGGATCATCCGCAATCAGACCCTCGCACGCGTGGTCGCGGTAGCGAGCTGGTGCTACATCGCCCTTTATACCGTTGGGCTCGATAACCCGGTCCTTGAAGGTCTTGACAGTGCCGCAATCAGGATCGGCGCGGTAAAGCTTTCATTGCTCTTGATGATGAAAGCCATCGTTCTGGTGGTTGCGCTTGTGTGGCTCGCCGTGCTTGTTGGAAATGTTTCTTCGCACTGGGTTCATCGGTCCGCGGACCTTTCTCCCTCCTTCAAGGTCCTCATCAGCAAACTTATCAAGATCGGCCTGATCACATTGGCGGGGGCGATCGCACTCTCGGCCACGGGAATCGACCTCACCGCCCTCACCGTGTTCTCCGGCGCGGTGGGCGTGGGCATCGGCTTTGGCTTACAGAAGGTCGTGTCGAATTTCATCTCCGGTGTCATCATCCTGCTCGACAAGTCCATCAAGCCAGGGGATACGATTTCGCTCGGGGAAACTTTCGGCTCGATCAGAGATCTGCGCTCTCGTTTCGTCTCAGTAATCACCAGAGACGGCAAGGAATATCTCATCCCAAACGAGGACTTTATCTCACAGAAAGTGGTGAACTGGTCATTTTCCAGCGACTATGTCCGTATCGAAGTCGACTTTGGAACTTCCTATGATAGCGATCCGCATGATGTTGTGCGCATCGCCATAGAAACGGCAAAGAGCATTCCACGCATCGCAAATAGCTATTCTGCGCCGGTGTGCTGGATGACAGCCTTCGGATCCTCCTCGCTCGATTTCAAGTTGAGGTTCTGGATTTCTGATCCCAGCAATGGGCTGACCAACATTCGCGGCGAAGTGCTAATGGCGTTATGGGACGCCTTCAAGCAGGCAGGTATTTCGATCCCCTTCCCGCATCGCGAGATTATCATGAAGACGCCTGTCGAAATTGCTGAACGTCCCTCTCAATGGGGATAGAGCAACTGTTGCCTCGTCTTTTCAGACGGCCATGAGACTTTGACGCGAGCGGGACTGTCGTGAGCAGCCGCGGTATGCGAAGGATCAGGAAGTCCTTGCCAAAAGCCGCCCCGGCGCTCAGCCCAGGCTTCAGCCTATCCGACACTGGATCTCTAAAGACTCTTCCAATATCGCGAGTACTCATCGCTTTTGCCGATGGCGTGGATGACGCCGTGCAACTCGGCCAGGCCTTTCAACCGTCCGATCAGCGAATAGCCCGGATTGGTCGGCTTATCGACATCGTCGCCTATCAGATGTCCGTGATCGGGACGCATCGGAATTACGCGATCTGGTCGGTCCTCGGTGCGACGGCGGGTCTCCTCTGCCAGAAGCGCGCGCAGAATTGCGAACATATCGCTGCGGCCTTCCAGATGGGCGGCTTCGACAAAAGAGCCATCCGATTCGATCGCCACATCGCGCAAATGGGCGAAATTGATGCGCGGCGCGAATTCGCGCGCGATGGCAAGCACGTCATTGTCGGCACGCGACCCGAGCGAGCCGACACAAAGCGTAAGCCCATTGGCGAAATGATCGAGGCTGCTGACGATGCGACGCAGATCCTCTGCCGTCGAAACCACCCGCGGCAAGCCAAACAGCGAAACAGGAGGGTCGTCGGGATGGATGGCGAGCCGTGCTCCGACTTCGGCAGCGACCGGCACGACCTCGTGCAGGAAATTGTCGAGGTTCGCCCGCAGATCCTCCGCCGTTACTCCATTGAAAGACTCAATGGCCGTGCGAATGGCCTCACGGCCATAGCTGTCCTCGCCACCAGGAAGGCCGGCGATGATATTGCTCTCCAACCGGCGAACCGCCTGCTGCGAGAGGAGCTTCAGCCGCTCCTCGGCGCGCTGCAGTAGCTCCGGCGCATAACTCGCCTCGGCCCCTTTCCTGCGCAGAACGAAGGCGTCATAGGCGACAAACTCCACCATGTCGAAGCGGAGGGCAAGCGCTGTCGTCGGCATCTCGAAGCGCAGGTCCGTGCGCGTCCAGTCGACCACCGGCATGAAGTTGTAGCAGATCGTCTTGATACCGGATCGGGCGAGATTGACCAGCGTATCCTTCCAAATGCCGATCGCTTGCGCAGCACCGGCACCGCCGAGCTTGATGGCACTCGGGACCGGGATCGATTCGCAGACGCTCCAGGACATGCCCGCCGCCTCCACCAAAGCCTTGCGCGCCTCGATCTCTTCTGGCGTCCAGACGCGGGAATAGGAGATTTCGTGGAGCGCGGTGACGATACCCGTTGCCCCGCCCTGACGCGCGTGAATGAGTGGAACAAGATCCCTCGGTCCGAACCAGCGCCAACAGCTCTCCATGCCACGCCTCCCTATTTGTTGGTCAACATATCGCTAAATCGATGATTGTCCACTCAATATACCGCCGATTCTACGCTTGACATCCACTATTGACCAACAATATCCTCTTATTGCTGGAGGACTCATGGCGATAGGAACCGCAGAGATCGAAGACAAAGGATCCGCGGTGGACCATGCAGTCGATGCGATCCGGCAGCTGATGCGCGAGCGCAATCTTGGCGTCGGCGACGCCCTGCCGCCGGAAATCGAGCTGGCGGCGATGTTTAACAGCAGCCGCAATACCGTGCGCGAAGCAATCCGCATCCTGAAGGCCTACGGCATCGTCGAAAGCAGGCAAAAGGTCGGCGCCGTCATCACCGACCGCCGCCAGCAGGCGCTGATGGAGCTGTTCTCTTTCGCGATCGACATTTCCGCCGAGAGCTTCCTGGACATCCAAGGTTTTCGCCGGCTGATCGAGGTCAATCTATCCGATCTTCTCTTTGAAAATATCGACGAGGCCGGCATTGCGCGGCTGGAAGCGATCAATGACGCCATGAAGCGGGCACCGGATCTTTCCGACGCTGCGAAATTCGATTTCAAGCTCCACGCCGAGCTGGTTAATATTGCTAACAACCGCACGCTGTCGCAGGTCTATGGCATTCTGCGGCCGCTCTTGCAGCGGCTGATGGAGGCCGGCAAACGCTCCCGCGTCGCTGTGGACAGCTCCTATGATGAACATTGCGATATCATTGCCGCATTGAAAAAGCGGGATCGCATCGCCTATGCCTATCATATGAATCGTCATCTCCACGCCGGGCTGCAGTTCATTGCACCTTCCAACGAGCCAGGGCAGATTTGACGCGATCCATATCATGACGGACCGACAACCATGAAGAAACTGCCACTCGATACCGGCTGGGCCGTTTCCCGCCTCCGCGCACCCTCGACCGCCCCCTCGCTACCGGTAGCGATCCCGGCCTCGGTGCCGGGAACTGTGCATCTCGATCTCTTATCGGCCCGGCTCATCACTGACCCTTATCTCGATGTCAATGAGATCTCCCAGGACTGGATCGGCCGCTCGGCCTGGCGTTACCGGATGGCTTTCGACTGGGACGAGCACGAAGCGGATCGGATCGATCTTTCCTGCCTCGGGCTCGATACGGCTGCGCGTCTGGAACTGAATGGGGTGTTGCTCGGCGAGACGGGCAATATGCATCGCAGCTATCGATTCAATATCCGCGAGCAGCTCAAGGAAGGCCGGAACGAGCTCATCGTCGATTTCGATTCCGCCTATGCCCATGGCGAAGCAGTTCGCAGCGAACTCGGTTCGGCCGCAGACATCCCCGCCAACTATCCCGGCCCAGGCAACCTCATCCGCAAGATGGCCTGCAATTTTGGCTGGGATTGGGGTCCGACCGTTGTTACATCCGGCATATGGAAGCCGATCGTCATTGAAAGCTGGTCGAAGGCACGTCTGAGCAGCGTTCGCCCCGAAATCACGCTTCAGGGCGGTGATGGCCTCGCACGCTTGCGCATCGAGATCGAATGGGCGGCCGAGGGTATCGATAGCGCGGCTCTGGTGATGTCGATCGGCGGCAAGCGTTCCGAAGTTAGGATTGCGCAAGGCGAGACGCATGCCCTTGTGGAATGCCGGATCGACAATCCGCAGGTCTGGTGGCCGCATGGACTAGGGGACCAGCCGCTCTACGATCTTGATCTTCGCCTTTTGGGTTCCGATGGTGCAACCCTCGACACCTGGCAACGCCGCGTCGGCTTCCGCTCCGTCCGCCTGGACACCGCGCCGGATGAGATCGGCTCTGCCTTTACCATCGTCGTCAACGATGTACCGGTCTTTGCCCGCGGCGCCAACTGGATTCCGGAGGATTGCTTCCTTCCGCGCGTGACGCGGGAACGCTACCGTGAGCGGATCGCTCAGGCGCGCGATGCCAATATGAACATTCTCCGGGTCTGGGGTGGCGGCATTTACGAAAGCGATGCCTTCTACGAGGAATGTGACGTCGCCGGCATCATGGTTTGGCAGGACTTCCTGTTCGCCTGCGCCGCCTATCCCGAGGACGAGCCGGTCTATAGCGAGATCGAAGCGGAGGCGCGCGAGGCGATCACCCGGCTGATGCCGCACCCCTCGCTCGTGCTCTGGAACGGCAACAACGAAAATATCTGGGGCTATTTCGACTGGGGTTGGCAGGATGTGCTCGCCAATCGCCCATGGGGTGCCGGCTATTATCTGGACCTGTTGCCGAAACTGGTTGCCGAGATCGACCCGACGCGGCCCTATTGGCCCGGAAGCCCCTATTCCGGCTCGATGGATATTGCGCCCAATGCCGACGAGCATGGCTGCAAGCACATCTGGGACGTCTGGAACGAGGTCGGATACGAGACCTACCGCAACTATATTCCGCGTTTCTGTTCCGAATTCGGTTGGCAGGCACCGCCGACCTACGCCACATTTGCGGCGTCCGTGCGCGAGAAAAATCGAGCGCCCGCCTCCCCCGGCGTTCTGCATCACCAGAAGGCAACCGGCGGCAACGACAAGCTGCTTAAAGGATTGGAAGGCTGGTTTCCCACCCCGGAAAGCTTCGATGACTGGCTCTTCGTGACCCAACTCAACCAGGCCCGCGCCATAAGTTTTGGCGTTGACCATATGCGATCGCATCGCCCCACCTGCATGGGTACGATCGTCTGGCAGCTCAACGACTGCTGGCCGGTCACCTCCTGGGCGGCGGTCGATGGCGCCGGACGAAAAAAGCCGCTCTGGTATGCGCTCCGCAACAGCTACACCCCGCATCTCTTGACCATCCAGCCGCGTGGCAACAGTCTCGCCGCCGTCGCCGTCAACGATACGTCCCTGTTCTGGCGCGTACCCTTCACCGTCGAGCGTTTCGATTTCAACGGCACGCTTCTCGCCCGCCATGTCGTCTGGCGCATTCTGTGTGACCGCTTCGAAGCCGCCGAGGTCGCGATCCCCAAGGATGTGGCGACGCCGGGCGATCCTGAGCGCGAGTTCCTGCGTGCCCGCCTCGGCGATGCCGAAGCCTGGTGGTTCTTCGAAAAGGATATGAAACTGCAATATCCGCAACCTCGCTTCGAGCTTCAGGCCGAAAACACCGATGATGGTGTCGCAGTCACGATCACAGCACTATCCTTCCTACGCGAACTCTGCCTGTTTGCCGATCGCATCAGCCCGAGCGCCGAGGTAGACGACATGCTGGTCAACCTGATGCCGGGCGAGAGCAAGACCTTTCATATCAAAGGCTTGTCGAAAGAGGCTTGGGACGATGCCGACCTTTCTCCTATCGTGCGCACGGCCAATCAGGTCGCGCAAATCCCAGGTTCGGTAACAGTGGAACTTGCCAGTCACCGGTCGAAGCGGACCTCATGAAGGATTGCGATCGGAAACGGCAAATTGCCTCCTATGATCGTGCGGCGGCTTGTGATCTAGTAGGCCCATCCGACCCATGAATCAGCGAGACACCGGCTATGTCCTCGGCACCCAATCGCAGCTTTCAGACGCCACGGCGCGAAGAACTCGGTCTTTCCACACTTAGCAATAGCGCCGGCCTATCGGTGTCGGCGCTACCGAACGGTACGCTTTTTGCCATCGACTTTGCAGACCAGCAGGGCGGCGTGATGATCAATCAGCTGCTGGGATCGCCTGTTTACGGCGGCATCGGGCGCCTCTATCTGCGCACCGGCGGTTCGCGGGCTGAAGTCGCCGAAATCGTCGGTCCGAAGGCTGCGGTCCGTTTCGGCCATGACGAGACGACTTTTTGCTGGAGCGGCGAGACCGCAGGCATAAGGCATAAAGTCCGGTTGCAGCTTGATCCCGGCGGCACGGCTTGGTTCTGGCGGGTCTCGCTTGAAAATACGACCGGCGACGCACTTTCGGCCGATCTTGTACTGATCCAGGATGTCGGCCTCGGCGATCGCGGCTTCCTGATGAACAGCGAAGCCTATGCTTCGCAATATATCGATCATCACATTGCCGATCATTCCGCTTTTGGCCCGGTGGTGATGAACCGCCAAAATCTCAAACAGGGCGGCGGACGCAATCCCTGGCTCGCACAGGGCTGCGTTGATGGCGCCGCAGCCTATGCCACAGACGCGATCCAGCTGGTGGTGCCGGTCCGAAGCGGCGACGCGCAGATGGTGCCGGGCTTTGGTGAAAGCCTACCCGGCACGCGCCGGCAGCACGAAGTCGCCTGTCCGGCGATCCAGTCGAAGCCACTTGCGCTTGCGCCAGGGGGTGCGGTGACCACAACATTCTTTGGCCTATTCGTTGCCGATCACCCCGCGGCCTCAGGCGATGCCGACCTTGCGCGCCTTGACGCGCTACCGCAGACGCTCGGCGAACTGGCTGCGACGGAAATTGGCGACGACCTGCCGGTTCGCAGCCTGGTGCAGGACGCGCCCCTGTTTGTAACCGAGCCCTTGGACGAAGCGACGATCGAGCGGCTTTATCCAAAGCGCATGCTGGAAGAACATATCGATGGCCAGCTCTATTCCTTCTTCGTGCCCGACGGCTCGCTTAACCGCCATATCGTGCTGTGTGAAAAAGAACGTGTGGTAGCACGCCGTCATGGGGCCATCGTCCGTAGTGGCAAAAACATGCTGCTCGACGACCAGACACTGGCTGCAACCTGCTGGATGCAGGGCATCTTCGCCGCCCAGTTGACGATCGGCAATACGTCCTTCCACAAGCTTTTCTCGGTTTCCCGCGACCCCTACAATCTGACGCGGGCGAGCGGCCTGCGCATCCTCGCCGATCTCGGCGAAGGCTGGCGCCTGCTTGGCGTTCCCGCCGCCTTCGATATGGGGCTCAGCGACGTCCGTTGGCTTTACAGGCTTGCCGGCCGCACCATCATCGTGTCGGCGATCGCTTCCGGCGACGATCCCTCCATGCAGTGGAGCGTCACGGTCGAGGGTGATCCCTGTCGATTCCTGGTATTTGGCCATATCGTGCTCGGCGAACGTGACTATGAGGCCGTCGCAAATATCGAGATCGACGCTCAGGCCAAGCAGATATCGTTCCGGCCCCAGCCGTCCTGGCTTTGGGATCGCTATCCGCATGCCGCCTATCATCTTGTCACCTCGACGCCGGATGTTTTCGAGGCGATCGGCGGCGACGAGCTTCTCTACAGCGACGGCGTGTCTCGCAACGGTCCCTTCGTCGCGCTCAAGTCGCATCAGACACAAGGCTTCAGCTTTGCGGTCACAGGATCGATGACCGACACAGCCGCAGGCGAAAGTCTTGCAGCACGTTACAAGGCCGGTGTCAGCAGCGAAGATATGCTCGCCCCCGCGCGACGCTTCTGGAACCACGTGACGCGCAGCATGCGCATCGAAGGCGATGGGCCAGATGTCGCAGCACAGGCCGCGATGCTGCCCTGGATCGCGCATGACGCGATCGTGCACTTGAGCGTGCCGCACGGCCTCGAGCAGTATACGGGTGCTGCCTGGGGGACGCGTGACGTCTGCCAGGGACCGGTGGAATTCCTGCTCGCCTATGAACACGATGCCGAAGTGAAGCGGGTTCTGAGCACGGTCTTTTCCGAGCAATACCGGGATCGGGGCGACTGGCCGCAATGGTTCATGCTGGAGCCATATGCCAGTATCCGCGCCGGCGAGAGTCACGGCGATATCGTCGTTTGGCCGCTGAAGGCATTGTGCGACTATATCGAAGCCACGGGTGATCTCGCCTTCCTGGCTGCAACCGTTCCATGGCGTGCCGACGATACCATGCAGCAGACTGAAGAGACGGCGACGATCTCTGCGCATGTCGACAAGCTGCTCGACACCGTCCGCGGCCGCTTCGTGCCGGGCACCAGCCTGATCCGTTATGGCGAAGGCGATTGGAACGACAGCCTGCAGCCGGCCGATCCGCATCTACGCGATTGGATGGTCAGCAGCTGGACGGTCTCGCTGCTTTACGAGCAACTCGTGCGCTATGCCGCGATCCTGACGCTGTGCAGCCGCGCCGGCGAAGCGCAGGCGCTGACTGAAACAGCTGCCGCCATGCGCGATGACTTCAACCGGCTCTTGATGCGTGACGGCGTCGTCGCCGGCTATGGCGTGTTCAATCCGAGCCATGATGGCGTCGAGCTGCTGCTTCATCCGCAAGATACCCGCACCGGCCTGCATTATTCGCTGATCGCGATGACGCAGCCGATGCTGGGCGGTCTCTTCACGCCGGAGCAGCGACATGAGCACTTGAAGCTGATAAAGGACAATCTCCTTTTTCCCGACGGCGTGAGGCTGATGGAAAAGCCGGCGACCTATGCCGGCGGACCCGAGACTTTGTTCCGCCGCGCCGAATCCTCGTCCTTCTTTGGGCGCGAGATCGGGCTGATGTATGTGCATGCGCATCTGCGCTACTGCGAGGCGCTAGCCATCGATAGTGATGCCGAAGGCGTCTGGAACGCACTGGCGCTCGCCAATCCGATCGCGGTCAGCGGCCGGCTCGATCAAGCATCACTGCGCCAGCGCAACACCTATTTCAGCAGCAGCGACGCTGCCTTCGCCGATCGTTACCACGCGTCTGATGATTGGGACCGCGTCAAAGCGGGCACCATCGCCGTCGAAGGCGGCTGGCGCATCTATTCAAGCGGCCCTGGCCTCTATACGAGGAGCCTGATCAACAATGTCTTCGGCTTCAAACGGCATTTCGGCAAGCGCATCCATAAGCCGCTATTGCCGGCATCAATTGCCGTTTCCAAGGTCGAACTGAATTTCGAGGCCTAGGGGCGAAGGAGCCGCTAGTTGCGGCTCCCTACCACTTCTATTTGATCGTGCGGTAACCAACCACCAGCCCCTTTTGCCTAGACTGCGCGTCCGCCGATCTCACTCGATGTCACTTCACGGGCAAGACAGCCGGGGCGCCTTTGTTCTTGAGCAGCACGACGATGAATTTCACGGGCTTAGTATTGCTTGCGTTGCGGCTGACCAGGTGGATGTCGGTGGGACTTTCGTAATAGGTCTCTCCCGCCGACACGGTGACTTCTTTTTGTCCCTTGACCTGCATCACGACCGAGCCCTCCAGAACGTAGACGAATGCATTCGCCTCGTGCTTGTGAATGGGCGAGGAACCTCCCGGTTCATACTCGACCGATAACATCAGTCCCTCCTTGCCCGGATAATTTGGGAGGTCCTTTTGCATGAGCGGTGTGACGTGCGCAGCGTCATCCGCGGCAAGCGACAATGTGCCAACGAGGCAAACTGCCGCCGACACAATTAGCCTGAGCAAAATCGAATTCATTGTCGTAGTCCTCCTGGCTGTTCAATCCTAGATATGCGGGGTTCCATCGGGATGACTTCAACGCTCCCACATCGGCTTTTGCAGAGTGGGGGCGTCGTTTCATATACCCGGCAACGCATTCTCGCGCTCTGATTGCGCTGATCGGTGCGAAGCAGTGTCGACGAAGGTGACGGTCTCGTTGAGTGGCGCCCGGCCGGTGTGGATGTAGGGCTCCGTGACGTCCTCGTACCCGATCGACATGCCACAGAAAAGGATGAGCCCTTCAGGCGGTGACAGGATCTCCGCGACGGTCTTGCGGTAGACTGACCAAGCCATCTGGGTGCAACTTTGCAACCCCTCGCCGCGCAGCAGCAGCATGACAGTCTGAAGATACATGCCGACGTCGGCCCACTGGGGCAAACCCAGTTCCCGGTCAATGTAGCAGAACAGGGCGGCGGGCGCGCCGAAACAATCCCAATTCGCGGAAGCTGCTCTCTGACTTGCCTCCCAGTCGCCGTCCGCAATGCCGAGTGAGCTGTAGCGTTCGTGGCCGAAGACAGATCGGCGTTCGCGATACGGAGACTTCATTGCGGCCGGGTACATTTCGTATTCCCGATCGTCCCAGGGGTCGCCTGCGGCCACGCGTTTGCCGGCGCGCCTCTTGAGCTCGGCAAGCGGCCCACCGGTCAGCACATAGCTGTTCCACGGCTGGATGTTCGATCCGGACGGAGCCCAACTCGCGGCGAGCAGCACGCGCTCAAGCACCTCCCTCGGAACATCCCGGTCGACGAACCTGCGCACCGCCCGTCGGCTCTTCACCGCCTCATACACATCCATAATCGTTTACCTTCCAGCTGCTAAGTCCCGAGCAACTAAGAGGTACCAATTCGGGATGGGTCGGCCAATTGTGCGCAATGTTGGTCCGCGCACTGCAATTGGTTAGACGAAGCCATACCAATGGTTAGGTGAAAGTCATAGGCAGCCTGAGGCTACCTCCTGGCAAGGTTCGGGCACTTGCGGCGCCAGGCGCTGCAACAAAGGCCGAGCGCGCCATTCCAAAGGGGTGGGACAAGCACCAAGGCGACTAAGATTGTACCAAACCAAGGGGTAGAACCGAGGCCAAGCGAGGATTCCACCACCAGGCCGCCGATCCGTCTATGCCGGCCATGATCATCTTGCTGCCGGCATCAGCGCCTTTATCGACTTTCTGGTATCGCGAATCACGTAAAACAGCGCTGACTATTCGACTAGCAGAGGGCAGGATTTGGAGACGGCGCTTTATCTTCCGATCAAGAATTTTCTGGAAGCGGCCGGTTATGCGGTCAAGGGCGAGATCGGCAGTTGCGATCTTGTCGGCCTGAGCAGCGACGAACCACCTGTCGTCGTCATTTGCGAATTGAAACTCGCTTTTAATCTGGAACTCGTGCTGCAGGCTGTCGATCGTGCGACGGCAAGCGATGAGGTCTGGATTGCCGCCCGCGTCTCGGCCAAGGGCAAGGGGCGAGAAAGCGATCGCCGGTTTCGCGATCTCTGCCGCCGCCTCGGCTTTGGCATGCTGGCTGTTTCCGACAGCGGTACTGTCGACATCGTCGTCAGTCCGGTCGCGCCGATGCCCCGAAAGAACACGGGCCGTCGATCACGCCTCGTTGAGGAACATAGGCGGCGAAAGGGCGATCCCACGCGCGGTGGCAGCACGCGTTCGCCGATCATGACCGCCTATCGCCAACAGGCGCTCGCCTGTGCCGTTGCCATCCAGAGCGGCCAGCAACGCCCCAAGGATATTCGCGTCAGTGCCCCTCAAGCCGAAAAAATCCTGCGGCACAACGTCTATGGCTGGTTCGAACGCGTCGACCGCGGCATTTACGCCCTGACCGAACTTGGTGCGGCGGCGCTGAAGCGCTGGCCACCAGCGGATGGAGTTTAAACAATAAATGTGGGAAAATTCCGGCACTGAAACATTAAATTCTAGTAATGTCTTGCAATATTGTAATATAAACATGATAAATATTTAATTTGTAAAAGTTACCAGGCGGACCATATAAATCATCAGCGCCAATTCTTCTTTCCGCTGCAAATTCTGCAGTAACTTTGGGCAATCAAAGTTCCGGGAAACAGTAGAAATGGCCTCCATTTGACGCCTGGTCCAGAACATGGACCCAAGACGCCATATCGCCAACGATCTCGTAAGGGACATTTGCCATGTCATCTATTCTTCGCAAGCACCGCGCCGCAGCCATCGTGGGAGCGGCCATCATCGTCGGCGCGGGTGCCCTGCCCTTCGCCCTCACCAGCCCCGCTGCCATGGCCGCCAACGAACCTAGCGGCATCATCGCACCCGGCGGCTCCTTCGCGCCGATCGTCGACGCCGACAAGCCGGCAGTGGTGACCGTCACCACGACCATGAAGGCAGCCGATGCCGGCGCGGATGCGGGCGATTCCCCGATGGACGAGCAGTTCCGCCAATTCTTCGAGAATCAGGGCATCCCCTTCCCGCAGCAGCAGGCGCCGCAACATAATCCGGCCCAGCGTGGCAAGGCGCTCGGCTCTGGCTTCGTTATCAGCGCAGATGGCGTCATCGTTACCAATAACCACGTCGTTGAGAATGCTACCGACATCAAGGTGACGCTCGACGACGGTACGGAAGTGCCCGCCAAGCTTCTCGGCGCCGACGCTAAATCCGACCTCGCCGTCCTGAAGATCCAGGCGCCGAAGCCGCTCGCGACTGTGGCCTGGGGCGACTCAGACAAGCTGAAGCTCGGCGACCAGATCCTGGCGATCGGCAACCCCTTCGGCATCGGCACGACTGTCACCGCTGGTATCGTTTCGGCCCGCGGCCGTGACCTGCACAGCGGCCCCTATGACGATTTCATCCAGATCGACGCCCCGATCAACCATGGCAATTCCGGCGGCCCGCTGGTCGACCGCGATGGCAATGTCGTCGGCATCAACACCGCCATCTATTCGCCGAATGGCGGCAGTGTCGGCGTCGGTTTCGCCATCCCTTCCAATGAAGCCAAGGCGATCGTTGCAAAACTCGAAAAGAACGGTTCGATCGATCACGGCTATCTCGGCGTCGCCATTCAGCCGGTGACGAACGATGTCGCCGATGCGGTTGGTCTCTCGCAGCCACAGGGCGCCTTGGTCGCCAATGTCACCGACGGAACCCCGGCTGCTGATGCCGGTATCAAGAGCGGCGACATCGTCACTGCCGTCGGTAACGAAACTGTCAAGACGCCCAAGGATCTGTCGCGCCTGGTTGCCGATCTTTCCCCGGGTGACAAGCGGTCGGTCACTGTCTGGCGCAATGGCAAGAGCGTCGATGTCAACGTAACAATCGGCGGCAACGATGACAACAAGCGGGCAGCCAATGACAAGGGCGACGGCAAGGTTGTGCCGTCCAACCAGCCAAGCATCGGCGTCGGTCTCGCCGACTTAACTCCTGATCTGCGCCAGCAGATGAACCTGCCGCGCAATGTCGAAGGCGCAGTTGTCGCCAGCGTCAACCCCGACAAGCCTGCCGCCGCCGCAGGCGTCCAGACCGGCGATATCATCGTTTCGGTCAACGATCAGCCGGTCCATGATGCCCATGAAGTCCAGAGCGCGGTCGCGCAGGCCGGAAAGGCAGGCCGTAAGTCGGTGCTTCTGCTGATCCAGCGCGACGGCAACAAGACCTTTGTTGCTGTGCCGTTCGCAGCAGCATAAGCATCCTTTAAAGGACAACTGCTGCAGGACATCTGTGCCTCGTCTCCCCGCCGGAGGCGGGGCGCAGGTGTGTCTGATCAACTATAAAGCAATGATTAGCGGCTATGTATCGCGCCTTAGACGCGTGCCGTGAGCGGGGCAATTTTGCCGAAAACATCAATTGTCAATGACTGGTTTACGATGTCGCCAGAGAAGGCTGACACACAACACTCCCCCAACAGGCCTTTCACTGATACATAACTGTTTGCTCAGACTGTATCCTAGCGTGGATGGTGAGGGGAACATGCGTAAGGCAGTTGGAGAACAGATTGTGGGGCCGGCACCGATAGATGCCGACGAGCCGATCTCGCGCCCGCGCTCAACGGAGGAGATCCCGCCGTCGCGCGAACCTAGTCTCGCCGAGCGCTACGACTGGCTCGTGGCCATGATCAACCACGTGCCCGACTATATTTATGCAAAGGATCTGGAGGGGCGCTTTCTATTCGCCAACAGAGCCATCGTCTTGAACAATGGGCTCGAGCGCGTGGAAGACATGGTTGGGCTGACGGATTACGACCTCCATCCTTCGGCGGCGGCAGAGAGCATAGCCGCCGTCGAGCGACACGTTATGGAGAGCGGAGAACCCGATCTCGGATTGGAGGAACGCCGTTTGAGAGGCAACGGCTGGCTGATGATGTCGCGCGTCCCGCTCAGGGACAAAGCGGGGAAGGTGATCGGCGTCGTTGGGGCGTCGCGCGACATTTCGGCCCGCAAGCGCGGAGAAAGCCTGATGAAGGCTCAGGCGCAACTTCTTAAGGCGGTGGCAAAGGGAGTGCGCCTAGACCCGTTCCTTCGGGACGTCGCCGAACTGCTCGAAGAGGTTATCCCCGGTATTGCGGCAGCCGTACTGCTGCGCGACGAAGGCGCCGAGGAGCTTCATATCGCGGCGGCGTGCCGATCTGCGGCCGCCGTGTCGATTTCGCCGGCAGATATTCTCGACAATCCGGCATCGTGGCGCTGCCTCGCAATCTCGTCGGGTGATGGCGGGCAGCATGGCGTGCTCGCCGTTCAAGAATCTTCCAGTCATGAAGCGAGCATGTTCGAGTTCCTGACGGGTATCGCGCAAACGATCGGCATCGCGATCGACCGACACTATGACGCTGAGCGCATAACCTTCCTTGCTGAGCACGACGCCCTGACCGGATTGCCGAACCGCACGCTGCTCGACCGGATGCTCGATGATATGCTGCGGCGTGCCGACGAAGCCTCAGGGGAAGTCGCGGTCGTCTTCCTCGACGTCGACAACTTCAAGCTCGTGAACGACAGCCTCGGCCATGCGGCCGGCGACGAGTTGCTGAAGATCGTCGCGCACCGGATCTCCGAGGAGATTGGACGAGATAATCTGGTATCGCGCATTGGGGGTGACGAGTTCATTCTGGCGCTCCAGCAGACCGAAGAAGATTTCGTCCCCCGGCTGGCGCGCATTCGCGAGGCGATCGCGCGCCCGCTTACGCTCGCCGGAATGAACCTGCAGCTCACGTGCAGCATGGGAATGGCCTGCTTCGCCGCACACGGCAAAACGGCCACCGAACTGTTCGCCAACGCAGATATGGCGATGTATCGCGCCAAGGAGAACGGCCGAAACAGTATCCAGGTATTCGATCCAGCAATGGCGGAGAATGCACGGCAAAAACTCGGACGTTCAGAGGAACTTAGGCGCGCCATCGAGCGGGACGAGTTCGTCCTGCACTTCCAGCCGCAGAAAGACATGACCTCCGGCGAGATCATTGGCGTGGAGGCGCTCGTGCGCTGGAACCATCCGACTGAAGGGCTCGTCTTCCCCGGAGAATTCATTCCGCTTGCTGAAGAGTCCGGCCTTATCGTTCCGATTGGCGAGGCTGTCCTGCGCAAGGCGTGCGGCCAGGCGAAAAAATGGCAGGAGCTCGGGCTGCCTCCGGTGAAGATCGGCGTCAACATGTCGGCGCGGCAATTCCAAGAACCTGGCATGATCCGGCATGTGGCCGCCGCCCTCGCCGAGAGTGGTCTTGAACCGCGGTGGCTCGAGATCGAGGTTACTGAGAGCCTTCTGATGCGCGACGTGCAAGGGGCGATCATGAAGATGCATGAACTGAACGCCTTGGGCGTCAGCCTCGCGATCGACGATTTCGGTACGGGCTATTCGAGCTTGAGCACGCTGAAACGCTTCCCGCTTTCTCGCCTCAAGATCGACCGATCCTTCATCGCAGATATTCCCGATGATGCCGACGACATGGCAATCACGTCGGCGATCGTCTCGCTTGCACGGATATTGGCGCTGGACGTGATCGCCGAAGGCGTAGAGACCGAGGCGCAGGCCCATTTTCTGTCTGAGGCCGGATGCCACGCCATTCAGGGGTATCTGTTCAGCAGGCCCATCCCGGCAGAGGAGATGACACGCGTGATGCGGGAAGGAACTTAGGGTTTCTTTTTCACCTTCATCTACCGGAAGAGACCAGTCTGCACCGCGCGAACCTCCCTCAGGCAGTCGCCTCGGACGGCACTTGCAGGCCGGCGGATATAAAGGCCAGCCACAGAGCTTGGCTCTAATGATTGAAAGAGTGAGCGCAATAGCGCTGCCGCGTCAAAGCCCCGATCAACCCATCAGCAGTGCATAGAGCTGGAAATAAGGCATCTAGAAGGACCGACATAGTTTTTCGATTGCGGGAAACACGGCGCAAAATATAAATCTGCTAAAGGATCCCGGCTTTTAACAAAAGGAACGTTTCTGCGTTGCGTCACGATAGTTTTTGTCCAAACTATGCCGTGGTGATGATAGAGAAGGGTGTTAGGGGTGGACAGGAACCGCCCATCGGCGGGCTTTGCGTTCTACCGATACCATCACAGCATAAGGCTTCAGGACTTTTGACGGGGCTGAGCGGCAGCAGGAGTTGGAGTGACCGATCCATACGAGATTCTCGGCATCGGACGCGATGCGAGCGAAGAACAGATCAAGACCGCCTATCGCAAGCGGGCAAAGACGACGCATCCCGATTCCGGCGGTGACGTTGATGCCTTCGGGCGGCTACAGAAGGCCTATGAGCTGCTTCTGGACCCCGTGCGCCGAAAGCTCTTTGACGACACTGGCTACGACGTCGAACTGACCGACGCTGTCGATCTGCAGGCACTGGTCGCCATCGAGAAGCTCATTACCGATATGGTTCTGGACGAGCGCGAACCCGGAACCTTCGATCCTGTCGCCCATATGCGCGCCAGTCTTTTGGACGAAATCCGCAAGGCAAACTTCTCCAAAAGCGAGTTGGAGCGTCATTCCGACCGAATCCGTCTTCATTTGGACCGCTTGGGAAAACGTCCAGGCAAGGATGTCGTCGGCCATATGCTGCGCGCCCGCATCAAGGCCATCGCTACAGCGATCAGCGAAACGGAAGCAAAGATCGACGCCACCGAGCGCGCCTGTGACATGCTCGACGGCTATCTCTATGTCATGGACACGCCGATGCTCGAAGAAGAAGAAGCGACATCGGATGTCGAATGGGGCGACACGACCGAGGCCCGCTTCGCCGCCCAGTGACTCCCGCAGGTCAAATGCCTCCGTGAAACGCTGGAACTTTCGACCGGCAACCGGGTTTTTCCTCCGCGTTATTGTCGAAATCCGCCGGTGCCATACGACCAGTACTGGGCCGCGGGACCGGGATCGCACAGGGAGGACACCATGATCAACGAAGATGGATACATACCGGCTGCTGAACTGGCGCAAAGGAACGGCGCGAGGTTTCCCAACGAGAGCAATGAATACAGGCTGGCGCGAAATGATCTACTGGCTGAGGAGATCGAACTCAGGCGGCATATAGAGCGTGTCGCCGCGCAGCGGCGTGCGTTGCCGCCGGGTGGCTTGGTGAAAAAACACTATCAATTCATCAGCCCGGACGGCCCGGTCGATTTCGCCGATCTGTTCGACGATAAGGATACCCTGCTGATCTACAGTTACATGTTCGGGCCGGAGCGAGCGCGGCCATGCCCGATGTGCACATCGTTCCTTTCCGCGCTGGACGGTGAAGTGCTCGATATCGAGCAGCGAATGGCCATCGCCGTCGTCGCTCGATCACCGATCGAGAGACTACTTGATTTCCAGAGGGAACGCCGCTGGCAGCATCTGCCACTCTATTGCGACCCGACCGGCGAATATAGCCGCGATTATCGTGCGCTCGGCCCCAATGGCAGCGATGATGCGGCCATCAATGTCTTTACGCGCAGAGACGGAACAATCCGGCATTTCTGGAGCGAGGAAATGGGTCCGGTGACCGCTGATCCTGGCCAGGATCCGCGCGGGGCGCCCGACCTCATGCCGTTATGGACGATTTTGGACATGACGCCTGAGGGACGGGCAAGGGATTGGTATCCGAAGCTCATTTATGGACATGCATGACGGGAGAACATCGACCATCTCCCGTCGGCAGACGTCGTTGGTTGGCGACGGGAGCAACCCCTATGGCTTTGGCAATCACCGCGGCAAGCTGTTGCTGATTGAACGGCTTTGCGAGACGGGGCAGATCGTTGTTGCTGCCGGCCGGCAGCTCGGCGTAACCGCTCGCAAGGATGACCGGCAAGTCGGGCATCCGCTCGGCGATCGCCGCAGCGAACTCCGAGCCTGTCATCCTCGGCATGGAATGATCGGTGATGACGAGATGGATGTCGTGGTGATCCTCGATCAGCTTCAGCGCCTCCTCGCCCGAATGAGCTTGCAGAACGGTGTGGCCCAGATCCTCTAGCATGAACGCCGTGTTCATCAGGACCAACGCATCATCGTCCACCGCCAAAATATTGAAGGAGCCTCCGGCTGCTGGCGCTGCTTCTGCCACCGGCTCCTCCATCTTCACGCTTGTCTCCGCCGCAACAGGAAGCCAAAGCTCGGCCGTCGTCCCGGCGCCCCTGCATGATTTCAGGACCAGCTTGCCTCCTGACTGTGCCATTAACCCTTGAACCATGGACAGCCCGAGGCCAGTTCCCTTGCCCACTCCCTTGGTCGTGAAGAATGGCGTGGTTGCATTGGCAAGCGTCTCCTCGTCCATCCCCTCTCCTTCATCTTTTAAGGAGAGGCAGATAAAGGCGCCCGCTTCCAGACCGTTCACTTCATCCTTTGCAATCTCCCGAAGTCTGGCGGCGATGACGAGCGACCCGCCTTTTGGCATTGCGTCGCGTGCGTTCACCGCCAGATTCAAAAGAGCATTCTCGAGCTGGTTCGGATCGGTTTTCACCCTTGGAAGGCTTAAGGGGAAATGCGTCTCGATCATCATCGACGGACCCATCGCGCCCTGCAGCAAGTCAGTCATGTTGCGAACCAGCTCGGTCACGTCGAGCGGTTCAAGCTTGAGTTCTTGACGCCGAGAAAATGCAAGCATGCGCTGCGTCAGCGCCGCGCCGCGCTGCGCGCCTTGAATGGCGTTGTCGATAAACGGAGTAATGCTGGGATTGTCAGCGACACGCTTGCGCAGGATTTCGAGGCTCCCGAGAACGGCCATCAGCAGATTGTTGAAATCGTGAGCCATTCCACCGGTCAATTGGCCGACCGCTTCCATCTTTTGTGCCTGGAACAATTCTTCCTTCGCCTGTTCCAGCTTGCGCTGGGCTTCTCTTTTCTCAGTGATATCGCGCGTGACCTTAGCGAAACCCAGAAGGAATCCATCATCGGTGCGAATAGCGTCTATCACAACGCTCGCCCAAAACCGGGACCCATCCTTCCGGACCCTCCAGCCTTCGTTTTCGAAACGTCCATCCTTGGCGGCGATATCGAGCGCTCTCCAGGGCAGTCCCGCCGTGCGGTCTTCCTGCGTATAGAAGCGGGAGAAATGCTGGCCGAGAATTTCTTGCTGCGTGTAGCCTTTAATACGTTGTGCCCCCAGGTTCCAACTGGAGACGTGCCCCCGGGGGTCGAGCATGTAGATCGCGTAGTCTGCAACCCCCTGAACGAGGATGCGGAACTGCTCTTCGCTCCGCTTGAGCTCGAGTTCCGCCATTCTTCGTCCGGAAAGATCGCGCGTAATCTTTGCAAATCCCAGCAAATCGCCCTCCGCATTTCTGATCGCGTCGATGACCGCGTGCGCCCAATATCGCGAACCGTCCTTTCGCAGATACCATCCTTCGTTTTCGAACCGCCCTGTCTCGGTAGCCGTTTTCAGTGCCAGTTGGGGCAGGCCCGCCTCACGATCTTCAGGAATGTAGAAGCGCGAAAAATGTTCTCCGATGATTTCGGCTTCGGTATATCCCTTGGATCGCTGAGCGCCGATGTTCCAGCTTATGACTAGTCCATGCGGATCAAGCATGTAGATGGCGTAATCCGTGATGGCATCGACAAGGAGCCTGTGGTGTCCTTCTAAGATGGACGACTGAGCGGCGCTCACGTTGGCGGTCATGCTGTCCTCTGACGTTTCTTAACGTCATTAAACTGTAGAAGCGCGGTTTGGTTCCCTCAGAGGTCCGGTCCCTTAATCGAAAATGGCATTCGGTCGTCTGCAGCGTGTTCGCTCAAACCCGAATACATTTACCGACGCCGTTCCCGAAATCCGTTAACTCAATGTTTATTCTAATAAAATGCGAATACAGATTCACGTGCACTTTCTTGGGCAATGGATTGTTAACCATAACCACACTCATCACCGTGACAATGACGAGCGTCCGACCGACAGCCGGAGCCGGACGTCACAAGGAAGCGGAGCCTATGCTCGCTATCATCCTGCCTGATGCGGCCTGGCGATTACGAAAATGGCTCGGTCGGCCCGCGGGCGGGAGTGGTGAACCAATGCGGACCATCCGCCGCCATGTAGATATGATCTTCCAACCGAATACCGAATTTGTCGGGAAAGACGATCATCGGCTCGTTGGAAAAGCACATGCCGGCGGCGAGCGGCATGGCATTGCCGCGGACGATATAGGGCTCTTCATGGATTTGTAGGCCGAGGCCATGGCCGGCGCGGTGGGGCAGTCCCGGCAGACTGTAATTTGGACCGAGAGCATGTCTTGAAAGCACACTGCGCGCGCCATCATCAAGGCTCGAACAGGGCACGCCGAGCTTGGCGGCATCGAAGACCGCCTGTTGGGCCTCCCGTTCGATTGCCCAGGCCGCTTCGAATTCTTTGTTGCCACCTTCAAGTACATAGGTCCGGGTCAAATCCGAATGATAACCGTCGATCTGGCATCCCGTATCGACAAGCACGGCGTCACCTTCGCCAAGCGTCTGGTCACCTTCGGCGCCATGTGGCAGCGAAGTCGCCGTTCCGAAGGAAACAATACAGAACGTCGAGCCTCCATCGGCGCCGACCTCGCGATGCCGGCGATCGATGAAGTCGATGACTTCCGAAGCCTTGATACCTGGCTTCATCAGGGCATGCGCCTGCTTCTGGATATCGAGCGTCAGGTTCATGGCGTACTGAATTAGGGCGATCTCAGCTGGAGACTTGATACGCCGCAGGCTCCGGATGATCTGGCCGCCGTCCTTCAATCTTTCGGCCCTAAATTGCGCAGCAAGCCTGTGGTAGAAGAAAAGCGGCAGCTCATCGTCAAGTGCGAGCGAGCCGGCCTGACCGAGCAAGCGTGATACCAGCGCGGCGCTATTTTCTTCCTCCTCCCACACCAGGATCTCACCAGGCAGGTGCGACAAGGTCTCGACGCGGCTGCGTTCAAAACCCGGGACGATATAGTAAAGTGCCGTCGGCGTGACGAGGGCGCCGAGGAACCGTTCGCTCGCATGCCAGACGAGACCTGTAAAATAGCGCAGGCTTTCGGTCGAACCCAGCAGCATACCGGCGAACTGCTCGGCCTCAAACGCCTGTCTCAACCGCGCCAGGCGAAGCTGCCGTTCATCGTCAGTGATGCGGGCGACGGGGTGGGACCATGTCATCGTGATTTCCAGTACCTATTGTCTGCGGTTATCCTGCGGCTGGCACCGCGTCTGGAATCGACATTAATGCGATTGTGGGCAAAATGTCGACAAGAAAACGAAAACAAGGAGGTAATACTCCTGTATGAGGCAGCGGTTGCCGGCGCGCCGGCAACAGCCCGATAGAACCGACATAAACCACACGTCGCGCCCCGACGGGCTCGTGCTTTTGAAGAATTCTAGTCGGCGTCGTCCGGTATTGCCTGAATATAGCGCAAGACGCCATAAAAAATTCCGAAGAGAACAAGCACCAAAAATCCGCGACGAATGTCATGCAGCAATGTGTGGTGATGCCTCACCACGAGCAAAAACAAGTTGTACATGACTATGGCGAGCGCGGTCATGACCGTGGCGAGTAAAAGTACGATGTTGCGAGAAATAAACCTAACCATTGCCCACCTCATTTCCCTTGATCATATAGAAGAGAAATTAGGGACGAATTAGGACGGATCGGGCGCCTGCGGAGAACCCTGCCGATGTGGTCATTACAAATTGTCCATGTCGGGAAAAAGCCACAATTTCCGAACTTTCTTGTCACAATTGCCTGCGAGCCTGTCTGATATCGGTGACATGGTGACAAGCTGATGAGCCTTTCCTTTCAGACCCTGGCAGCGCTGCGGTTCGGCTATGGCTTCCGGCACGGTGAAACGCCGCCGGCCGACAAGGACGCCTTGCTCGACCCGATGCGGATCAAGGACGGCAGCTGCCTCTTTCCAGTCGGCGGTATCGAGCCACGCCGGCAGGCGATCGCCAATGTGGTAGACCGTCTTCGCGACATCCGCGCCAGCACTATTGAGGACGCCGCCAAGCGCGACGAGCTGAAAACCGTCTTCAAGGAGCTTCGGCAGAGCTATCAACGCGATGCCGATGCGCGCATCGCCCAAGCAGTCTTCTCGCCGTACGGCTTTTACGAGCGGCTGGCCGCATTCTGGACGACCCATTTCTCGGTGAGCGTCGACAAGACTCAGCCGATGAAACTCATCGTCCCTCTGTTCGAGGCTGAGGCGATCCGGCCCTATATCGGGGGCACGTTTCCGGATCTGCTGCGCAGCGCCACCCAACATCCAGCGATGTTGATTTATCTCGATCAAGCGCAATCGCTTGGGCCGGATTCCCCCGCCGGCATCAGACGCAACAAGGGGCTCAACGAGAATCTTGCCCGCGAACTCTTGGAGTTGCATACGCTTGGTGCCGGCAGCGGCTATACGCAAGACGATGTGCGATCCGCCGCGATGGTACTGACGGGCATCACCGTCGATCGGCAGGCCGTCGAGGCCGATTTCCGCAAGGCCGCCGCTGAACCCGGCATCCATCGGGTGCTGGGCGTTAGCTATGGCCGAACACAGCGATCGGAGCGGGATTACCTGCAGATGCTGGACGATCTGGCGCTGAATCCGAAAACCGCGGCACATATCAGCCGCAAGCTCGCCATCCACTTCATTTCCGATACGCCGCCACAAGCAATGATCGATGCCATGACCCAGGCGTGGCGAAAGACGGATGGCGACCTGATGGCTGTCTATGGCGCGATGCTTGATCACCCGGCCGCCTGGATGAACGAGGCAACCAAGGCCCGGCAGCCTTTCGACTTCATCGTGGCGGGCCTGCGGGCGCTCGATCTTCAAAAGAACGCCACTGCAACAGCTATTGTCGATCCGCTTGCCGATGATGAGGATGGGGCGCAGGCGATGGTTAACAACAATCCTTCCCTGCCCGGCAATGGCGCTACCACGCCCGACACAACACCTGATCCTCAGGAAGCAAAGCGCCGACAGGCCGCGATCGACGCGACCTTCTACGTGCCGCGCGGCCTCGGCATCTACGCGCTGCAACGCATGGGGCAGCCGGTCTGGCGACCGCCAAGTCCGGCCGGCTTTCCGGAGGGCTTCGACGCTTGGATCAATGCCGGCGAGCTTTCCGAGCGGATTTCGTGGGTGCGGCGCGCGATCGGCCGTTATGGCAAGCAGGTGGATCCGCGGCAGTTCCTCAAGGAGACGCTCGCCGATGCTGCCCGCGACGACACGATCCGGGTCGTATCGCAGGCGCCGAACAAGATGACGGGCCTGACGCTCGTGCTTGCTTCCCCCGAATTCAATCGTCGCTAGAGCGAGGAGCATCCCTATGGCAGACGACAAGGCCTTCTCGCTTTCCCGCCGCGGTTTCCTCGCTTCCGCCTGCTGTCTGGCGGCCGCGCCGATCTTTACGCCGGTGACCTTTGCCGCCATGCCCGGAGAGAACCGCTTCGTGACCATCGTGCTGCGCGGGGCCATGGATGGACTGGATCTGGTGCAGCCCTACGGCGAACCATCCTTCGCCAGCTTGCGCCCTGACATCGCACTTGCGCCTGACAAGGGACTGGTCGATCTCGACGGCTTCTTCGGTCTTAATCCAGCCGCCGCCGACCTGCTTCCGCTCTGGAAGACCAAGGAGCTAGCCTTCATCCATGCCGTCTCGACGCCCTATCGCGACGCCCGCAGCCATTTCGACGGGCAGGACATGCTGGAAACGGGCGGCGATCACGTCGCCGAGGAAAAAACCGGCTGGCTGAACCGCGCACTCGCCACCATTCCGCGCTCGACGGCTCGCAAAGCGATTGACATCAACACCTCGACCGAGTTGATCCTTTCCGGTCCCAATCTGGTCGATGTCTGGGCGTCCGATTCCAATTTCGGCATGGGTGCGGACGAGATGCATTTCCTGACGCGTCTTTATGCCAACGACCCAGCTTTCGCCAAGGCGATGGATGAGGCGACGCGCGCCGACCAGTCGGCGAAGATGGGCGAGGAACCAGGCACCAAACGCGGCGAGCAGGTAACCGATGTCGCAGCGCTAGCCGCCAAGATGTTATTGCGCGAATACCGTATCGCCAGCTTTTCCATCACGGGCTGGGACACCCACGTGCAACAGGCGGTCCAGTTCCGCAAGGCGGCCGGTGACCTGACACAGGCGGTCCTGACATTGAAGAGCATGCTCGGGCCGGATGCCTGGAGGACGACGGTGGTTCTTGCGATGACCGAATTCGGCCGTACCGTCCGCCAGAACGGCTCGGGCGGCACGGATCACGGCACCGGAGGCTGCTGCCTGCTGGCGGGCGGCGCCATCAATGGCGGCCGCGTGCTTGGCAGATGGCCGGGAATTAAAGACGATCAGCTCTTCGAGGACCGCGATCTCATGCCCACCGCAGACGTGCGCGAGATCGCAGCCGCCATGCTTTACCGGCAGTTCGATGTCGGCGCCGACGACCTGACCTCCAAGATCTTTCCTGGCCTGAGCTTCGATAAATCTTCGCAATTCCTGAAGGTGTAATTCCGCTCAGGCGCGACCTTCCCCGATCAGGGCAACGCTGGCTGCTCTTCATTCGAACCGCGCCCGGTCGGCGCCGCTGTCACATCCGCTTTATCTTCCAGCTCCTGACCTCGAAGGGCAGGATATCTGGACCGGCATCGCGTCGGGTTGGTTCCTCCATGAGGTTGACGGCCTCGCTGATCGTCCAACCGCTTAAGGGCGCAATGCTGAGCTTGCCTCGACGACCGGCTGGTTCATAGACACGCAGTACGAGCCCATCGCCATCCTCCGCCGGCTTGACTGCCGAGAGTGCCACCGGCGTGCCCGTGACCGCGATCGCCGCAACTGTCGTTTCCGCGAGATTGGCGGCTGTCGCGAAGACCAATGGCTGATTTAGGTCGTCGGCTTCTTCGCGCACCCGGCCCGAATGCCACTCAAAGCCGTGCGGGTAGAGCGCATAGGTGAAACGCTGCTCGCCCTCGTCCGCCAGTGGATCGGGATAGATCGAGCCCCGCACCAGGCTGATGCCAAGTACGTTGCCGCGGGCGCTATGGCCGTATTTCGCGTCGTTGAGCAACGCCACGCCGAAATCTGGCTCACTGAGATCGATGAAGCGATGGGCAACCGCCTCGAACATGGCGGCATCCCAGCTCGTATTGGTATGTGTCGGACGGCTGACGACACCGTAAGCGCATTCGAACGTGGCGGTGTGCGCGCGCGTCGCAACCGGGCTCAGCGATCGCAGCATCGTGCGGCGATCATGCCAGTCGATTTCGGTCTCAATATCCAGCCGCCTCGCATTGGCCGTTAGCACATAATGCTGCACGATGCTGGAATCGCGATGGCGATGGACAACCTTGATTGCCGCCCGATGCGCATTGTTTTCGACAAGTTCGATGCTTTCCGGCTTATCGAGACGAATGCCCTTTTCCGAATAATCAGCGTCGATGTCCCAGGCGTCCCAATTGCGCGGCTTGTCGACCGGATAGATCCAAAGCTGATTGGCGGGTGCCGCCAGCGCCTGACGGCCGGTCGCCTTGTGGACGAGGCTCCGCACAGCTCCGTCCGCACCGATGGTCACGGCGAGATGCTCGTTCTCCAGCCGCCTCGCGTCAGCGTAAAAGCCGCCAGCCGGCTTCAATGCGGCTCGGTCGAGCACGTGGATGGAGAGTGGCGAGATTATATCTTCGGTCGAAAGCACCATGCCGTCGGCAAACACCGCGCGCAGTGGCCGCGCGTCCAGCGACGGATTGATGACGACGAGAGCGTCGACTATCCCGCCCTTTGGAAGGGCCGAGACGATCGCATCCACAGCGTCCCTCTGAACGACCTTGCCATGATCGATGACGTCGGAAAGCTCGCGCTCTGCATCCTGATAGACCTCTCGAATGCTCGATCCCGGCAGGATATCGTGGAACTCGTTTTTCAGCGTCACCCGCCAATCCGCCTCGAGGCTCGGCGGTTTAGCGCCACCGATCATGTGGGCGATCGATGCAAGTGTTTCAGCTGTTATCAGGGCCTGCTCCGCCCTGCGGTGCAGCCGCTTGACGCCGCTCTGGCTGGTCAGTGTCGCACGATGTAATTCGAGATAGATTTCACCGGACCAGGTCGGAAGACGCTTTTCCCTGGCCGTGCGATGGGCGCTCATAAAGAAATCGGCGACCTTGCCCCAACGCGCCTTCGGAATGGCGGGGAAATCGCGCAGCTGCACTTCGCGTTCGACCATTTCCGGGGTCACGCCGCCGCCGCCATCACCATAGCCCACCGCAAGGAGCGACGTATCGTGTAGGGTTTTTGCCCGGAAGTTCTTCCAGGTTGGCATGAAGCAATCCGGCTGGACAAAACCGTTATAGCCCTGCATCGGATTGTCGAAGGTGTGCGCCAGCACCTGGCTGCCATCCAAGCCTTCCCACCAGAAGAGATCGTAGGGGAACTTATTGGTCTCGCTCCAATTGACCTTGATGGTGAAGAAGCTGTCTATGCCGCCCTGGCGCAACAACTGCGGCAAGGCGCCAGAAAAGCCGAAACAATCCGGAAGCCAGCAGACCGTGTGACGGGCACCGAAGGTCTTTTCGAAATAGCGCTGGCCGTAAAGGATCTGCCGCACCAGGCTTTCGCCGGTCGGCATGTTCGTGTCCGGTTCGACCCACATGCCGCCGATCACTTCCCATGAACCATCCGCCACCTTCTCCTTGATGCGCTTAAACAGTTGCGGATCGTCTGCCTCCATCTGCGCATAATAATGCGCCGTCGATTGGTTGAAGCGGAACTCGGGCGAGCGGTCCATCAGCGACAGCGCCGTGTGGAAGGTTCGGCGCATCTTGCGGCGGGTTTCGTCATAAGGCCAAAGCCAGGCAAGATCGATATGAGCATGGCCGGTCAGCAGCAATTCGCCGTTTTGCGGATAGCGTTCTTGCAGCGTCTTCAGGCGGGCACGGAGGATGTCATAGGCCACAACGACAGACGCACGCTCGTCCTCAGTCAAATCTGCGGGGCTCCCCACCAGCTCCGGCAGTTCCCAGATTTTTTGTTGCCATTCGGCCTTCGCCGTGCGGGACACATAGGGATGTGTCGCAGAAGGCCAGTCCAGACTGCGCAGCGCCGTCTCGGCAGCATCGAGCAGATGCGGCACCACATCGTGTTCGTCCAGTGCTTCGACCGCCTCCGCTATCTGCCGCATTAACAGGTTCAGTCGATGTACGGGAATATCCAGCAAGGCGAGCTGCGCCCGGCTCAACCTCGGCTGGCGGTTCGGTTCGCCGAAAGGAAGGCGAGCGACGCTATCCGTTGTGATTGAGAGGTTGCGGTCCTTCAGCGGGAATTCCTGATGGAAGGGATCGAGACCGAAACGCTCGCTCCGGCCGCCATCATAAGTGAGCGTAATCAGGCTCTCGCCGCCGAGATCGAGTTGCAGGCGAGTTTCTTCCAGCGGCCAGTCGGTGGGCACGTTCGCTTGCGAGGCGAAATGCACCACGCCTTTGCGATGCGGCCAGGCCTGGCCGATGGTGATATCTTCGCGCTCGAAGGTCCAGTTGCGGACCGGAAGTACAGCGCGTTCGCGCCAATGGCTGAGCTCTGCGGTGCGTACCTTAAGGCGGTCTAGGCGCTGGGCGATGGTGAGCTGCATGGCGTGTCCTGCATGGTTGATGTCAAGGGCCGAAACCGCACCGGCGGTCGCCGCGTCGAGAAAGAGACATTACAAAACAAGTAGGATGATAACGGTCCGACGGGGTCAAACGAGTGGGATCGGCAAAAGCAGATGGGAAGGATCAGCGCAGAAACATTCTGCGGCCGGAACCTTGGTGCCTGCGCTCACTCGACAGTTACCTCCTCCTGCGTGAAGCAGCATAGACTATGGTGAAGAACAGGCCGATGACCAGTCCCACAACGGCGATTTTTTGGGCTCGGTTCCATGGGAAGAGCCGGGACGGTGAGGCGTCCTGGCGGGGCGGTCA
The DNA here is from genome assembly GCF_030272695.1 of Martinezella calliandrae. Classification (GTDB taxonomy): domain Bacteria; phylum Pseudomonadota; class Alphaproteobacteria; order Rhizobiales; family Rhizobiaceae; genus Rhizobium; species Rhizobium calliandrae. The sequence goes on from NZ_JARFYN010000035.1 coordinate 40,919, forward strand.
ACCACCCCGCCGCCATTGCTCAATGTCTCGGAATGCGCGGCAAAAAGATCGTGAACAGACCGAGCAGCGGTAGATAAGAGCAGACTGTGTAGACGAAGGAAATCCCATGCGTATCGGCAAAATCGCCGAGGAACGCCGCACCAAGTCCCCCTGCCCCGAAGGCGAAGCCGAAGAAGATGCCTCCGATCAAGCCGACGCGGCCAGGAATCAATTCCTGCGCGAAAACCACGATGGCCGGGAAGGCCGACGCGAACACCAACCCGATCACCACTGTCAGGACACAGGTCCAGAACAAGTTGGCATAGGGCATCATCAAAGCGAAGGGGATAACGCCCAGGATCGAGAACCAGATCACGAAACGCGCTCCGAGACGATCTCCGACCGGACCGCCCATGATCGTTCCGACCGCGACAGAACCGAGAAAAAGGAACAGCATCAATTGCGCGTCGCGAACGTCGAGATGGAATTTGTCGATGACATAGAAGGTGAAATAGCTCGATATGCTCGCCATATACACATTCTTCGTGGCCGTCAGCAGGATCAGGATTATAAGCGCCCACATGGCCTTGTTGCGTGCTATGGGCAAAGTGCGGCTGGGAGCCGGGCGCGCGGCATGCTGGCGGCGATGGCTGATGTACCAGGTGCCGACCCAGCTGAGGACGATGAAGCCGATCACAGCAAGAACCGAAAGCCAAGCGACGCTCGACTGGCCGTGCTGAAGTACGAAAAAGGCGGCGATCAGCGGCCCGATGGCGGAACCGGCATTGCCGCCGAGCTGGAAGAGCGATTGTGCCAGACCATGGCGCCCGCCGGAAGCCAGCCGCGCTACGCGCGAGGCTTCCGGATGGAACACCGCGGATCCAAAACCAATGAGACTGGCTGCGACTAAAAGCATGCCGAAGCTGCCGGCATAGCCGAGCAGCACCAGCCCTGAGAACGTGCTGACCATACCGACCGGCAGGGAAAAGGGCATGGGCCACTTGTCCGTGACAATGCCGACGATCGGCTGCAGCAGCGACGCCGTAATCTGAAACGTCATCGTCAGCAGGCCGATCTGAACGAAATCGAGCGCGTAGTTCTCCCGGAACATCGGATAGAGCGACGTCAGCAGCGATTGCATGATGTCGTTCAAAAGATGGCAAACGCTGACCGCCACTACGATTGAAATCGTCGTCTTCTCAAATCGGGCCTGCGTACCCGAAAATGCCGCAACCATTGAGGATTCCTTCCTGCGCCGGCTGATTCCTTTCAACCGTGCTGTTTAATCAGCCTTTTACACGGCTTGCGGGTGACCTTCTTTCGTGTTTTGGTCCAGTTCTTTCGCGATCGGGCCAAAAATGGAAACGCTCTCTGCGCAGTTGCTGGCAACACTCGAAAGGGATCACGAGCAAAATATGCTCTGGATGGAGGAATCGAACGCGGGCGTACTCGTCCACAGTTCGGAGCCGCCGCAGGGCTACACTGTTCCCTGGCATCACCATCGCCGCACACAGTTGCTCTGCGTTTTTTCCGGCGTCGTCCTGATCCTGACGACCCGAGGCCGATGGATGGTGCCACCCGGCCACGCACTGTTCATCCCTGCTGGCCTGGAGCACTCCGTCGAGATACTGAGCGATGTCAGCATGAAATCGGTCTATGTGACACCGCGCGATCCAACGCTATCGGACGAGGCGCCTCGCGTGGTCGAAGTCACGGATCTCGCGCGCAGTCTGCTGCTTGAAGCTATCCGGCTGCGGGAAGCTCCTATTGGAAATCGCAAGGCCGAACTTGTCCTTTCCCTCCTCATCGAAGAGATTTCGACGCTGGAGGAACGTCCGCTCGGCCTTCCCTTCCCGTCCGACCGGCGGCTGGTGGCGCTGTGCCGCGACTATCTGGCAAATCCGACGCCGAATGCGCGGCTGGACGATTGGGCCGAAAAACTGGCGATGAGCCGGCGGACCTTCACGCGACAATTTCGCAAGGAAACGGGCATCAGTTTTACCACCTGGCGCCAGCAGGCGAGTGTCTTTGCATGCCTGCCGCAACTTGCCGAAGGACAGCCGGTGACCAACGTCGCGCTGGAGGCCGGTTATGAAAGCGTCGCCGCCTTCACGACGATGTTCCGGCGCATGCTGGGGACCTCACCACGCACCTACATGGTTAACCGCTGGTCTTTCGACCGGCAGTAAAAGTCGCTCAGATATCCGGCGGGTTTACAGCCAAAAACATCAATAGCCGGGCATGATCAAAAAATTTTGAGAAAAGCTTTTCCCATCTTGACTCCCAGATTGAGAAAAGCTTTTCTCACGACAATAAGTTCGGGAGAGGACATCTGGAAAATCAGCGAGTTAGAAGCGCTCGGGTAACGATTCATGACGTTGCCGCTGCCGCAGGTGTCAGCATTTCGACCGCATCGAAAGCGTTGAACAATACCGGGCGGATGGGCGACGACACCAGGGAGCGGGTCAAGCGGGTCGCAACCGAAATCGGTTTCCGACCGAATGCCCTGGCCAAGGGTCTGCTCAGCAACCGGAGTTTCACCATCGGTCTTTTGACCAACGATACCTACGGCCGTTTCACCCTCCCTGTCATGGCCGGCATTACCGAAGCGCTCGTCGACCACGGGGTTTCGGTGTTTCTCTGCACGATCGAAGACGATCCTGCGCTCGGAAAGGTTCATGTGGACGCCATGCTCGACAAGAGTGTTGATGGTATTATCGCCTCTGGAAAGAGGATCGACCGCCGGCTTCCGGTGGATCTGTCCAATCTGCCCGTACCTGTCGTCTACGCCTTCACCGAGGGAACGCCCGGCAGCGTCACCTTCTGCGCCGACGATTTTCAGGGTGCCACTCTGGCCGTCGAATGGTTGATGGGTCTCGGTCGTCGCCGGATCGCCCATATCACCGGCCCGGAAAGCTTCGTTTCAGTGCGCGAGCGCGCCAAGGCCTATCTGAGCCTCGTCGGTGACCAATTGCCGGTTCTTTACGGCACATGGTCCGAGGCCTGGGGGCACGAGGCCGTCGCCAAAATATGGAATACGTCCGGACCGAAGCCGGACGCGATCTTCTGCGGCAACGATCAGATCGCCCGCGCCGTAGTCGATGCCTTGCGCGAGCGCGATGTACGCGTACCGCGCGATGTCTCCGTGGTCGGCTTCGATAACTGGGAGATTGTCGCTGCGCAGACGCGGCCGCCGCTGACGACGGTCGACATGAATCTCAAGGCGCTCGGGCGGGAGGCCGGGCTGACGGTTCTGGCGCTGACGGAAGGCCGCGCCGTCGAACCCGGGATCAGGACATTGCCGTGCGAGTTGGTCGTGCGGCAGTCGTGTGGGGGAAACCCCGATCATTAGTTGATGAAGCGGGGCAGACGGAAAAGCCCCATGGGAGGAGAAACATGATGAAGCGACTTCTGGCCGCGACCGGCCTCATATCCTTGTGCCTGATGTCCGGCGCATCAGCCGCCGAAAATATTTCGATGTGGGTGCGCACCGGCATTGGCGATTCCTTCAAGAAGGTCGTCGAAGCCTATAATACCAGCCATGACGACAAGGTCACCATCACGGAGGTCCCCTTCTCCGAGCTCGTGCAGAAATATGCGACCGCGATTGCTGGCGGACAGGCACCTGACGCTCTGTCGATGGACCTGATCTACACGCCGGCCTTCGCCGCAGCCGGCCAGTTGGAAGACCTGACCGACTGGGCCAAGAGCCTGCCCTATTTTAACTCGCTCTCGCCGTCGCATGTGAAGCTCGGCACCTATCAAGACCATATCTACGGGCTGCCGCTCTCGGTCGAGACCTCCGTCTTCGCGTGGAACAAGGACCTCTATAAGAAAGCCGGTCTCGATCCGGACAAAGCGCCGACCACCTGGGACGAAATCACGAGCAATGCCGAAAAAATCCGCGCGCTCGGCGGCGACACCTACGGCTTCTACTTCTCCGGCGGCGGCTGCGGCGGCTGCATGATCTTCACCTTCACGCCGCTTGTCTGGGGTGCAGGCGCCGACATTCTTTCGGCGGACGGCAAGAAGGCGACGCTTGATACGCCAGAGATGCGCAAGGCGGTCGATATCTATCGCAACATGGTCAAGAAGGATCTCGTGCCGGCAGGCGCTGCCAGCGACACCGGTGCCAACTTCCTGAGCATCAGCAACGGCAAGATCGGGCAGCAGAGCATCGGTGCCTTCTCGATCGGTACATTGATCACGCAATATCCCGACATCCATTTCGGTGTGACGCTAATCCCGAGCGTCGACGGCAAGACGTCCTCCTTTGCCGGCGGCGACAACTTCGTCATCTCCAAGGGTACGAAGAAGCTCGATGCTGTAAAGAAATTCCTCGAATATACCTATTCGCCGGACGGCCAGAAGATCATGGCGAAATACGGCAGCCTGCCAACGCGCGGCGATATCGCCGACCAGGTGCTCCAAGGCCTCGATCCGCGCATGCAGGTGGGCTTGAAAGCCATCTCTATTGCCAAGACGCCTTATACGCTGCAGTTCAACGACCTGATCAACAGCGCCAACGGCCCGTGGGCCGGCTTTACCAATGCCGCAATCTTTGGAGACACCGTCGATACGGCCTTCTCCAATGCACAGTCGGAAATGCAGTCGATCATCGACAACGCGCAGCAACAATAAATCACGCCAGACCGGGAGCCCCAGGTCTCCCGGTCCTCCCCACCAAAACATCAGGAGCATTCCATGGCTGGTCCCGGAGCTATAGGAGCACTGCGGCGCCGCAAACGGCGGCGACGTGCCGGTTGGCATGGATTTCTCTATATAGCGCCCGCCATGGCGCTGGTTTTTGTCTTTTTCGTCCTGCCTGTCCTGTTCACCGGCTGGATGAGCCTGCACAATTGGCCTTTGCTCGGTAGTCCGCGCTGGATCGGCTTCGGCAACTACACAAGGATGGTGTCGGACGTCCGCTTCATGGCGGCATTGCGCTTCACCGCCTACTATACCGTGATCGTCACCATCGTCATTTTCGCGGTCGCTTTTCCCTTGGCGCTCTATGTCGAAAAGCAACGGCCGCTTGTCGGCCTTTATCGCACCATCATCTTCCTGCCTGTCGTGGTCGGGCTGGCGACCGCCTCGCTGCTTTGGGTCTGGCTCGCCAATGTCGATAGCGGCTTTTTCGTACCCGCGGCCCAGGCGCTCGGGCTCATCGACCGCAGGCCGAACCTGCTTGCCGACTTCGACACCGCCTTTGCGACAATCGTCGTGATGGTGGTTTGGAAGATAGCCGGTTTCACCATGATCATTCTGCTCACCGGCCTGCAGGCGATCCCCTCCGAGTTGACGGAGGCAGCCCGTATCGACGGCGCCCGGCGCTGGCAGCGCTTCCGCTTCCTGACCCTGCCGCTGATGCGCCGGACGATCGCGCTTGCCTTGATCATCTCCATCACCGGCTCGGTGCTTGCCTTCGATCAGTTCTACATCATGACCAGCGGCGGGCCGCAGAACCAGATGATCTCGGTGGTCTACTACATTTTCAACCAGTCCTTCGTGTCCTTCAATCTCGGCTATGGCGCGGCGCTGTCGATCGCCCTGCTCGTCATTCTCGTGTTGATCAGCATTGTCCAGCTCTGGCTTCTGCGCGTCGGGGAGGATCGCCCATGAGCATCGCGAACATGAGCACCACAAAGTTACGAATGGCAAAAGAACGTCGCGCCCGGCGGAAATTGTGGGGTGCCGTCAGCTACCACGGCGTCGGCGTCATCATCGTCATCTTCTTCTTCGCGCCCTTTGCGATCGCATTGCTGTCATCGTTCCGCCACGGCACGGAGGCGAGCCTTCCGCCCCTGCCGCCCTGGCCGACTTCGGGCTTCAGCTTCGATGCCTATCGTGCTCTCGATGGTTTCGGCGCGGGTGTCGTGCGGCATACACTGAACTCGCTCTTCGTTTCAGTGACGACGGTCGTCCTAACGGTCATGGTCAGCCTGCTCGCCGGCTACGGATTCTCCCGCTACCACTTCCCGTTCAAGGGTGCTTTCTTCATCCTGATCATCGCAACGCTGATGATCCCGTTCCAGTCGATCCTCACGCCGCTGTTTATCATCCTGGCGAGGCTCGGCCTCAACAATTCGCTGCTCGGCCTGACGCTCGTTTATGTCACCCTTCAGCTACCTTTCTCGGTCTTCATGATGCGCAACGCCTTCGACGCCGTGCCGAAGGAGATCGAGGAAGCCGCCCGCATCGACGGCGCGCGCGACCTGAAACTTTTGTTCCGCGTGCTGCTGCCGCTGGTGATGCCGGGTGTGGCGACCGTCGCGATCTTCGCCTTCCTCAACGCCTGGAATGAATTCCTGGCGGCGCTGGTGCTGCTGTCCAGCAATGAGAAATTCACGCTGCCGGTGCTGATGATCGCGGTCCGGACAGGACGGCTCGGCGCGGTCAACTGGGGTGCAGTCCAGGCCGGCATCGCCGTGATGACCATACCCTGCGTCATCGTCTTCCTGCTTTTGCAACGCTATTACATGCGCGGTCTGATGGCCGGCGCGGTGAAATGAACCTCAAACGAAACGGATGAAAGCAATGTCAGACAAAGAAAGTCGCCAATTCCGCCCCCTGCCCGTACCGAATGTCGAGCTTCACGGCCTTTTCGGTGCCCGGCAGGATGCGATCTGCAATTCGACGGCCGCCACCCTGCTCGACCGCTGCGTCGAGGCCGGCATGATTAAAGCAATCGACGTCGACCAGCCGAGCCCAGGCATCGTCATGCCGTTGCAGACTTGGTCAGGCTCGACGCAGATGTTTTGGGACAGCGATCTCGGCAAATCGATCGAGACAATTGCTTATTCGCTCTATCGCCGCCCGAATGCTGAGCTTGAGGCCCGCGCTGACGCAATCATCGACATGTATGAAAAACTGCAGCAGGAGGATGGCTATTTGAACGCCTGGTTCCAGCGCGTGCAGCCAGGCCGCCGCTGGACCAACCTGCGCGACCACCACGAACTCTATTGCGCCGGGCATCTGATCGAAGCCGCCGTCGCCTATTACCAGGCAACGGGAAAGCGCAAGCTGCTCGACGTCATGAGCCGTTTTGCTGATTACATGATCACCGTTTTCGGCCATGGCGAGGATAAGCTTCGGGGCTATTGCGGCCATGAAGAGGTCGAACTCGCGCTGGTCAAGCTCGCTCGGGTCACCGGCGAGAAGAAATATCTCGATCTCGCCAAGTATTTTATCGACGAGCGTGGTCAGGAGCCGCATTTCTTCACCGAGGAGGCACTTCGCGACGGCCGCGATCCGGCGAAATTCGTGCAGAAGACCTATGAATACAATCAGGCCCATCAGCCAGTTAGGGAGCAGACAAAGGTCGTCGGCCATGCGGTGCGCGCTATGTATCTCTATTCCGGCATGGCCGATATCGCCACGGAATATAATGATGACAGCCTGACCTTGGCGCTGGAAACGCTGTGGGACGATCTGACCACCAAGCAGATGTATATCACCGGTGGCATTGGGCCGGCCGCTTCCAATGAAGGCTTCACCGACTATTACGACCTGCCGAACGAAAGCGCCTATGCCGAAACCTGTGCCTCGGTCGGACTGGTCTTTTGGGCGAACCGCATGCTCGGCCGCGGGCCGAACCGGCGTTATGCGGACATCATGGAACAGGCACTCTATAACGGCGCGATGGCCGGGCTCTCGCTCGACGGAAAAACCTTCTTCTACGAAAACCCGCTTGAGAGCGCCGGTAAGCATCACCGCTGGACCTGGCATAATTGCCCTTGCTGCCCGCCGAACATTGCCCGCCTGCTGGCCTCGGTCGGCTCTTATATGTATGCGGCTGCCGACAACGAAATCGCCGTCCATCTCTACGGCGAGAGCAAGGCCCGTGTTCCGCTCGCAAGCGGCGTCACGGTCGAACTGGCCCAGAAGACGAATTACCCTTGGGACGGCGCCATCGGTTTCGAAGTCAATCCGGACCGCAGCGCCCGCTTTGCACTTTCCCTGCGCATCCCTGAATGGGCCGAGGGCGCAACGCTTGCCATCAACGGTGCTCCCGTCGATCTCTCATCAGTCACCGTCGATGGCTATGCACGTATCGAGCGGGAGTGGCAGGGCGGCGACAAGGTCGACCTCAATATTCCGCTGATCCCGCGCACCCTGTTCGCCAATCCCAGGGTACGCCAGGATCTAGGACGCGCGGCATTGATGCGCGGGCCGCTGGTCTACTGCGTCGAAAGCACGGACAATGGCCGCGATCTCAACGCTATCTCGCTCATCACCGATCCTGCATCGGCGCAGACTGCGGAACTTGCAGCGCTAGAGGGTGCAGTCGCGCTCGACATTCCGGTGGCCCGCGCTGAGGCTGACTGGGGATCGGATCTCTATCGAACGGCGCCGCCCAAGAGCCGCCCCGCCACGGCCCGTTTCGTTCCCTATCATCTGTGGGATAATCGTGAACCGGGTGAGATGCTGGTCTGGATCCGCGCTGACCAGATGCAACACGGAGCCTGATATGGCGAAGAACAGCATGAGATTGACCGGCGTCCGCAAGAGCTATGGCGGGCTGGAGGTCATTCACGGTATCGATCTCGATGTGCAGGAGGGTGCCTTCGTCGTCTTCGTCGGCCCATCCGGCTGCGGCAAGTCGACCCTGCTCAGAATGATTGCTGGGTTGGAGGAAGTGACTGATGGAGAGATCGCCATCAAGGGTCGGGATGTCACCGATCTCGACCCGTCCGAGCGCGGCATCGCCATGGTCTTCCAATCCTATGCGCTTTATCCGCATATGAGCGTGCGCGAAAATCTCGGTTTCGGGCTGAAAATGGCCCGAACCGATGCCACCGAGATCGAGGCGCGCGTCAAGGCCGCTTCGGCAATCCTCAAGATCGATCATCTCCTGGACCGCCGTCCCGGCCAACTTTCCGGCGGTCAGCGGCAGCGTGTCGCCATCGGCCGGGCGATCGTGCGCAAGCCGGATGTCTTCCTGTTCGACGAGCCGCTGTCCAACCTGGACGCCGAACTGCGCGTTTCCATGCGCATCGAAATCGCCCGGCTGCATCGTGAGCTCGGCAACACGATGATCTATGTGACGCACGACCAGACCGAAGCGATGACACTGGCCGACAAGATCGTCGTGCTGAGGGACGGCAAGATCGAGCAAGTCGGTAGCCCGCGCGAGGTGTATGAAGATCCGGCCAATATCTTCGTTGCGGGCTTTATCGGTTCGCCACGCATGAACATGATCGAAGCCGAATGGGCCTCCGATGGCTCCGCCAAAGTCCCCGGCGGTTCAATCAGGACGGATATACGACAAGCGAGCCTGACGGCCGGCGACAAGCTGATGCTGGGTATGCGCCCGGAACATCTGATCGTGGTACCCGACAGCCATGACGCGATCCGCGTGACCGTCGATTTCGACGAATATCTCGGCGGCACGCGCTACCTCTATTGTCAGACTGAGGACGGCCAGAACCTGATCGCCGAGTATCGCGAGGGTCCAGATGTTCAGCGCGGTGATGCGCTTTATCTGCGCTGCTCGCCGGAAAGACGCCGCTATTTCGATGGTCAGGGAAATCGGCTCCGCTAACGCGGCTCGATCAAAGTAACGCTGCCTAATCGTTTGACGAACAATGAAAATTATGACGATGTTTACCAGTAGCACTGGATCATCTGTTTCGGCGAATGAATTTGGAGGCGGCTAAATGGCCAGACTGACAGAAGGCGCCAAAGGCGTCTATGTGATTGCCGTAACCCCGTTTGCCGACGACGGCGCGCTCGACTTTACCAGCATCGACAGCATGGTGGATTTCTACGAAAGCGTTGGGGTGACGGGGCTGACGGTGCTCGGTCAGCTTGGCGAGGCACCGAAGCTGACGGCGAAGGAATCGCGGACCGTCGTGGAGCGCGTGCTCAAGCGCCTCGATGGCCGCCTGCCCGTTGTCGTCGGCGTTTCCGCACCGGGGCTTACGCCGATGCAGGAACTGGCCGAGGCTGTGATGGACCAGGGAGCTGCGGGCGTGATGGTCGCCCCGCCCTGGACAATCAAGACCGACGACCAGGCCTTTGCCTTCTATCAATCGGTTGGCGAAGTGCTGGGTGACACGCCCTTCGTTCTGCAGGACTACCCGCTGACGACCAATGTCACCATCGCACCCAAAGTCATCGACCGGATCATCAAGGAAGTGCCGAACTGCGTCATGCTCAAGCACGAGGATTGGCCAGGCCTGTCGAAGATCACCGCGTTGCGCGCCTACAGCGACAAGGGTGAGACGCGGCGCATCTCCATCCTCTGCGGCAATGGCGGGCTCTTCCTGCCTGAGGAAATGGGTCGCGGCGCCGACGGCGCCATGACCGGCTTCTGCTATCCGGAAATGATGGTGGGCGTCGTGCAAGCCTATTCGGTTGGGAATGTCGACCGGGCGCACGAAATCTTCGACGCCTATTTGCCGCTCGCACGCTACGAGCAGCAACAAGGCATTGGCCTTGCCGCCCGCAAATATGTTCTTGCCAAGCGCGGCGTCATCAAATCCGCCGCCCTGCGCAAGCCCGGTGCCAAGCTTTCGCCACTCGATGTGAAGGATGTGGAGCGCTTGCTCGCCCGACAAAAACGGCGTCTTCAGGAGATCGGCGCATGAAGCTCGGCGTGGAAGGCAAGAGGGCGCTGGTGCTTGGCGCAAGCAAGGGTCTGGGCGCGGCAATCGCCTTGGCACTGGCCAATGAAGGGGTCGACGTCATAGGCGCGGCGCGCGGCAGTGAACTGATCGACGCGCTCAACGGCAAGCTGGAGCCTGGCGCCACCGGCAAAATCCGCGCTATGCATGTTGATCTGAACGATCGCGCCAGCGTCTCAGCCCTCGCGCAATCCATCCTGGCCGAGGGCGGCGTCGATATTCTGGTCAATAATTCCGGTGGGCCGGCGCCTGGTGAAGCGCAGACGGTCGCGCCCGACATCTGGATCCGCGCCTTCGAAGGCATGGTGGCAAACCTGATCGGGCTTACCCAGCAGCTTCTGCCCAAGATGGTCGAACGCAAATGGGGGCGCATCATCACCCTCACCTCGTCCGGCGTCGAAGTGCCGATACCGCGGCTGGCTATATCCAATGGGCTGCGGCAGGCGGTTGTCGGCTGGTCGAAAACACTGGCCGGTGAAGTGGCTTTTGCCGGTGTCACCGTGAACGTCATCGTCCAGGGACGCATTCATACCGATCGCGTCGACCAGCTCGATCAGGCAGCGGCCGAGCGGCAGAACATGACAGTCGATCAGGTCCGCGCCGCTTCGATCGCCACCATCCCGGCAGGCCGTTACGGACGGCCAGACGAGCTCGCCGACGTCGTTGCCTTTCTCGCTAGCGAGCGGGCATCCTACATCACAGGGGCGCGGATCAGGGTAGACGGGGGCATGATCCGGTCGATTTAAGACGGTGTTTATCGACCGAAAGGGGGGAGCGTTCTTGGCAAAGACCTATGATTTCATCATTGCTGGCGGTGGCTCGGCAGCTTGTGTCGCGGCCATGCGGCTGGTGCGTGATTTCGGCTTTTCGGTGCTCATCATCGAGCGCGGCCCGCGCAAGACGGCCAAGCTGATGTCCTTTCCCGCCGGCTACATGAAATATCTTGCCCGCGATGATTTCCTCGAAATGCATCAGACGGTTGCGCAGCCGCAACTCGGTGGCCGCGGGCCGATCGTTCCGGTCGCCAAGGCGCTCGGCGGCGGCAGTGCCGTCAATGCCATGGTCTACATGCGCGGTCAGAAAGAGGATTACGATGGCTGGGCTGCCCATCTTGGCCATGGGATAGAATGGTCCTATGCGAACATGCTGCCCCACTTCAAAGGGATCGAAGCCAACACCCGCTTCAACAACAGATATCACGGCATATCCGGAAACCTGCGCATCTCCGAGCCGGGATACATCTCCGATACGACAGAGGATTTCCTGCTGGCCGCGCAAGGGCTTGGTCATCCCTACAATCCCGATTTCAACGGCGTGAGGCAAAACGGCGTCGGCATCATGCAGCACACCTACGGCCAGTGGAACGGCAAGTTGGAGCGTTCCGATGCAAAGAAGGCATTCCTCGATCCACTTGCCGGCGATAAAAGGCTGGAGATCTTCACCGATGCTCGCGTCGACCGTATCGTCATCGAAAACGGCCGCGCGACCGGCGTGACCTTTACGCGCAATGGCGAAAGCCAAACCATCCACGCCGAGCGGGAAGTCCTCGTCGCGGCGGGCACCTATAACAGCGCCAAACTGATGATGCTGTCCGGCGTCGGCCAGGCCGATCATCTGCGCGAACATGATATTGCTGTAACTCTCGATCTTCCTGGCGTCGGCGCCAATCTGCAGGATCACCATGAGGTGCCGGTCATCGCCACGACCAAAGCCAAATCCGGCTATTTCGGTGAGGACAAGGGCTGGCCCATGCTTCGCAACGGGCTGCAATATCTGCTCTTCAATTCAGGTCCGGTTACAACGACCGGCATTGAATCCTGCTTGTTCTACGATCCGGACGGTAGCGACCGGCCATCGATCCAGCTCTATTGCGCCCCGATCGTCTATCTCGACCGTGATGTCTCCTCAGCAAAGCCGACCTATGGCGTCACCTTCACCTCCTGCCTGCTGCGCCCGAAGGCACGCGGCAGTGTCAAGCTGCGCTCGGCCAACCCTGCGGATCAGCCGTTGGTAGACTGCAATTTCTTCGGCGATCCCGACGACCTGCGCCTGACGCTCGCCTCGCTGAAGGTCGCCCGCCAATTGCTGGAGACGGAACCATTCAAATCGAAGATCGCCGACGAGATCCTACCCGGCCCCGCGCTGCAGGATGACGAGGCACTTGCCAAATTCGCTGGCCAGACCGTCAAGACGAATTACCACCCATCCGGCAGCCTGCGCATGGGGCCGGACGACGATCCGATGTCGGTTGTTGACAGAAAACTGCGCGTGCGCGGCATCGATGGCCTGCGGGTCATCGACTGCTCGATCATTCCCTTCATCCCTTCGGGAAATACCAATGCTCCGGCGATGGCGATCGGCTCGAAAGCGGCGGAGATGATCGGGAAGGCTCTTTGAAGCTTGCCTCGCCGCTATAATGCCTTGGTGCTGCGGACGGACAATTGCGGTTCAGCGATATTGATCTCCTGTAGTGACAATTAGGCCTCGCACATCAAGCCATCAAAATGGCGTCTGATGGCCTGATGGCGATATCCATTCGACGCTAGGTCACCGTTGCCTTTTCGGCAATTAAAACATCGAAAATCGGCGCTTTTTCGCAACGCCATGCTTTGCCATACTCGCCTCAAGCCGAGATTGAGGTGCCGCCGAATGGCCTATGTCATTACCGATCCCTGTATCGACGTTAAGGATGGCGATTGCACGGTCGCTTGTCCCGTCGACTGCATCTACGAGGGTGGGCGAATGTTCTACATACATCCTGGCGAATGCATCAATTGCGGTCTCTGCCTCTCGGTCTGTCCGGTCGATGCGATTTCCTGGGACGAGGAAATTCCGCAGGACCGGGTGCAGTTCAAGGCCGTCAATCAGGATTTCTTCGGCCCCGATGTCACCGGCTGGGGCTCGCCCGGCGGTTGGGACCAGAACTATACGACCGGTCGGGATCACCCACTCGTCGCCGCATATGAAAGAGCCTGATTAAGACAGGCGTCACCATCCAGAATGGATATCGACATGACAGTAGCAAAGATCGGTGGCGTCATTGCAGCCGTACCAACTCCCTTTACCGAAAACAGAACCGTCGATACGGACGCTTTCCTGGAACATGGCCGCTGGTGCCTGGCGAAAGGATGCGATCTTCTCAATGTGCTGGGAACGACGGGCGAGGCGAATTCACTGTCATTTTCGCAAAGGCGTGCCCTCATGGCGACTGCCGCAAAGGGTCTCGACGGCGACAGAATGATGGTCGGCACAGGTACGCCCGATCTCGAAACGACGATCGCGCTGACGCGGCAAGCTCACGAGTTAGGCTATGCCGCCGCGCTGATCCTGCCGCCTTACTATTACAAGCCGGTTCAGGAAGAAGGGCTTTTTGCCTGGTTTGCCAAGGTCATTCAAGAAACGGCCGAGACACCTATCGCGGTGTATCTCTATAATTTCCCGCAGTTAACCGGCATCGAGTTCTCCCCTGCCCTTGCAGCAAAACTGATCCAATTATTTCCCGAGCGCATTCGCGGCGCGAAAGATAGTTCAGGCAATCTGGACTACGCTCGTCAACTCGCGCAAATTCCCGGCTTTGCGGTCTTTCCGAGCAACGAGGCCACACTTGCCAGCGCGGAAAAGGACAATTTCGCGGGCTGCATTTCCGCGACCGTCAATATCGACCCGCAATCCTCGGCGCGGCTTTGGAAGAACCAGAGCGATCGCGCGACACTCGATAGGGTCAGACATATCAGGCAGGCGATCGCTGCTCACCCTCTCATTCCTTCGGTCAAGTATCTCGTCGGCAAGCGCACGAGGAATGCGATATGGAACAATCTATTGCCGCCAAACCTGAAGATCGCAGAGACGGAGCGCCTGGATACACTGGATGCGATTGCCGCTGAGCTGACGAGCGTGGCCTAGACAGTCCGACCTACTCACCAGCGAGAATAGTAGCGGCGGACTGCTGCAGACAATATTCCGGCGAGCTGTCGTTCGCGCCGAAGACGGGGCAGATCGCCCCTGGCCTGCTCGCGCAATTGCTGCCGCGCGCCCTCAAAATCGACGGTGGTCAGACGACCGTTTTGCATGATCTCGCGCCCGTCGACAAATAGCCCCTTGGCGTAGGCCGATGTCATGCGGGTCAGCAGCACCTCCGCCTCGTCGATGTCGTCGAACAGGCAATCCGCGGTCAGGGCATCATAATCGATCACCACGAAATCCTGGGCTGCCGGTGCGTTGACCACCTTGGCACCGATATGAATGGCGGCGTCAAAGATTTGATTCGCGGTAAACCGGCGCGCCAGCTCTCGCCCGCCGTGCAGAAGATAGATTAGCCGCATCTCCCGCCAGAGATCCTGATCGTCGTCAAAGCCGGAGCCGTCGAGCCCGATGGCAAGCGCTGGGCCTTTCTCCGCTACAAGGGCAATCGGCGCAATACCGGAACGCAGGCGCAGATTGGCCGAGGGATTGCTGACGAGCTGCACGCCTCTCTCCGCCAACAACTCGCATTCTGCTGGCTGCAACTGTACCCCATGCGCAATCGCCAGCCGCGGCGACAGGAAGCCGATTTCATCGAGGTAGCGAACGACACCCTGCGGAAAGCGGCGATCCAGCCATTGCCGTTGCCGGGGGCTTTCCAGAAAATGCATGTGGATGCGTCGGTTGTTCAACGCGGACGCCTCGGCGATCGCCTCTAGCATGGCGTTTGAACACCATTGTGGACCAATCGGCCCGTATTGGACATCGACCATCGGATTGGTATTTGCCGCCGCCACCGCCTCAACGGCGGCGATCTGTTGTTTAATCGGCGCATAGACCGGAATGCTCGGGGACAGATCTTGCCAATCCTCCTCACTCAGAAATGGCTTCAATTTCTCCGGCCCGCCGCCATAGGCCCAGGGATCGAAATCGAGCAACGGACAGGACAAGCCCAAACGAATACCGACGTCGCCCGCAGCGCGGATGACGGCGGCGGCTTCATCACCGAGCCGGTTGATATTCAGCGAGTTGTGGCAGTGCATCGTCGCACCCACACCCGTTTGCGCCAGCCGTGCGAACGCGACCAACGCCTCCAGATAGGCATCGGTTCGCGGTCGCAGGCGCATAAAGGGGATCCAGAGCTCCAAGGCGTCGTCGACTGCGCCGAAATCGAGCGTGCGGATTCCATATCCATGGTCATGGGCATTGACAGGCGACGGCATCACCAGATCGCCTGGGCCAAAGGCGAGCGATCTGTCCGCGCCTACTTGAAACCGTGCCGTGCCGTCGAAACGCTGCGCAACCTGATAGCCGGGGCGAAGCAGCAACCGGGTGGATATCGTCATCTGCTTTACCTCTGGATCACGGCATGGATTTTGTCGCTGAACTTCTTCAACTCAATGCTCATCGACTCGATCACCACTTCCGTCGCGTGCGTGAGCTGGCGCTGACGCGGCACGACGATACCGACCTGCAGATTGTGCAACCGAGAGCCGGCGATGTGCAGGGCAACGACCTCGCCTGCCTCGAGCTCTTCCAGAAGGCCAAGCGGCGTGAAGAACGCGACACCCTCGCCCGACAGGATCAGCGGCTTCAGCATCATCTGATTATTGGTCGCAACCAGCGTACGGCCAACGCGGTTGAGGGCACCGAGCTCGACGGCGATCATCGAGCTCATCACTTCATTGTCGAGCTGCAAGAGCAGCTTGAACTGCGCACATTCCTGCAGCGTGGCCGACTTCTGCCGCGCCAACGGATGATTGCGCGACACGATCGCCATCAGCGGCATCGGAACGCCATAAACCAGCTTGATATCATGAGGCCGGGCAAGATCGAAGGTGACGCCGATATCGACGTCGCCTTCCGCTATAAAGCGGAAAATACTGGTATAATTGTCGTTGCGGATGCGGAAATCCACTGCCGGATGCCGCTTGTGGAAGCCCATGACGAATTCCGGCAGAAACTGGACGGCGAGACTGTCGAGCGAAGCGATATGGACCCGGCCGGCACATTTGCCCTGAAGATCGCCGAGATCGGATTTCATGATCTCGTATTTCAGCAGCGTATCCTTGGCATGCTTCAGGACGATCTCGCCAGCCGCGGTCAATCGCAAACCGTCGGAAAAACGTTCGAACAAGGGTGTTCCGAGCTCGTCCTCCAGCTTTTTGATCTGCCGGCTAACGGCCGAAGTCGCGACATGCAGCTCGTCCGACGCCTTTCGGATCGAGCCCGAACGCGCAACTTCTGCGAAATATTTCAAGATGCTAGCGTGCATGGAAGCCCCCTCGATCTGCCGGAAGCTATATCATGCTCACCGTCCCCGCCAAACGGGCGACCGCTTCTGCTGGAAGGCGGCAACCCCCTCCAGCGCGTCCTCGCTCTGCAGCGCCTTGATGAGCGCGGGCGTGCGCAACGCCTGTGCCTCCGCAGGGCTCAGATGACTGGTCCGGTTCACCGTCTGCTTGATCGCGCGCAGTGAGAGCGGCGCGCATAAAACGATATCGGCGACCCAGCGATCGACGGCCGCATCGAGTTCGACCATCGGAACCACCTCGTTGACGATTCCGAACGCCGCCATCTCGAGGGCACTGAACTGCCGCCCGGTCAGCATGACGGCCATCGCCCGATTGAAAGCGATCTTTCGCTGCAAAAGCACCATGCCGCCATCAAGCGGCATGCGCCCGACGCGGGCTTCCGGCAGACCGAAGCGTGCCGCCTCAGCCGCAATAACGATGTCGCAGCCGAGCACCATCTCAAAGCCGCCGCCAAGCGCAAAGCCGTTGACACGGGCGATGACCGGCACATCGAGTGACCGGCGAAACGCCAGCCCACCGAAGCCGTTCACCCGGCTAGCAGCCCAATAGTCGAGGCCGGAGCTGCCGCTGCCGCCCTTCAGATCGGCGCCGGCGCAAAAGGCTCTTTCACCCGCTCCAGTCAGGACGACGCAACTGATGTCGTCTCGGGCTTCGATCTCGCTCCAGATCGTCTCGAGCTCCTGCTCCGTCGCGGCATCGACCGCATTCATGCGGTCGGGACGATCCAGGGTGACACGGGCAACACGATCTTCGACGGAAAAGCCGACACTCATGCGGCATCTCCCTGCAGCCTGCCGAGAGAACCGAGAATTTCGTCATTGTGCTGGCCGAGTTGCGGCGGTGCGATGCGTACCTTGACCTGCGCCGCCGACATGTCGATCGGCGAGCCGATGAGGCGGATCGGTCCGGCCGCCGTCTCGCCGGCCTCCAAAATCATCTTGTTGATGATCGTCTGCTCGTCCTTCAGAGCCTCGGGAAGCGAACGCACGGGCGCGCAGAGGATATCGACACCCTCCAGCCGCTCCAGCCAATGCACCGTCGTATTCTTCGCGAAATTGTCGCGGAAGATCGCCTGCAGCTCCGGCCGCCGCGCCATTTGCGCGTCGAAATCCCTGTACTGCGGAAATTGCGACAGATCCTCGATTTCTAATGCGCTGCAGATATCCTGCAATGGATTCTGCTTGAAGGCGCCAACCATGACGATGGCGCCATCGGTCGTTTCGAACACGCCGGTCAGCGGGAAGGCACCCCAATTCAAGTCTCTTTGACGCATCAGATGCGTCGTCCCCTCCTGCATCTGCATGGCGAGCATGGAATTATACAGGCTGACGGCGACTTGCTGGCCTTCGCCGGTCTTGTCGCGCTGCAGCAGCGCCAGAAGAATGCCCTGAACCAGATGCATGCCGGCCGAGTAATCAGCAAGCGGCGTCGCGTAGATCGAGGTCGGATGGCTGCTGTCCGACTTGCGGCGCATGACGCCGGAAACGGCCTGCGCCAATACGTCTTGACCACCCTTGTGCTGATAGGGACCGGTCAGGCCGAAGCCTGTGCCGACAGCGTAAATCAGCCGCTTGTTGATCTTCTTCAGATCCTCGAAACCGAAGCCCATGCGCTCCATCACACCCGGACGGAAATTGTTGACGACGACGTCAGCCGTTTCCAAAAGCGTGAGCACGGTATCGCGCGCTTCCGGCTTTTTGAGGTCAAGTGCCAGGCTCTTCTTGTTGCGGTTCAAAGAGCAGAAGACCGGGTTGTTGAGCCCATCCGGATCGGAGCCGAGCGACCAACGGGAAAGATCGCCGATGCGTTCCTTTTCGACCTTGATGACTTCGGCGCCATAGTCGGCCAGCACCTGCGTGCAGGACGGTCCCAGCATGACCTGGGTAAAATCGATGACACGAATGCCGTCGAGGGGAAGGGTGGTCATTCTGCGGCCTCCAGATAAGTAGCGTTTTCGGACGGTACGTCGCCGGGATCGGCCCCCTGCGCCCGCATTTGTTTCTGAATTGCCTTGACGTCCGCCTTGCGCACGGTCGTCCCGGCATTGAGTGCGACGACAGCGGCTACGCCCGCAGCCTCGCCCATGGCCATGCAGGGCGGAATTTCGCGGCTGGATTTCTGCGCCTGCGGCGTCGCCGAGTAGTGCCGGCCAGCGACAATTAATTGGTCGATCTCCTTCGGCAGCATCGCTCGATAAGGTGTGTAATAGTCGCGGCCACGGCAGACGGTGTCGGTAAAATGCCGCCTGGCCATCACATCGTCTTTCGTCACGACATAGTCACCGTCCAGCAGCCGCGTCTGCCGCACGCCGGTCTGCGGAGCAAAATCGACGACATAGGCATTTTCGAAACCCGGCATTTTCTCACGCGCGAAGTCGATGAGGCGAGCAATACGGGCTCGTCCCTCCAGTTCCGCTTGGGTCAAGTCCTCGACCTTGAGGCCGCTCAGCTTCGGCATATGCGGGCAGTTGAGCCAGACGATACCGGGCAGCGGCGTCTTCAGCCACCAGAAGGACCAGCACCCGCCGATTAGGCGCTTGGCTTCGTGATCGACCAGCTTGAATGCCTCCGGGTCCTCACGCTCGAACCGCTCTGCCGCATCCGTATCGACGCCGCCCCAACGAGAAACCGTCGTCAGAATGAAGTTGGATTCGACATATGAAGCGCCCGCACTGGCGGCGACATCAAGGTCTCCTGTCGTGTCGATGACGACATCACCCAAGATCGCCTCCATGCCTGCCTTTGTCTGGCAGATCACGCCTTTGATCGTCCTGCCTTCAACGATCGCCGAGGAGAACCAGCTATGGGTCCTGAGCTTGACGCCCGCGACACCCAGAATGTCGTAGGCGGCTCGCTTGAAGGCGTCTGGGTCGAAAGCGGCGGAAAAGCAGATCGGATGCGGCATCGATGGCGTATGGAAGTCGAACAGCCCCCAGCGCGCCCAGCGCTGCCAAGCTTCCGGGGTGTCACGGAATTCGATCAGGCGATCGCGATCCGTCGGCGTGACGCACAGGCCCCAGGCCTTCATGCGCTCGATCATTTCCATGCAGATGCCGCGCACAGTGATTTCGAGCTCGTTGATCATATCGTCCAGCACGAGCACCATACCGCCAGCAGCAAGACCGCCGACATAGGGATAGCGTTCCAGCAAGGTGACGCTTGCGCCATTGCGGGCGGCCGATACCGCCGCCGAAATCCCGGCAGGTCCGCCGCCGACCACGACGACATCGGAGCGATCGACCACTTTGATGTCGCGCGCAGGTTGATGGATGGTCTCAATCATTATCGTTTCCTCCTCGTTGCGCGTGCTCAATGCGATCCAGCCGGCTTCCAGCGCACCACCTTTGCCTCGACGGCCGAGACAAGAGCGAAGAGGATCACCGCCAGAAGGGCTGCGATCACAACGGTTGCGTAGAGAAGCGGCGAGCGGAAGTTATAGGTGGCCTCGATGATCAACGCGCCGAGGCCGAAGCTCGAGCCGATCCATTCGGCAACGATTGCTCCCATGACGCTGCTGGTTGCCGCGATCTTTAGGGCGGCGAACAGGAAGGGCAGCGAGCTCGGAAACCGCACTTTCCAGAGGATCTCCGAATTGGTGGCAGAGAGGACGCGCATTAGGTCGAGCATGGCAGGACTGGCGGCGCGCAATCCCTGCACCATGTTGACCAGCGTCGGGAAAAAACAGATCAGGCCGGCAATGATGATTTTCGGTGCCAGGCCATTGCCAAAGATCAATACGAGGATCGGCGCGAGCGCGATGATCGGGATCGCCTTGATGAAGACGGCGATCGGATAAAATGCCTTTTCCGCCGTCGTGCTGTGCACGAACCATACTGCCAGCAGAATGGCGACGAGATTGCCGAACAGGAAGCCGAGGACAGCCTCGAGCAGGGTCGGCAGGAAATTCCGCCATAGCGTTGCGGCATTGTCCCGGAATGCGAAGACGACATCGGCCGGGCTCGGTGCCATGAAGGTCGGGATCTTGAAGATCCAGATCACCAATTGCCACAGCACGACGAGGCCGAGTCCAGCCAAAATCGCCGGCAGGTTTTTCGACAGCGTGCCAAAGGTGGCGTCGAGAATCGCGACCTTGCGCTGCGTGGATGCTGGCACGGCGCGGGCGGCGGAAGAGACCGCATTGCTCATAGGCACTCCTCCAGCAGAGCGCGCAAATGCGCTGTTACCTGAATGAATTCCACCGTATCCCGCATGGCGATCGAGCGTGGGTAGGGAAGATCGACCTTCATGAATTCCTTCACCCGTCCCGGATGCGCCTGCAGCATCAGCACGTGCTGGCCAAGGAAAGCCGCCTCGGGAATGGAATGGGTGACGAAGACGATGGTCGTGCCCGTCTCCTGCCAGAGCCGCAGCAGCTCCTCATTCAGCTTGTCGCGCGTGATCTCGTCCAGTGCGCCGAAGGGCTCGTCCATCAACAGGATGCGCGGGCGGGTGACCAACGCCCGGGCGATGGCGACTCGCTGGCGCATGCCGCCGGAGAGTTCATGCGGCAGGGCACTTTCGCGCCCCTTGAGCCCGACCATCGCCAGCAGCTCCGCCGGGTCGGCAAAGGAACCGGGCGCATGCTTGCCGACTTCGATCGGCAGGCGGACATTGTCGATGACGCT
This sequence comes from Martinezella calliandrae, assembly GCF_030272695.1. Lineage (GTDB taxonomy): Bacteria > Pseudomonadota > Alphaproteobacteria > Rhizobiales > Rhizobiaceae > Rhizobium > Rhizobium calliandrae. Next base: position 62,425 of record NZ_JARFYN010000035.1, read on the forward strand.
GCGCCAGGGCAACAAAGTCGCATCCTGGAACACGAAGGCGAAATCGCGGCCTTGCCGTGCTTCGCGCGGCGAGCGCCCGAGCACGGAGATCGAACCACCGCTGATGTGCACGAGATCAGCAATGCAGCGCAGCAGGGTCGACTTTCCACAACCCGAGGGGCCGAGCATCGTCACGAACGCGCCCTCGGGGATGTTCACCGACACGTTGGAAAGAGCGGTGATTTCGTTGTCCTTGTCACCGAAGCGGATGTCCAGATTGGCGACGGATACGGCGAGCGGCGATCCGGCTGGCTGCAGATCTGACCTTTGGAAGGTGGCGGCGGGGGTCATGGTCATTCACCCGACCTGCTTGCGGATATCGGAGGTGGCATCAAGAATGGCGAAGCTCGCGACATCGTCGACGGCCGGAACCGTCCCGGTGAACTGCTTGAGATCGGCATAGGCCTTGATCTGCGCCGCCCAATTATCCTTGTTCATCGCGCCCCAACCGAATTGCTTGGTCGTGTCGCCGAAGGAGAATTTCGCGACCTGACCGACAGCTTTGAGCTCGCTGGCCTTGTCGAGGTTGGGATAGGTCTCTACCAGCATCTCGACAGCTTCTTCCGGATGGTCGCGAACGTAGCCCCAGCCCTTGGCGGCTGCCGTCGTGAAGCGCACCAGAACGTCGGCATGTTTGTCGAGCTGCTCATCGGTTGTGTAGTAGACATTGGCGTAGAGCTGCAGGCCGGCGTCCCAAAGCATCATGTCGACGCGATCATCACCCAGGACCGACAGGGCATTGGTATTGGTGACCCAACCGGTGACGGCGTCGGCCTGGCCGGTCAGAAGCTGGTTCATGTCCGAACCCATATTGACCATCTTGACCTGATCCTCGGCGATGCCGTTCTTGGCAAGTAGCGCGCGAAGCAGGATGAAGGCCGTTGGCTGCGTGGCGATTGTCTTGCCGATCATGTCCTTCGGCTCGCGGATCGGTGCTTTCTTCAGCGAAAAATAGGTAAAGGGATGTTTCTGGAAGCCGGCGATGAAGGCTTTGACCGGAATGCCGGCCGAACGCGCCAGCATCACCGATGGGCTGGAAGAGATTTGTCCGAGCGTCGATTGCCCCGCCGCGACACCGGCCACGCCATCGACATTGGGGCCTCCCGGAACGATCTCCAGCTGGACGCCCTGCTCCTTGAAGAAACCCTTCTTCTGCGCGACGACTTCACCAATCACGCCGTTTGAGACCAGCCAACCCAGTTGCATCTTCACCTGCGCGACGTCCTGTGCAAGGCCAGCACGCACACCGATCAAGGTCTGCGCTGCGGCGAGGCCGCCTACCGTTGCGACATTGGACATGAAACGACGGCGGTTCATCATGAAATGAGACATAATAGTTCCCCTATTTGTTCCCGCAGCCCGACTTTATCGCCGTGTACCGCAGCTCATTTGCCGAATACCCAGAAGGATGAGTAATTTTCGTGTTCTAATAAAGAACAATTATTCGCTATATGAATTGCCAAAAAGGCAACGCTGGTGATCAGCAGTTGCTCCCTGGCGCCGTGACGGCAATTTGTCGGGTGAATGCAAAAGCTTCACCCGGCATCGTGTTGGAAGATGGTGGAGGCGCCCGGCAATGACGCCAGGCGTCATCAGTGTCAGGCCGGCTCGAACAGCGGCACGATCTCCATTTCCGGCACGAGCACCAGCCCTTTATCGGTGATGCGAATTTCCGGAATGACGGAAAGCGGAATGAGATTGAAACCCATATAGGCGATGGTGCAGCCGGCCTTTTCCCATTCGACCTTCAGCGCTTTCACCTCTTCGGCGACCTCGTGTACGCGCTTGTCGGAGATCAGGCCGGCGATCGGCAGCGGCACCATGGCCGTCACCTCGCCGTCCATAACGACGCAGACGCCACCCTGTTTGGCTTCGATCGCATTAAGGGCGATCTGCATATCCGCCTCGTTCGTGCCTGCAACGATAATGTTGTGGCTGTCATGACCGACGGAGGAGGCCACCGCCCCCTGCTTAAGCCCGAAGCTATTCAGAAGACCGTGGGCGACATTGCCTGCCGATTTGCCGTGGCGCTCGACGACAGTCACGAAGCAGAGGCCATGACGATCGAAATGTGTCTGCCAGTCATTGGCCGGCTCGAGCTCGACCGCGACATGGCCGAGCGTAATACCCGGCAGCTCGGTCTTGATCGTATGGGCAATCACCGGTTCGGTCGGCAATTCCGGCGCAAGTTTCAGGTTTTGCGGCAATTTCACCGTGTGATAGGCAGCTTCGGGGTAGCGATAGGGATTGGACAAGGCGGCATCGAGGACCGCCGTGATCTTGCGGTCCTCGACCACCAACTCGCCGCCATACCAGGTGCTCAGCGGCTTCAAATCGTCGGTCAGCAACACGAGATCGGCGCGGCGCCCGCCGCCGAGACCGCCGATTTCGTGCTCCATGCCGAAGCGTGTCGCGCCATGCAGAGAACCCATCGACCAAGCCTGCTCCGGCCGCATGCCGGCCTTGACCGCTTCACGCGTCACCCAGTCGAGGCCGAAGAGCAACAGGTCGTCGGCGTCGCGGTCGTCGGTGCAGACGGCAATGCGCTTGTGGGAGGAGCCAAGTTCGGTGACGGTCTTGATCGCATGCGGCAGGCTGTGCCACGGCGTCGTCGGCGGGCCACCGCGCAAGAAAAGCCAGATGCCCGCTTCCAGTAGGTCGTCGGCAATGTCGCGGTCAATCGCCTCATGCGTATCGGTCACACCCGATGCCGCATAGGCCGCGACGAATTCCCGGCCGTAGACATGGCCCGAGACCGGCCGCCCGCGTTCAAGAGCTGCTGCCAGGATGGCATGGCTGCGATCATCGCCCATCGCCACCTGCACGAAGTCCATCTTCTCGCCAAGCGCAAGGGCCTCAGGCCAGTTGTCGAACAGCGCCGCGATCTTCTCCGGCGTCAGGTCCCCGCCGGCCGTCTCGAGTTTCGGCGAAGTGGCAGGTACTGTGCTCGGCACGGTCAGGAAGATCGACAGCGGTGCACGACGGGCATCTTCCAACATTGCTTCGACACCGGCGACATCCATGACATTGCCGATCTCATGACTGTCGCAGAAGATCGTCGTCGTGCCGTTCAATAACGCTGCCTCAGCATAGGCGCAGGCGGTCACCATGCTCGATTCAATGTGAATGTGGGGGTCAACGAGACCGGGCGCAATGATACCGCCCCTGGCGTTATAGAGCTTGGCACCGTCGCCCCTATAGCTTCCGGCCGGTTTGACCGCCGCGATACGGCCGCCGGAAATCCAGACTTCCTTGCCGGCAAGAATGCGTTCGGAATAGGTCGACAGCACGCGCGCGTCCTGGATCACGAGATCGGGCTCTCGGCGGGCAGAGGCGACGTCGGCAAGCGTCGATGTCATGGTCGAGAGCGGCTTGACGGAAAAGCGGCTGAGCGTCATCGGATATCCACCTCAAAATCAATGATAATCGGGAATGCCGGGCATGGTTTGGAAGCCGTCGATGGCGCGGAACCGCCGCAACCACCGGCGCAGCGCCGGATAGTCGTCATGATCAATGCCATAATCGCGACTGAGAGCAAAGGACGGGAACAGCGTCAGGTCCGCGAGCGTCGGACCGCTGCCGACGAACCACTCGAAGCCATCAAAATGGCGAAGCGTCATCTGATCGTCCATGATACGGAAAGCCTTACCGGCACCGGCGCGCAGGCTAGCTTGATCGCTTGGCACATCAAAGAGCGATTGCAGGCGCGCGGCAACAGCGGACGCGAGCGCTGTCGCTGAAAAATGCAGCCACATCATCGTGAGGCCGAATTCGGCCGCGTCCTTGGGCAACCAACGCCGCGTCGGGTCGTAGGCCTTGGCAAGATATGCAAGGATCGCCTCGCTGCCGCGCAACGCCAGATCGCCGTCGGTCAATACCGGCATTGTGCCCAGCGGGTTGAGCGCCAGCATAGCTGGTTTACCCTCCTCCTTACCCGGAAACATGTCGACGGCAATGGTTTTATATGCAATCCCCAATATGGAAAGCAGCAGGCGAACGCGATAGCTTCCCTCGTCCATTTCGTAATTGTAAAGCGTGATCTGCGCCATCAAGCGACCTCTGTTGTCTGTTCGAGGTCGAAGCGAAGACCTTCGGCCCATTTCGCATAATGCTTCTGTTTGGCGCCCTCATTGATCGCCGGCGAGCCGAGAATGACAATATGAACGGCTGTCTTCTGAGGCGAAATGACCTGAACCGCGAGCAGCAGCCTGTCGTCCCCGGCTTCCAATATGCCGACATTCCCGACGAAACCGCTCATTCCCATTTTCTCGAATGAGGTACGGACTTCCTCTGCCCCACGCTCGATATAGAGGCTGCGAACCGCGGTAACTCCCGTCGCAGCGTCGATTTTCGGCAATGATGCATCTGAAACGCTCGTCGCCCAGATGACCCCATATTTTTCCGTGGTCGAATAGGTTGGCACCTTGATCGTCTGCGGCACTTCCAGTGTCGGATGTGCGGGAATATAGCGACACTGCCCAGCTGTATCGTACTGCCATCCATGATAGAGGCAGGCGATGTGATCGCCTCGGACGAAGCCGAAGCTCATGCGCATGCCGCGATGCGGGCAGCGATCCTCCCAGACATGGGCATCGCCGCTATTGTCGCGCCAGACGACGATCTCGCTGCCCTCGACGACCGCGCCCGCCGATGTCCCCGGCTCAATCGACGTCGACAGGGCGACCGGCACCCATCCTGCTTCCAATTTCATATGTCGCTCCGCTCGATATCGAGAATGATGCAGTCATAAGGCCCGAGGCTGCAGGCCATTTCGAAGGCGTCAACAAGATCGTTTTGCCCTTCGACGGAAAGTGTCGCCGACGTTGCGTTACAGGCTTCCATCTCAATGTCCAGATCCAACCGATGCGCTCGATGCAGCGCGAATTCGATGAAACTGTCGCGCGCCATCTGCCCCCGAAATATGAACCGCGCCCGCTCGGTCATGCCGCAGAATTTCCCTTCGCCTCAACCATGGCCCGCCTTGCGCATCAAAATTGCCCACTATGCATAAAAAATATACATGCTTTAGTTTTAGGCATTCTAGACGTTCTCCCCTTGAGAATTCAAGAGACTTTCCGGAGCTTGCGAACACGCATCGTCGCCAAAGCGCCCGGTCAGCTTGCCGCAACTGGCATAATTGTTGCCTCGATAACATTACGGCGCGGTCACGGCGCCAAACCAAAAGGGGACCCCATGATTGATTTGCGTTCGCTTTCCCGTCGCGGATTTCTGAATATGAGCGCAGCCGGCGCGGCTGTTTTGACACTGCCTGCGGGCCTTGCCAGCCAGGCGCGCGCCGCCGCTTCATTCCCGGCGATCAAGGAAGAGGATGCGATCGTCGGCTTCGGCCATGTCGGTCCGATTTCGGACGAAGGCTGGACCTTTGCGCATCACCAGGGCCTGCTTGCGGTCAAAGGCGCCTATCCGAAGCTCAAGAAGGTCCTGGAAGTGGAGAACATCCCCTATTCGGCCGACGCAACCCGCACCTATCGCCAGTTCGTCAGCGAAGGCGCCAACATCATTTTCGACACCTCCTCGAACGGCGACTTCCTGCATGCCGTGGTCAAACAGGCGCCCGGCGTTGCCTTCCTAGAGTGCGACGGCCGCGTCAATATGGACAATCTTGGCTGGTATTATCTGGCGCATTGGTATCCGACCTATGTTATCGGCGTTGCCGCCGGCCACCTGTCGAAGTCTGGCAAGCTCGGCTATGTCGCCTCCTTCCCGGTGGCATCGGTCTTTGCCTCCACCAACGCCTTCCTGATGGGCGCTCGCTCCGTCAATCCGAGTGCGACGCTGCAGACCATCGCCATCAATTCCTGGTTCGATCCGCAGGCGGCGACGCAGGCTGGCACCGCTCTCATCGACAACGGCTGCGACTTCCTGTTCGGCATCATGGACGAAGCCGGCTATCTGCAGGTCGCCGAAAAGCGCGGCGTCTGGGCTGCCATGTGGAACACCGATATCCGCCGCTACGGCCCGAATTCCTATGTCTCCTCCGTCCTCATCGACTTCAACAAATTCTATGTCGATCAGGTCGGCAAGCGTCTCGCCGGTACATGGACGCCGGGCGATACGCTATTTGCAATGGGCTCTGGCGTCGACCGTGACAAGTGGGGCGAGAAGGTTCCGGCCGATGTCGCCACAGCCGCCGATGCGGTGCGCGATAAGATCATCGGCGGCTGGTCGCCCTTCACCGGCGAGATCAAGGATTCGACCGGCAAGGTCCGTGTCGCGAGCGGCCAGACGATGACGGACAATGACCTTTACAATTGGGATTGGTCGGTCGAGGGCGTCACCGGCCTGAGCGCCTGACCGATACCATCGCCAGATAGGAATCTCGCCGGCACGGCCGGCCAGATTTGCTCTTTATGAGATATTGGTGCCCTTGATGACTGACACCGCGACATCCTTCTCCGCGCCCCCGGGCACGCCGCCGCTGGTGCAGCTCAAGGGCATCGCAAAATATTTTCCGGGCGTCATCGCCAACGAAGATGTCGACCTCGATGTTCTGCCGGGTGAGATCCACGCATTGCTCGGAGAAAACGGCGCAGGCAAATCAACTCTGATGAACATCCTGACGGGCATCTATCAGCCCGATGCCGGCGAGATCATCGTCGACGGCTATCATCAGCAATTCGCCACACCTCTTCAGGCGATCGCCGCCGGCATCGGCATGGTTCATCAGCATTTCAAGCTGGTGCAGGCCTTCACTGTGGCCGAAAACATTCATCTCGGCTGGCCGGAAACACCGCGCCGCGCATCGGCACAGATTTTGGAAGCGCGTACGGCAGCGTTGGCGACAAAGTTCAATCTGCAGACACGCCCGGGCGCCCGCATAAGCGATCTTTCCACCGGCGAACAGCAGCGCGTCGAGATCCTGCGCGTGCTGGCAAGGCAGGCGCGCGTCCTTATTCTGGACGAGCCGACGGCCGTGCTAACGCCGTTGGAGGCTCGCGAGCTGTTCAAGGCGCTGCGCGACTTCGTGAGGGAAGGCAATGCCGTCATTTTCATCAGCCACAAGCTCGATGAAGTCCTGGAGATTTCCGACCGCATCAGCATTCTGCGCGGCGGCCGTAAGATTACGACGGAAAAGGCCGCCAACTGCAATCCACGCATGCTTGCCAAACTAATGGTGGGCCGGGATATCGTGCTCGCCGATATGCGGCAGCGAGCAGCGGGCGCGGCGCCCATCTCGCTCGAACCGGTTTTTAGCCTCAAGGGTGTCTGCGCGCTCAACGACGCCGGCGATGAGGCATTACATGGTGTTTCGCTGCGCGTTCACGCCGGCGAAATTCTCGGTATTGCCGGCGTCGCGGGCAATGGCCAGCGCGAACTTAGCCAGGTATTGGCAGGCATGAAACCGGTCAGCAGTGGCCACATACTTATCGAGGGAAAACCGGTCGAGCGCAGCAACGCGGCAGATTTCGTCGAGCGCGGCATCGGCCATATTCCGGAAGACCGGCTGCATAGCGGCCTTGCGCCTGCACTCAGCATCACCATCAACGCCGTCATGCGCGAATATAAGGAACCGCCGATCTCCTCAGGTCGCGCCTACCGCCCGGGCGCGGCAGCGGCGCTTGCAAAGGAGATTGCCGCTGCGGCCGATGTCGCAATTCCGGATTTCGGCATGCCCGTTCGCAACCTCTCAGGTGGAAACCAGCAACGCCTTGTCGCCCGACGTGAGATGCGCATTGCAAACAAAGTGCTGATCGCCGCCTATCCGAGCCGCGGCCTCGATGTCGGCGCCATCAACACCATGCTGCGCTACATCGTGGAGCTTCGTGATGCCGGCGCCGGCATCGTGTTGATTTCCGAAGAGCTTGAGGAGCTGCTGATACTCTCGGACCGCATCGCCGTGCTTTACGAGGGTCGGATTATGGGGGTCGTCGACAGCGACAAGGCCGACATCGACCAGATCGGCCTACTGATGGGCGGCCGTACTCCTGTGCCCGAGGTTGCCTGACATGACCGCATCCTTTCGTCTTCAGCGTTTGCCCTCCGCCTCGCCTGCCATTGCCTTTGCGGCGCGCATTGCTGCTATCATGCTGGGGCTCTTCTTCGCCGGCCTTGTTTTGGCTGTTACCGGTGCCAAGCCGCTCGAACTTGCCTCGGAAGTGATCGGGTCAAGCTTCGGCTCCAGCTTCGGCCTTCAGGATCTGGGTGTGCTTCTGATACCGCTGATATTGACGGGCCTCTCTGTTGCTGTCGGCCAGCAAGTTGGAGTCTGGAACATTGGCGCGGAAGGGCAATTTTATGCCGGCGCTTTTGCTGCGGCTGCGGTCGGCTTGTTTGTGCCGGGGCCGTCGATCGTGATCCTGCCGCTGATGTTTTTTGCCGGGTTCATCGGCGGCGCGGTCTGGATCCTCATCCCGACGCTTGCCCGCGCCTATGCTGATGTCAACGAGTTGATCACGACATTGCTGCTGAACTTCGTCGCCATCCTGCTGGTCTTTTACGTTTCGACCAGCGCATGGCGCGATCGGACGGCGAATTCGGCGACGGCAAGATTGTCGGCCGAAATCCCCGAACTATGGGGCTCGGTGCATTGGGGCTTTCCGGTCGCCATTCTCGCCGCCCTCGTCATCGCCGGCATCCTTGCCTTTTCCCGCTGGGGTTATGAGGTCCGCCTGGTGGGCTCGAACCCGTCAGCAGCACATTATGCCGGCATGCCGGCCCGTCGCCATCTGATCACGATCATGCTGCTGTCCGGCGCGATTGCTGGCTTGGCCGGCATGTTGGAGATCGCCGGCACAGTGCACCGGCTGCAGGGGGGTATCTCCAACAATTACGGCTATCTCGGCATCATGGTCGCGGTTCTGGCGCGAAATTCCGCGGTTGGCGTCATATTCTCGGCCGCCTTGATGGCCTTCATCCTCAATTCCGGCATCATTCTCCAGACCCAGGGGCTTTCAACCTCGGCCGTGCTTGCCATCACCGGCCTCATCCTGTTCCTGACCGCGATTGGTGACGAAATCGCCCACTACCGCTTCGCCCGCGACAAGGTTTGAGGAGAAAGAGATCATGGAGCTTCTGACGGGCCTCCTCACCACAGCCTTTCTCGCCGGTGGCGTCCTGGCTCTGGCTGCCCTCGGTGAAGTGCTTGCTGAACGCGTCGGCGTCGTCAATCTCGGCGTCGAGGGCCTAATGGCGATGGGCGCACTGACGGCGATCGCGGCGACGACATCCTTTCCCTCACCTATTTTGGGTTTCGTCGCAGCGCTTTTGGTCGGCGCGGCCTTCGGCACGCTGTTTGCCGCCGCGACCGTTTTGTTGCGTGCCAACCAGGTGCTCTGTGGGCTGGCGCTGACCCTGATGGGCAACGGCATTGCCTCCAGCATCGGCCGGGCCTATTCCGGCATGCCGGCGCGCGCCACCTTTTCCGGCGTCCAAATCCCACTATTCAGCGACATTCCCATCCTCGGCAAAGCCTTCTTTTCGCAGAATATCCTCGTTTATCTCATCTACATCGTCCTGCCGGTAGCGGTAAATTACGTCATGTTCCGCACCCGACACGGTCTCAACCTGCGTGCCGTCGGCGAAAATCCTGCCGCCGCCGATGCCGCCGGCATACCGGTCAATCTCATCCGCTTCGCCTATGTCACGCTAGGTTCAGCACTTGCGGCCGGGGCCGGTGCCTATCTGACGCTTGCCTTTGTGCCCTCCTGGTCCGACGGCGTTGTTGCCGGGCGCGGCTGGATCGCGGTGGCGTTGGTTATCTTCGCCGGCTACCGGCCCATTCCCGCCGTTCTTTCCGGCCTGCTCTTCGGCCTCATCACCGCCATCGGTTTCGTCGGTCAAGCCCGTGGCTGGCCGATCGCGCCGGCCTTCCTCTCCATGCTGCCCTATCTCGGCACCATGGCCTTCATCATCGTGCCGGTACTTGCCTGGCAGCGCATGCGCCGTATCATGGCCGCACCCGCCGCAATCGGCCTGCCCTATTATCGCGATGTCCGCTAGACCGGGCCGAGAAACGAGGAAAGGGAGCGTTCATGAGCCAATGTTCTGATAAGGCAGCCCTCGACCAATGGTATGCGCTCGAAACCGAAAGGGAGATTCCGTTCGGAACCTCGGCGAACCGCCTGCTCGGTACCGATCTTACGGTCAAGCGGGATTTGGACGGCGCGCTCGTCATCAAAGCTGGCGATCGGAAGGAAGCTCTGCCGCTGATTAGGCGTTTCGGCCTTGTCTGGACCACGCTTGGAACGCCGCCGGGCGGTCTTTTCGAGCTTCCCGAGGCCGAAGAACCGGACAGGCGCGTCGTCAATTGCGGCACGGTCGCAGTGCGCGCGTCTGGGCTGAGGATTGTCGAGAACTTCCTCGATCTGGCGCATTTCCCCTTCGTCCACACGGATATTCTCGGCGCCGAGCCGCATACCGAGGTGACGCATTACAATGTCGAGATTCGCCGCGATGTCGATGAAGTCTGGGCGACCAACTGCCAGTTCTTCCAGCCACAGGCGGCCCTTTCGGCCAGCGAAGGTATTATGACCGACTATATCTATCGCGTCATGACACCATTTTCGACCCTGCTCTACAAGACTTGCCCGAATGCGGCAGACCGCTGGGACGTGATCTGTCTCTTCGTGCAGCCACTCGATCCAGATCGCTGCCGCGCCCATCCGGTGATGTTCTTGATCGACGACACATCCACGACAACGGAACTCGTGCACTTCCAACAGTTGATCTTCCTGCAGGACCGTATCATCCTGGAAAACCAACGTCCGGCCCTGCTGCCGATGGAGGCGCGCGCCGAGATCCCGACCCGCGCCGACGCCACCTCAATCGCCTATCGCCGTTGGCTGAAGGAGAAGGGTATTACCTACGGCACGACGATCGTGGCCGCCTGAAAAGAGGCGCATTCATGGATCTGCGCAACAAGACGCTCAGCGCGTCGGGATTTCATTCGCCGCAGCGCGGCATCATCGACGTTCTGGACGATGTGCTGATCGAGATCGATGCCGATGGTGTGATTACCGCCGTTCACCGTCATGGCGATCCGAACTACCGGACCATTCGTGACACGCGCGACGCATCGGGCGAACTCGTAAGACTGCCGGCACGGACCTACGTCTTGCCGGGTTTCGTCGATCTGCACGTACACGCGCCGCAATATCCGCAGCTTGGCGATGCGCTCGATGTCGCTTTGGAAGTGTGGCTGCAAAAATATACGTTTCCGCTCGAGGCGCGCTATCAGGATGCAGCCTTCGCGCGCCACATCTATCGCCTGCTGGTCGATGACCTGGTTGCCAACGGCACGACGACGGCGCTCTATTTCGCTACCATCCATCAAGAGGCGACGCGGGCGCTGGTCGATATCTGCCTGGAAAAAGGCCAGCGCGCCCTGATCGGCAAGGTGGCGATGGACAATGCCGACGAGTGTCCGGAGTACTACCGCGACAGATCGGGCAAAGAGGCACTCGAGGGCACGCGCGCGTTGATCGACTATGTGCGTGGACATCCACAAAATGGCGAAGGGCGCGTTCTGCCCGTCGTCACGCCGCGCTTCATTCCCTCCTGCACCGATGCGACACTTGAAGGCCTCGGCGCTATTGCCAGGGAGTGCGCCTGCCATGTGCAAACCCATTGCTCGGAAAGCGACTGGGCGCAAGGCTATGTGCTTGCCCGCCATGGCATGACGGATGCAGACAGCCTTGATCGTTTCGGCCTCCTCAGCCGCAAGACTGTCTTGGCGCATGGGAATTTCCTTTCGGCGAAGGATATGGAAACGGTGCGTGCGCGCGGCGCTGCCGTCGCGCATTGCCCGCTTTCGAATGCCTATTTCGCCAATGCCGTCTTCCCGCTGCGCGCTGCGCTGGAAAAGGGGCTGCATGTCGGTCTCGGCACCGACATTTCCGGCGGCCCCAGCGCTTCGATGCTCGAGAACGCTCGAGGCGCGATCTTGGCATCGAGGATGCTGCAACGCGGCGTCGACCCGAACCTGCCGGCCGCCGCCCGCGCGACGTTCGGCCCGGCACAAATCGATTTCCGCGACGCCTTCTATATCGCGACGACGGGCGGCGGCATCGCGCTCGATCTTCCCGTCGGGCAATTCACGCCCGGCTATCAGTTCGACGCCGTGCTGATTGATGCCGATGCCGAGAAGGGCACGGTGCGGCTATTCGAAGACCGCGACAAAGGCGAGCGCATCCTGCAGAAAATCATTTATACTGCATCGAGGCCAAACATCGCGGCCACCTGGGTCGGCGGCCGCAAAGTTTGAGGACTGGGCTACACCGTTTTGCTGACGCGCACCGGAACCGACTTATAGGACGGCGTGCCGCTTTCCTTGTCCTGATAGTCGATCGGGATCAGGCAGTTTGCTTCCGGATAATAGGCGGCAACCGAACCCGGCGCGATATCGTAGGAAATCGCTGTCAGCTTCAACAGTCGTTTGGCTCCTGAAGGCAGTGCCGTTTCGACCTCCACGAGATCGCCATGCTCCAGGCCCTTCGCAGCCAGGTCGCCATCATTCATGAACAATACGTCGCGCCGGCCAAAAACGCCGCGATAGCGATCGTCTAGGCCATAGATCGTCGTATTGTATTGGTCGTGGCTGCGTATCGTCGCGAGCTTGAGGATACCAGCGTCGGCAAACGCGGCATCCTCGTTAAGCCCTTGGAATAGCAGAAACTCCGCCTTGGCGGACGGGGTGTTCCAAATACGCTCGGTTGGGCCAAGTGGCAGGCGGAAACCGCCCGGCACACGGATACGCTCGTTGTAGCCCGCGAAATCGGGAAAGACGATTTCGATCTTGTCGCGAATGCGATCATAGTCGGCGATCAGGTCCATCCAGGCGACCTTGCTGTCGGGCAATGTCGCCTGCGCCATGCCGGCAACGATCGCCGGTTCGGAGCGCAGATGTTCGGAAGCCGGCTTTAGCTTGCCACGGGAGGCATGCACCATCGACATCGAGTCTTCGATCGTCACCGATTGTGGCCCGGCTGACTGTATATCCTGCTCGGTGCGCCCAAGAACCGGCAGGATGATGGATTCCTTGCCGATCAGCAGCTGCGAACGGTTGAGCTTGGTATTCATATGGACGGCGAGATCGAGCTTGCGCATCGCCTTGGTGCAGAGTTCCGGATCGGGCAGAGCGATCGAAAAATTGCCGCCAAGGCAGAGCAACACCGTCGAGCGCCCATCCGCCATCGCCTGCATTGCGGCAACCGCATCGTGGCCGTGGTGTTCAGGCGATTTGAAGCCAAAAGCGCGTTCGATGCCGGCAAACATTGAAGGATTCGGCCTCTCGCTGATTCCCACGGTGCGATTGCCCTGCACGTTGGAATGGCCGCGCAGCGGGCAGATGCCGGCGCCGGGCTTGCCGAAATTGCCGCGCAACAGCAACAGATTGGCAATCTGCTGCACATTGGCGGTGCCCTTGGCGTGCTGGGTAATGCCCATGCCGTAGGTGACAATCGTGGCATTCGATTTGACATAGGCGGTCGCGACCCGTTCCAAGTCGACCCGCATCAGCCCGGACGCTCTTTCGATATCGGCCCATGCCGTTTGCTTGAGATCGGCTGCGAAGGCGTCGAAGCCGATGGTGTGTTCGACGATGAATGCACGATCGAGCACGTCTTGCGACGCCTCAGCCAACTCCAGTACAGCCTTCATGATACCCTTAAGGGCAGCCGCATCGCCGCCGATCTTGACCTGATAGTAGGAGGACGCAATCCGCGTCGAGCCGAAAGTGCCCATCTCGATCGGGTTCTGCGGATCGGCGAACCGTTCGAGCGCCCGCTCCTTCAACGGATTGAAGACGATGATGGGCACGCCGCGCCGCGAGCATTCATGCAGCGTGCCCATCATGCGCGGATGGTTGGTTCCGGGATTGTGACCCATGGCGATGATGAGCTCGCAGCGGTCGAAATCCTCCAGAGACACCGTGCCCTTGCCGATGCCAATCGACTGCGGCAGGCCGACGCTGGTCGCCTCGTGGCACATGTTGGAGCAATCGGGGAAATTATTGGTGCCATATTCGCGCGCAAAAATCTGGAACAGAAAAGCGGCCTCATTGGAGGCGCGGCCGGACGTATAGAACTCCGCCATGTCCGGATTGGGCAGGCTGCGCATGACCTCGCCGATGCGCGCAAAGGCTCCCTCCCATTCGATCGGTCGATAAGTATCAGTCGTGCTGTCATAGACCATTGGGTGGGTAAGTCGCCCTTCATTTTCCAGCTCGTAGTCGCTCCACTCGAGCAGCTCGGTCACGGTGTGCCTGGCGAAGAAGTCAGGCGTCACACGCTTGTTCGTCGCTTCCCAGGTGACAGCCTTTGCGCCGTTTTCGCAGAACTGGAAGGTCGATGTATGTTCCTTGTCGGGCCAGGCGCAGCCGGGGCAGTCGAACCCATCGGGCTTGTTTGTGCGCAGAAGAAGCAGCGGCGCTTCCGTGACATCCATCTGCTCGCGCACGGCCTTGGCGGTCGCCCTCAATGCGCCCCAGCCACCGGCGGGATTGCTGTAGGCACGAATTCCGGGAACTTCACGCTTCTGCGCCATTACACGCTCCTTTGTTTACCCTCCCGAGACCCCCTTAATGAAACTAGCCGATTGGCGAATGTTTTCCACAAAACAAAGAGCCAGAAGCAAGGAATGATGGGCCATTGTGCCGAGTATTAAGCGATTGGATCCTTGATACCGCAGCAGTCTGATAGGAACGCTCAATTCTTGAACACAAGACAAGCCCCGCCCTTCTGGCGGACTTGACTGCAAACCGCGTCCGCTTCGGCACGTGTCTGCCGGCCGATACGGGCGGCATATCGGATGCGGAAACCGAAATCGCCGTTGCGCTGGCGCACAATGAGCGGCTTTTCTTCATTCAGCGGTGTTGGAAGCTTGGCAACATTCTCGGAAAAAAGGCTGCGGACTGTGTCGAGCTGGAGATTCTCCGCAAGTTGAGCGCCCCAGGGCGCCCAAGGCCGCTCCTGCTCCAAGGCGATTTGCTTCAGCTTGCGGCTGCCGGCAAGCGCCATGCATGCCTGCGCAAAAGGTTTGCCCTTGTCAAGTTCCAACGCAACCGTACCAGGCGGGTCATCCTTCCATTGCTCGACCGTATGCGCCGTAATGGCAATCACGTAGCTTCGGGTCTCATAGGGAAGATTGCCGGAACTCAGAAAATTTGCGAGGCCGTTTTCGCCGGCATTATAGGCCGCCGCAGCTAAGCCGAGATTGCCGAAGCGGTTGCGCAATTCGTCCAGATAAGCTGCCGCTTTTCCTAGCGCCTCCAGCAAATCGTAGCTGTCCTGAACGCCACGTAGTCTTGCCGTTCCCGGCATGAATTGCGCAATGCCTTGCGCACCCTTCGGACTGACCGCATCGGGGCGAAACGTGCTTTCCCGCCAAATGAGCCTGGCAAGATAGTCCGGCGGTAGATGATTGGCGCGGGCGAAATAGTCGATCGCGTCGCAGAGGTCACGACTATAACTTTCCTTGCGGATGCAAAGTGTTTTGCCTCTGTCGGTTACCAAAGGTCCTGAAATGCACGCCGGCGGCGCAACGCTCCATTCAGGCTGGGCCTTCACTGGACAAACGGCCAAAAGCATAAAGCCGAATGCACTAACGAAATTTATGGCCTTTCCGACAAGGCTGGGCCGATGCTGGTTGCCTGCCATCCGTGCGAAACCCGTTGGAAACCGTCAAATCACTAGAGCATCCCGCTTTCAAATGGGACCACCTGCAAGCGGATGAGATGCGCTTGTCTCAAAAGACTAGAGCGACCTTAGTGCGTTCAAGTGAACGCACGGTGCTCTAGAGTGCCGCTCTTGATAGCATCTATGAGCGATAACGAAAACCATGAAGGCTGTGAGAGGCTACGGGCTCAATGATCGCAGCACCTGGAGCAGTCTCAGTTGCCCGTCTTAGGCGCAGCGAAAACGATGCTGGCATCACTGACAATGGCGACATGTGAATAGGCGGCCTGGCTTGCGGCTTGGGAGTCGCCCCGCAGGACTGCGGCGACGATAGCGTCGTGCTCATCGAAGGACTTGGCGAGCCTGCCTGGAAGCCGGAACTGCGCGCGACGAAACGGCGCAAGTCTGGCCCGGGTCTGCGTTACCAATTCGAAAATGTGGTCGTTGTGAGCGCCGCGATAGAGCTGGGTGTGAAACTCGGCGTTGTAGGCAGCATAATCCTCTTCGGCTCGTGCATGCACGAGCCGGGCGGACGCGCGGTGTTCGAGCTCGAGGGTGCGACGCTCTTCGACGCTCATTCGTTCTGCGGACAGGCGCGCACAGATGGCTTCGAGTTCGGCCATTGCTTCGAACATCGAATGCAAATAGGCACCGCTTACAGTCGTCACGACAGCGCTGCGGTTCGGTTCACGGCCGACCAAACCCATGGCGCCAAGCTCACGCAACGCCTCGCGCACCGGGGTCCGCGACACGTCGAAACGGCTTGCCAGCGATATTTCGTCAAGCTTCTCGCCCGGAACGAGCGCACCGGTCACGATCAAATCGGCGATTGCGCGCACCATCTGTTCGACGGTCGTTCCGGTTCTGACGATTTCTCTGCGCTTGACCTGCTTCACCGCGATGCGTCTGCCCCGATTTATTGCATACAGATGTATGCGCACGGACAGCAAAGTCAATTCATGTTTTAAATTATTGTTTTAAAATGATGTTTAGCATGTGGCGAACAGCTTGAGATGGCATTTAGAAACCAAATTGCGCATTTTCGATCAATAAATGGGCACTGCTTATTTTTGAAGCTCATATCTTGACGAGATCTGCATACACTTTTCGCAGCCTATTTCGGTTGATAAATTTAAATGCTAAAAATCAATAGGTTAAAATCTGGCACAGTGATTGCATACACTTTTTCGTACCTCTTTTTTTACGAGCCGGCTTCGGCCGCAAGGAGCAATACCATGACCAGACTCCTTTCCATGAATCGCCGCAATTTTCTCCAGGCATCGGCAGCAGGTGCACTGGCCACCGTCGCGCCCGGTCTCATCTCCTCTCGGGCTTATGCCGAGACCGCGCTCACCGTCGGCTTCATCTATGTCGGGCCGAAGGACGACTACGGTTACAACCAGTCACACGCAGAAGGTGCTGCCACCGTCAAAGCGATAGGCGGCGTCACCGTCGTCGAGGAGGAAAATGTCCCCGAGACCGTCGATGCGCAGAAGACGATGGAATCGATGATCAATCTCGACGGCGCCACGCTGCTTTTCCCGACATCCTTCGGCTATTTCGATCCGCACATGCTGGCCATGGCCGCCAAATATCCCAACATACAATTCCGCCATTGCGGCGGTCTCTGGCAGTCGGGCAAGCATCCGGCGAATACCGGCTCCTATTTCGGTTACATTTTCCAGGGCCAATACCTGAACGGCGTCACCGCCGGCTATGCGACCAAGAGCAAGAAGATCGGCTTCGTCGCCGCCAAGCCTATCCCGCAGGTTCTGCAGAACATCAATGCCTTCCTGCTCGGCGCCCGATCCGTCGATCCGGCCATCACTTGCCAAGTGATCTTTACCGGCGAATGGTCGCTGGCCGTCAAGGAAGCCGAAGCCACCAACGCGCTGATCGACCAGGGCGCAGACGTCGTCACTTGCCACGTCGACAGCCCGAAAGTCGTCGTCGAAACCGCCGCCGGCCGTGGCGCCTTCATCTGCGGCTACCACGCCAACCAGAGCCCGCTTGCACCGGCAAAATATCTGACCGGGGCCGAATGGGCCTGGGGCAATGTCTACTCCGACTTCGTGAAGAAGGCTCAGGCCGGCGAAACGCTTTTAAACTTTGTCCGCGGCGGCTTGAAGGACGGCTTCGTCAAGATGAGCCCGCTCGGCCCCGGCGTTTCCGCCGAATCCCGCAAGAAGTTCGAGGCGACGCTCGCCGAGATGATGGCGGCTAAATTTTCGGTCTTCAAAGGCCCGATCAAGGACAATAAGGGCAATATGGTCATCACGGCGGACAAGAGCTTCGCTGAGGACGCCATCGAGCTCGAGAGCATGAATTATCTGGTCGAAGGTGTCGTCGGCTCCACGGCTTAAATCTTCGGGGGAGACGCGTCATGACGGTCGAAGTCAACGATCCCGCATTATCCATCGATGCGCAAAGGCAGGTGCTGCGCCCCGCCCTCGAATGGCTCGCGCGGCGGGCTGAACCGGTCGCGATCACGCTTGGTGCAATCCTGGCCGGTTTGCTGCTTTTTTCTCTCTTCATCCTGGCGGTCGGCAAATCGCCGGCCGACCTCTATCGTTTCATGTATGCCGGCGGCTTCGGTAGCTGGTTTTCCATCCAGAATAGCCTGAGCCGAGCTTCTCCGCTGCTGCTAACGGCCCTCTGCGTCGCCTTGCCGGCGAGGCTCGGTCTCGTCATTATCGGCGGAGAAGGTGCGGTCGTCCTAGGCGGCGTGGCGGCGGCGGCGATCGCGCTGCCGATCGTCGGCCACTTGCCAGCGATCATCGTCCTAATCGCGATGGCACTTGCCGCAATGGTGATCGGGGGCATCTGGATCGGCCTTGCTGGCTTCCTGCGCCACTATCGCGGAGTTAACGAAACCATCTCCTCGCTGCTGCTCGCCTACATCGCCGTCGCCTTGATGAACCAGTTCGTCGAGGGGCCGTTACGCGATCCGGCAAGCCTCAACAAGCCATCCACCAAGCCGCTGCCGCATGACTATATGCTCGGGAACATCCCAGGCATGGACGTGCACTGGGGGCTTGTCATCGGCATCGCCGCCTGTATCGCATCTTGGATATTGATCGAGGCAACGAGCTACGGCTTTGCAGCCCGCATCGCCGGCGGCAATGTTCGCGCCGCGCAGATCCAGGGTCTGCCCGTAGGCCGGTTGATCGCCGGCTTTACGGCGATCGCCGGCAGCTTCGCGGGTCTCGCAGGCATGATCGAGGTCTCCGCCGTCCAGGGCAGCGCCAATGCTTCGCTTGCCGCCGGCTATGGTTATACCGGCATACTCGTTGCTTTTCTTGCCCGTCACAATCCATTGGCAATCATTCCGGTCGCCATTCTTCTCGGCGGCATCGACGCCTCCGGCGGCCTCATCCAGCGCCGCATGGGCCTGCCCGACGCGACCGTTCTGGTCCTGCAGGGCACGCTCTTCATCGTCATCCTCTTCTGTGAAACCTTCTACGGCCGTTTCAAGATCTTCAATCCCGACCTTTGGAACAGGAGCGCATGATGGACGACACCGCAATCGGCCTTTGGGGTGTGCCGCTCGCCATCTTCGCCGGCGCAATCCGCGTCTCGACGCCATTTATCTTCGTCAGTCTCGGGGAGACGATCACGGAGCGCTCCGGCCGCATCAATCTCGGCCTGGAAGGCACGCTCGTTTTCGGCGCCATGACCGCCTATGCGGTTGCCGTCATGAGCGGCTCCCCGTGGCTTGGCGTCCTTGCCGCGATGGCGACCGGCGCAATCTTCGGCGCCGTGCATGGCTGGATCTGCAAATGGCCCAGGGTCAACGACATAGCCATCGGCATCGCCATGATGCAGTTCGGCCTGGGCTTGGCCTTTTTCCTCGGCAAATCCTTCATTCAACCGGTCGCGCCGCACCTGCCGGCAATCCCCTTCGGCTTTTGGTCTGGCCTAGCACCGGTAAAGGCCGCACTAAATATCAACATCCTCTTCATCCTCGGCGCGGCGCTCGCTGTTGTGCTCTGGTGGGCCTTCAAAAACACCAGGGTCGGTCTCACGTTGCGCGTCGTCGGCGACAGCACCGATGCGGCGCGTGCCATGGGCATCAATCCGGATCTTGTCCGGCTGCTTGCTACGGCGGTCGGCGGCTCGCTGGCGGCGGTTGGTGGTGCCTATCTGTCGCTCTACTATCCCGGCTCCTGGAATGAACGCATCTCTTCCGGCCAGGGCCTGATGGCGGTGGCGCTGGTGATCTTCGCGCGGTGGAATCCGATCGGCTGCTTTGTCGCCGCACTTCTTTTCGGCGGCGCTGGCGCACTCGGCCCGGCGCTGCAGTCGGTCGGGGTGACGCAAGGCTATTACCTCTTCTACGCCGCCCCTTACGTGCTCACGCTCGTCATCATGATCATCACCTCGTCGCCTACGCGCTCGCTCGCCGGCGCGCCCGGCGCACTTTCGCTCACCAAATAGGAAAGATCAGCCATGAACAGTCGCGCAGCCGCAGCCCTCGGCCAGAAACTGACCTATATCGATGCCGATCCCTATGCCTGGCCCTATAATGGCGTGCTAAGTCCTGACAACACAGCCCTCATCATCATCGACATGCAGACGGATTTCTGCGGCCCCGGCGGTTATGTCGATCACATGGGTTATGATCTGTCGTTGGTCCGAGCACCGATCGCACCGATCAAGACGTTGCTCGCCGCCATGCGCGCCAGGGGTTATCACGTCATTCATACCCGCGAGGGGCATCGACCCGACCTGGCTGACTTGCCCGCCAACAAGCGCTGGCGTTCGCAGCGCATCAATGCCGGGATCGGCGATCCTGGCCCCTGCGGCCGTATCCTCGTGCGCGGCGAGCCGGGCTGGGACATTATCGACGAATTGAAGCCGGTGGACGGCGAGACGATCATTGACAAGCCCGGCAAGGGCTCTTTCTGCGCCACCGATCTGGAATTGATCCTCAACCAGAAGCGCGTCGAGAACCTCATTCTCACCGGCATCACCACTGACGTCTGTGTCCACACGACCATGCGCGAGGCGAACGATCGCGGCTTCGAATGCCTGCTGCTAGAAGACTGCTGCGGCGCGACCGACTACGGCAATCATCTCGCCGCCATCAAGATGGTGAAGATGCAGGGCGGCGTCTTCGGCTCCGTGTCCAATTCCGCAACCTTGGTGAGCCAACTGCCATGAGCACCGTCCGCGATACGCCCCTCCCCCAGGCTGGCAAGGCTGTGGGCATCGAAACCCTGGACATGACCATGCGTTTCGGCAGCTTTACGGCGCTCGACCACGTGTCCGTGAGCATTCCCGCCGGCACCTTCCACGCTCTACTCGGTGAAAACGGCGCGGGGAAATCGACGCTCGTCAAGTGCATCATGGGCTTTTATCACCAGACCTCGGGTTCGCTGTCGGTGGATGGTCATGAAGTCGCGGTCGCCTCACCAAAGGATGCGGCGGTCTACGGTCTCGGCATGGTTTACCAGCATTTTACGCTGGTGCCGTCGCTGACGGGCGCCGAAAACCTCGTCATCAGCCGCGCCGAAGTGCCCGCCGTCATCAATTGGGCGAAAGAACGCAAATCGCTTGCCACCTTCATGGAACGGATGCCCTTCAAGATCCCGCTTGAACGTCCGGTGAGCGAACTTGCCGCCGGCGAAAAGCAGAAACTCGAAATCGTCAAACAGCTTTATCTCGGCCGCAGCTTCCTTGTGCTCGACGAACCGACGTCAGTCCTGACGCCGGCCGAGGCCGACGAAATGCTCGGCCTGGTGCGCGGCATGACCGAAAGCGGCGAACTGACCGTTCTGATGATCTCGCACAAATTCCATGAAGTGACGAAATTCGCCGATGCGGTTTCGATCCTGCGACGCGGTAAGCTTGTCGGCAGCGGCAAGGTCGGGGAACTTTCGACGACGGAGATGGCGGCGATGATGATCGGCGATGTCAAACTCGCCGAACTCGACGCACGTGTTCCGGTCACGGAGACTGCTAAACCGGTGTTGCATGTCGAGCGGGTCAAGGCGCCGGACCGTTCCGGCCTGAAGACGATCGAGATCGACAAGTTGACGGTGCGTTCCGGCGAAATTGTCGGCATCGCCGGCATTTCCGGCAACGGCCAGAAGGAACTCACTGAAATTCTCGCCGGGCAGCGATCAACCGACGGCGGGTCGGTCAGCGTCAACGGCGAGACCTATGGCGCAACGCGGCCCGAAACGCGCAGGAACAATGTCCGCTTCATCCCGGAAGAGCCATTGCAGAACGCCTGTGCGCCGCGGATGACCGTCAGCGAAAATCTCGCTTTCCGCACCTTCGACCTGAAGGAGAACGGCAGTGATGCGATCTGGCTGAACAAGGGCAAGATGAAGAAGCGCGCGACGTCGCTGATTTCGGACTTCAAGGTCAAGACTGCCTCATCCTCCTCGCCGATCGCGGCGCTTTCCGGTGGCAATGTCCAGCGGGCGGTCTTGGCACGGGAGCTCACGGGAGAGGTCGATTTGCTGATCGTCTCCAACCCCTGTTTCGGCCTCGATTTTTCCGCCGTTGCCGAAATCCGCGCCCGCATCATGCGCGCCCGTAATGCCGGCGCTGCCGTTTTGCTGTTATCAGAAGACCTGGATGAGCTGCTTGAAATGTCGGATCGCATCATGGTGATTTCGGACGGCAAGCTCGTCTACGAAACCCAGGCGCGCGCCGCCGATATATCCGTGATCGGTGCCCATATGGCGGGGCATCACTGATGGCTGAGATCAAGGCTCAGCCTTTTGCCTTCCCGCTCAAACGCGACGCTGTGGCGCTGATCGTCATCGATATGCAGCGCGATTTCGCCGAGCCCGGCGGCTTCGGCGCCAGCCTCGGCAACGATGTCAGCCGCATTGCGAAGATCGTCCCTGACGTCAAACGGCTGCTCGCGGGTTTCCGCGATGCCGGCCTGCCGGTCATCCACACGATGGAATGCCACAAGCCCGATCTTTCCGACCTGCCGCCGGCCAAGCGTGACCGCGGCAATCCGTTGCTCAGGATCGGCGATGTCGGACCAATGGGCCGCATCCTCATCGCCGGCGAGCCGGGCACGGCCATCCTGCCCGAACTGGCCCCCATCGATGGCGAGATCATTATCGAAAAACCGGGCAAGGGCGCCTTCTACGCCACCGATCTCGGCAATATACTGACGAGCAAAGGCATCAAGCAGCTCGTTTTCGCGGGCGTCACCACGGAAGTCTGCGTCCAGACCACGATGCGCGAGGCAAACGACCGGGGCTATTATTGCCTGCTCGCGGAGGAGGCAACTGAGAGCTATTTCCCCGAGTTCAAAGCAGCCGCTATCGCGATGATCCGAGCGCAGGGCGCGATTGTCGGCTGGACGGCGCGCGTCGACGACATTCTGGAGACCATCAATCATGCCTGAAACGACACGCGAACTGTTGATGACGGGTGGCTGGAAAGACCTGACTTTCGACCCGTTCCGAGATGAGGTCACCATCCACTGGATCAGGCCCTTCGAGGGCGACCAACCGGGCGTCGCGCTGCTGAAATACGAGGCCGGCGCCTCCGTTCCCCGCCACCGGCATGAAGGGCTGGAGACCATTTTCGTGCTCGAAGGTGTACAATCAGATGAGGCCGGGGACTATGCCAAGGGCTGTTACATCGTCAATGCCACCGGGAGCGAGCACTCGGTCTGGAGCGATACAGGCTGCGTCGTCCTGATCCAATGGGATCGGCCAGTCAGAATATTGGAAGAGGAAAAAGCGTGACCAGCTCGGCCTTCGACATTTCATCCCTGCATGGTTTCTATGCGAGCGGCGGCACCGTTGCCGGCGTTATCGAGGCGGTTTTCGCGCGTATAACGAAGGTCGACGATCCCGGCATCTTCCTGCACCTCTCCGACAAAAGGCACTTGCTACAACAGGCGGCCGCTCTCGGGCCTTTTGATCCGGCGGCAAAGCCGCTCTGGGGCATCCCCTTTGCGGTCAAGGACAATATCGATGTCGCGGGAATGCCAACGACCGCGGCATGCCCGGATTTCACCTATATGCCCGGGGCCGACGCCACTGTGGTGCGTCTACTGAAGGAGGCCGGCGCACTCGTTATCGGCAAAACCAACCTCGATCAATTCGCGACCGGTCTGGTCGGTGTCCGTACGCCCTATCCCGCACCGCGCAATGCCATGGACCCTGATTTGGTACCCGGTGGCTCAAGCTCGGGCTCGGCGGTCGCGACGGCGCAGGGCATCGTCAGTTTTGCGCTCGGCACCGATACCGCGGGCTCTGGGCGCGTCCCCGCCGGCCTCAATAATATCGTCGGCCTCAAGCCCAGTCTTGGGGCAATATCGACGACCGGCGTCATCCCCGCCTGCCGCACGCTGGATTGCGTTTCGATCTTCGCATTGACGGTCGAGGACGCCTGGCGGGTGTTCGAGGTTGCGGCGCGCCACGATGCCACGGACGCCTATTCGAAAACCATCCCCGCCGATGGTTTTGGGCAGACGCTGCCGGTCTTGACCATCGGCGTCCCGGCCGGAGCCGACCGACTGTTTTTCGGCGATGCCGTCATGGAAGCGGCCTATGACACCGCCTTGCAGATGCTGACAAAGCTCGGTCACCGGCTGGTGGAAGTACCGTTTGGCGATTTTTACGAGGTAGCAAACCTGCTTTATGAAGGCGCCTGGGTGGCGGAGCGCTATGCGGCCGTGAAGGACTTCTTCGACGCCAAGGAGGCAAGCTTCCACCCCGTCACACGCAAAATCTATAGCGGCGCAAAGCAGCTTTCCGCGGCCGACGCCTTCAAGGGCCTCTATGCGCTGCAGGCCTTGACGCAAAAGGTCGCGCCGCTGATCGCATCGGTCGATCTTTTCTGCGTGCCGACCGCACCGACCCACTATAGGCGTGCCGACATCGAAGCCGAACCGATCCGCGAGAACTCGCGTCTTGGTACCTACACCAACTTCGTCAATCTCCTCGATATGTGCGGCATTGCCGTGCCGACGGGGCTTAGAAGCGACGGCCGCCCGGCCAGCGTCACCCTGTTGGCGCCATCAGGCAAGGACGGGCTGATTGCCGCGCTCGCCCGGGATCTTCACAGAGCCAGCGGCCTCACGCTCGGCGCCACCGGCTGGCACCAGCCGCGGTGGGAAGAACGTCGTGCCGCCGATGAGCCCCGAATGATCGATATCGTGGTGGTAGGCGCCCATCTCTCCGGCATGCCACTCAACGTGCAACTGCGCGACCTTGACGGCCGTCTTGCACGCCACGCGCGAACATCGGCCTGCTACCGTCTATATGCATTGGCGGGGCAAGTTCCCGCCAAACCAGGGCTCATCCGTGTCGGCGCGGAGGCTGGCGGTCAGATTGATGTCGAGGTCTGGCAGTTGGCGCCAGCCGCCTTCGGCCAGTTCGTCGCGGCTGTCCCCCCGCCACTCTGCATTGGTACGATCGCGTTGTCAGATGGGACCTCTGCCAAAGGATTTCTTGTCGAAGCGACCGCGATCGCCGATGCGACCGACATCACGCATTATGGCGGCTGGCGCAGCTATGTTGCGGCGACAACGTAGCGTCAAGGCCGTTGGAGCATTTTATGCCCGGAAGGTTTTCCCGAGTTCGGTCTCGGACAAGTTATAATAGTGACGAAAATTGTAGACCAACGGTGACCACTTGTTCGGATCGATATGATCACTGCCGTCTTTCAAAAACACTTCGCAGGCATGTACCTGCAATATCTCGATAACGGCGACGAGGCCGCCGCCAAGTTCCGCTAGTTTTTTCCCGCCCATTTCGTGGAGTGACAGGACGCGGGCTTCCATTTGAAAGGGGCATTCTGCAGCCCTCACAGGGCGAACTGACTCGCTGTCGAGCCTGGATAATCCTGCTGCCGCAAATTTGTCCTTCTCCGTCCTGAATTGCTTGGATTTCAGTTCGGGTACGGGGTCTTTGCCGGTCAGCGGTGCGAGCTTTTCGACCATCTGCCACATGGACGGAGAGGGAAGATTTACGACACATTCCGCATGCCGCGCGAGGTTCTCCGCGAGCTTGGCGTCATTCAAAAGGCCAAGCGACATCGTCCAGCCAAGCGCCCAAAATGATGAGATCGGCGACAAATTCGTCGAACCATCCTCATTCAAGCTGCTGATGAGTGCGACAGGGGTTCCGAAATATAGGATTTTTGGTTCAACGGTCCTCACTTCGTCCTCTTGAAACAGGATGCGTCTACATCACCGTAATCGATTTTCGCTCGGCGATGGTTCGACTAGGATCGAAGTATGGTTTCCGCCGAAGCAGGCCTATTGCGCAAGGCGGCCGCCGCACATCGGCGTCGGCGCGCCTGTCGTGCCCGGGAAGCTGATCGGCAGGCCTCTCAAGACGCGGACAGCCAAAAATGCGAAGCATTCGGCTTCCACTGCGTCACCGCGCCAGCCGAGGGTTTCGGCCGAGATTGGCTCGACGCCGGCACGGGTCTCGAGCATCGACATGATGGTCGGATTGCGGCGGCCGCCGCCGCTCACCACCAGTTTTTTCGGACGACGAGGCAAAAGGTCCAGGGCCTTGCCGACGGCAGATGCGGTGAAGGCGGACAGCGTTGCCGCGCCGTCCTCGGGGCCGAGCCCGTCGGCCATAGCGGCGCCGAAGTCGAAACGATCCAGTGATTTCGGATAGGGGGCGCTGAGATAGGGGTGTTGCAAAAGCTTCGCGAGCCTCGCCTCATCGACCGTACCAGCCTGGCCGAGCGCGCCGTCCCTGTCCATCTCGCCAAGGCCATGAGATCTAACGAAATCATTGAGGGGCGCATTGGCCGGCCCGGTGTCAAAGGCCACGAAATTGCCCTCGCCGTCCGACCAGGTGATATTGGCGACGCCGCCGAGATTGAGGATGGCGGTATCGTCGCCGGCACCCGCGCGGCGCAATAGCGCGGTATGGTAGGCCGCTGCCAGGGGCGCGCCCTGACCGCCTGCACGCACGTCGGCGGTACGGAAGTCATAGGCAACCTTGGTGCCGAGGATGGAACGCATCAACTCGCCGTCGCCGAGCTGGCGTGTGTCGCCCAGGCGATCCTTCTGTGGGGCGCGATGGAGCACGGTCTGGCCATGGAAGCCGACCACGCCGATATCGGCCATGGTCAGGCCAAAGTTTTCGACAAGTTCCTTGACTGCCGCTGACTGCGCACGCGTCAAAGCCTCCTCGGCTTGCTTGAAAATTTCCGGCTCGGGCCCGTCGAAATTCCAAATCCTCGCCTGCGCCAATGTCTCTTCCAGCAATGTCTTGATCCATTCCGGATAAGGCGCCAGTACATAAGGACCGAACTCCTCGATGCGCTCGCCATCGGTCTTGAGCAGGGCGACATCGATATTGCCGTCGAGAACGGTACCGGTCATCAGACCGACGGCCCAGATTGGTTCCATGATCAAGCTCCTAAGCTCTATTGACGAAATCGCCGACGGTCTGGCGAAGCGCCACGATCCCACTGTCGAAATGGCGAGTCGGATGAATACGGTTGGTAAGCAAAGTCCAGGCCCTGCCCTGATCGAAATCGATCCAGAGACCAGTGCCGGTGAAGCCGGTATGACCGATCGTACCCGGCGAGCAAAAGTTGCCCCCGGACCAGCCGCCATAAGGCCGCTCCCACCCATGGGTGCGTGTCGCCGATAACGGCGTGCGCATCAAAGTGATCGAGCCTTCGGCAGCGCCGGTCCCGGCGAGCAATCCCTCGGCAAAATCGAGAATCGAGCCTGCCGTTCCAAACAGACCGGCATGACCTGCGCCCTGCAGGGCCGAACAATTGTCATCGTGGACTTCGCCAGAGAGAACGCGGTGACGCCAGGTGCAATCTTCTGTCGCAGCCGCCTGATCGGGTGGGGCCGAGAAGGCGAAGCCCGGTCCTGCATCCATGTCGCGGATCGTCTGACCCGTCAGGCGCTCCAGCGCAAAGCCGAGCAGAATGAAGTTGATATCGGAATAAACCGGCGGACCGGCCCGCCACTCCCGCTGCAGGACAAATGCACGCAGCAGATCGTGATCGCGGCTATAGGTATAAAGCGGCTCGACGGCGGGAAAGGGCGTCTGATGGCCGAGGCATTGGCGAAAGGTCACTTTCCGCTCCCAGGCAGCCGCATCATATTGGCGCAGATCCGGCAGCAGCGAAATCAGCGGCGCGTCGAGATCGATCGTGCCTGCTTCCGCCAGAGCCAGGATGCGCGGCGTGGTGAATATCACTTTGGTCAGCGAGGCAAGATCGAACCATGTATCGGCAAACATCTGCCGCGTGACCGGAATCCTCTGCGCCGAGCCGATCGCTCGCACCATCTTGTTGCCGTCGCGATCGATAATGCCGAGTACGCCGCCGGGAATGCGCCCGGCCGCGACCGCTGCATCAACCGGCACGAACGCCCGGTCGAAACGCTGTGCGAATTCCAAATTTTCTGCTGCCGCCATGCTCCCCTCCCGTCGCGGTCTGTCAGGCTTCCGCCTGGGCCATATGATCTGGAGCAAACTGGCGCCATTGCGGCGCGGCCGGCTCGAAGCCCAGTGGGCGCACCAGCGAGGGGACCTGGCGCGTATCCAGCGCAAAATTCTCCCGCCGCCGATCGACAGTCGGAACTGCCGAGATCAGCCGCTTGGTATAAGAATGCTTCGGCTGCGACAGCACCGAGGCGGCATCGCCGATCTCGACAATCTGGCCGGCATAGATCACGGCGATCCTGTGCGCGATCCGCTCAACGACTGCCATGTCATGCGAGATGAAAAGATAGGCGAGCCGGAACTCGCGCTGCAATTCGATCAACAGGTCCAGAACTTGCGCCTGAACGGAGACATCCAATGCCGAGACGGCCTCGTCCAACACAAGAACGGAAGGGCTCAACATCAGCGCCCGCGCGATGCACAGTCTCTGGCGCTGCCCGCCCGAAAACTCGTGTGGATAGCGTTCCAGACTATTCTCAGGCAGGCCGACACGCTTCAGCAACATGGCCATTCTGTCGCGCGTTTTCCCCGATGCACGGCCTCCGGCAGCGATGATGGGTTCGGCCAGGATACTATCGACCCGAAGTCGTGGGTTGAGCGAGGCATAGGGGTTCTGAAACACCATCTGCACGGCACTCGTCCGATCGGCCGTCTTGCCGGTATTCGCCGTAAACGTGCCGCGCGTCGACTTCACCAATCCGAGGATTGCCCGCGCGGTGGTGGATTTGCCCGAGCCGCTTTCGCCGACGATTGCTAGCGTTTCGCCGGCCAACAGATCGAAGCCGACGCCTTCGACAGCATGCACTTCGCCGGTCGGACGGTGGAAGAAGCTGCCCGATACCGGAAAGCGAACAGTCAGCCCGTCAACCTTTAGCGCCGGTGCAGTGGTTGCGGTCTCATCGCGGCTGAAATCCGATCGCGCCGCGCGGCCTGCCGAAAAATGCGGGACGGAATGAAGGAGATGCTGCGTATAAGGATGGCTGGGTTTGTCGAGGATCTGGTTTAGCTCACCCTGTTCGACAGCTCGGCCTGCCTGCATCACCATGACCTTGTCGGCGATGCCGGCAACGAGACCGATGTCGTGGGTGATGAAGATCATCGACATGCCGGTCTCTCGCTTCAACTCGGCAAGAAGCGCCATGATCTGCGCTTGCACCGTCACGTCCAGCGCCGTCGTTGGCTCGTCGGCAATCAGCAGGCGAGGATTGCAAGCGAGCGCGGTCGCGATCATCACGCGCTGCAGCATGCCGCCGGAGAGTTGGTTCGGGCAATATTTCAGCCGCCGCGCAGCATCGGGGAACTGGACACGATCCAGCGCATCCTTTGCGGCAGCCGTTGCCTGACGGCCGGTCAAGCCGCGATGCAAGCGGAAAGACTCTTCAATCTGCGTGCCGACGGTCAGCACCGGATTGAGGGAGGTCATTGGCTCCTGGAAGATCATGCCGATTTCGGCGCCACGGATTTTCGTCAATGCCGCTTCGGTCGCCGTCGTCAGGTCGAGAACGCTGTTATCGGTCCGCCTCAGCTTGATCGAGCCGCCGACGATGCGGCCACCGCCGAAATCGACGAGACGGTTGATCGACAGCGCGGTCACCGATTTTCCCGAGCCGCTTTCGCCGACGATCGCCAGCGTCTCGCCGGCGGCGAGATCGAAACTGACGCCGTGGACGATCCTGTTGGCCTGCGGATCACGGCCAAAGCCCACATGCAGATCAAAAACAGAAAGCAGGGGGCTCACGGATTGGACCTCCGCATCTTCGGATCGAGAATATCACGCAGGGCATCGCCGAGCAGATTGAAGCCGAGGATGCTGATCATGATGGTGAGGCCTGGGAAGATCAGCAGCCATGGTGCGGTCTCCATCAGGTTGCGACTGTCGCTGAGCATCAGTCCGAGCGAAGAGGCTGGAGGCTGCGTACCAAGGCCGAGGAAGCTCAATCCAGCCTCGGTCAGGAGCGACCACGCGAGCGCCAGCGTGATCTGGACGGTCAGCGGTGCGACAAGGTTCAGCAGCAGGTGCCGCGTCAAGATATAAGGTTTGCTGCTGCCGAAAGTGCGGGCAGCATCGACGAAATCGCGCGATTTCAGCGATAGCGCCGGCCCGCGCACGACGCGGGTAAAGATCGGCGTGTAGACGATCGCGATAGCGGCGACGCTGGTCCATGTGCCGGGACCGATGATGGCGATGATCAGCAGCGCAAGAAGGATGGCCGGGAATGCCAGCAGCACGTCCATCGTGCGCATGATCAGCCCGTCCCAGCGCTTGCCAAACCAGGCGGCAGTCAATCCGAGAACCGTGCCGATGAAGCTTGCAAGAGCGACGGAGAGGAAGGCGACGATGAAGGATTCGCCAACGCCACTCATGAGCCGGCTCATTACATCGCGTCCGAGCAGATCGGTGCCCATCCAAAATGCGAAACTCGGCGCATGAAGCCGGTTCAAGGGGCTCCGCATCACCGGATCGTGCGGCGTCAGCCCCAGCGTGCCGAGAACGGCGAGAATGACATAGACACCAACGATCACGCCGCCGATGCGGCCGCTCTGATGCCCAAGAATGGCCTTTCCAATGCGCATCAACCCTCTCCCAGACGAACACGCGGATCGACGGCGACATAGGCTAGGTCGACGAGAAGATTGACGATCATGAAATTGAAAGCGATGAACAGGACGCAGCCCTGGACGAGCGCATAGTCACGCTGCTGGATCGCATCCAGCACCAACCGCCCAAGACCAGGCAGCGCATAGATCTGCTCGACCAGTACGGCTCCACCGAGAAGATAGCCGAACTCCACACCGCTTAGCGTTACGACCGGAATGAGCGCGTTGGGCAGGGCATGACGCCAGATGACGCCGCCGGACGGCACGCCGCGACTGCGGGCGGTGCGGACATAGTCATCGCTCAAAACATCCAGCATTGCCGAGCGCACGACGCGCGTGACGGAGGCGGCAAAGGCAAAGCCAAGTGTCAGCGCCGGCAGGATCATCTGGCCGAGATTGCCAAGCGGATCCTTTAGGAACGGGGTGAACGCGCCCATAGTCGGCAAGACGCCAAAGCCCGCCGAAAGCGCATAGATGATGAGAAGGCCGAGAACGAAATTCGGTGTGGACTGCCCGATCATGGCAACAACACGCACGGCAAGATCGGACAGCTTTTCATTTCGTGTCGCGGCGAAGACGCCGGCTGGCAGACCGATCAGCAGGGCGATCGCCATGGAGAGCAACGCAAGCTCGAGCGTCAGTGGAAACCGCTCGAGGATGATATCGAACACCGGTTTGCCATAAGTGACGGAAATGCCGAGATTGCCTTGCAGCACGCCGAACAGCCAATGCCAGTACTGCACGAACCATGATTGATCGATGCCGAAATAGACTGCCAGGGCCTGCCGCTGCTCTGGCGTTAGCAGGCCGGCATTGGTTCCGAGCATCGCCGTGATCGCATCACCCGGCACCAGCCGGATGGCGACGAACACGAGGACGGACACTCCCAACATGATCAGTGGGAATGTCATCAGCCGGCGTGTCAGGTACCCCATAGAACGTCCTCTAGAACCCGGTATCCTTTATTTGATGGATACCTTGCTAAGACCGAAGAGAGAGCCGGTCGGTGTCGGCACGAAGCCCTCAACGTTCTTCTGCTCGGCCGTGTAGCCGTAGGACGTATAGAGCCAGATCCAGGGTGAGACTTCGGCAATATGCTTTTCGAAGTCGGCGAAAATGACCTTGCGCTTGGCCGGATCGGTTTCGACACGGCCCTTCTGCATCAGGCTGTCCAAGGTATCGTCGATATAGTTGGCGACCTTCTGCAGGTTGCCGGTCTTTGTCCAGTAGCGGTTATACATCGAATAAGGATCTGCGCTGCCGCCGTTGAGCGCGACCGCCATGTCGAAATTGCCCTTTAGCCAGGCATCGACATAAACGTTGAGTTCCATCACCTTGATATCGAGCTTGATGCCGATTTCGGCGAGCTGAGACTGGATAACCTGGGCTTCGGCAGTCGCGGTTGGCGGCTCGCCGGTGGCGGCGATGACGGTTGCAGAGAAGCCGTTGGCAAAGCCCGCTTCAGCCATCAGCTTCTTTGCTTTCTCGACATCGCGCTTATAACAGAAGAGCTGGCTCGGATCGGTCGCATAGAGAGGCATGGTCAACGGACCGGTTACCTTGCCCTCGCCGAGCGCTGCCGTATCCAGCACGTCCTGCCGGTCGATCGCGCAAGAGATCGCCTGACGCACGGCAAGCTGATCCATTGGCTTGCGCGACGGGTTTAGCTGCAGGACGTTATAGGAGAGGACCGGCGTCCGGGTCAGTTGCAGCTTCGGCTCCTTGGGAACGAGTGTCGCCACCAGCGGGTCGTTCAGAAGCGCGAAATCGATCTGACCGGTGCGTAGCGACGCCAGGATTGCCGTTTCATCCGGGAGGACGCTGACGTCGATGCCATCGACGCCGACCGCGCCGCCGGCCCAGGCCTTGTTGGCGCTCAGGACTTCCTTGGAATTTGGAACCCAATTGTCGAGCTTGAAGGGACCGGAACCAATCGCCTTCGTGCCGATCGAGCCGGCTGTGATTTCGCTCGCCGGAACGATTGCTGCGTTGAGGCTGGTCATCGACGTCAGGATCGGAACGTCGGGCTGCGACAGATGGAAGACAACGGTCGTCGCATCGGGTGTATCGATGCTGGCGATCGACAGGAAATTCGCACGGGCGGCGGCACCGGTTGCCTGATCGAGGATGCGCTGGAACGATGCCTTCACGTCGGCCGGAGTGACGGCAGCGCCATTCTGGAACTTCGCATTCGGATTGAGCTTGAAGGTCAGCTCTTTGCCGTCGGACGAAAACTGCCAGCTGTCGGCAATGGCAGGCACGATCTGCAGATTGCTGTCGAGCCGGACGAGCGGTTCATAGATCAGCTCCAGCAGGCGAATGGAGGAAAAGGCGGTCTGCTTGTGCGGATCAAGACCGGTCGCATCCTGGGACCATGCCAGGCGCAACGTCGCCGCGTATGCCTCAGTCGAAACGGCCGCCATGCTGAGACCCGCCGCCACTGCGGCGCACGAAATCAGCTTTCTTGCAAAATGCCTTTTCATTCTTTTCTCCCTCTGAGCGTCTTAACGCTTCCCCGGCCGATTTTGGCCACTTTCGTTAAAGCCGTTGTTGTCGCAACTTTAGTTCATGCGGTCTTGGCGCTGATCGCCCTGCGCAGAAATCCACCAGCGTTTTGCAATGCCATGCGGGCTTCTTCAATGCCCATCCCGGTAATTTCCATGAGAATGGCGAGTTTCACATCATTGCCGGTCTGGTCGAGCACGCGGCGTGCTTCTTCCTGCGTGCAGCCGGTAGCCTGCATGACGATCCTGGAGGCACGGGCAACCAGTTTCTTGTTGCTCGCGTTCACGTCCACCATCAGGTTCTGATAGCTTTTGCCGATCCGGATCATGCTCGCCGTCGTCAGCATGTTGAGTATGAGTTTCTGCGCCGTACCCGACTTCAACCTAGTCGATCCGGTCAGGATTTCCGGACCGACGACCGGAGAAATCGCAAGATCGGCAATGCCGGCAATAACAGAATTAGGATTGCAGGACAGAGCGACGGTGACCGCACCGATGCTTTTTGCGTAGTTCAACCCACCGATGACGTAAGGCGTGCGGCCGGAGACGGCGACGCCGACGACAACGTCGGCCGCCGTCAGGTCAATGTCCTGCAAGGCCTGTCGTCCCTCATCCGGATCGTCCTCGGCTCCTTCGATCGAGCGCTGCAACGCATCAGGGCCGCCGGCGATCAGGCCGATCACCATGCTCGGCGGCACGCTGAAGGTCGGCGGGCATTCGGATGCGTCGAGAACGCCAAGCCGGCCGCTGGTGCCGGCGCCCATGTAGATCAGGCGGCCACCCTTCTGGAAGGCGGCAACGATTTGGTTCACGGCAGCGGCGATCGCTGGAATGACCTTCTCGACCGCAGTGGGGACGGTTTGATCCTCATAATTGATTTCGCGCAGGATATCGAAGGTCGACAACAGATCGATGTGCATCGTGTTCGGATTGCGACCCTCGGAAACCAACTGCTCCAGTTCGGATATCAACCTCTGTTCGCTCATGTGCCTACTCTCGAGATTATGCTTCGATACAACAAATCAGGGATGGCAAGCTCGATCGATAGGATCGGGCAAGCCGCGGCAGCCTTAATTTTTCAACGCAACAGAAAGCTGGTCATCAGCCCAAGCAGCCGGCCTTTGCGGCTCGTTCACTGCGAGTTTCCCTGTTTACTTTCGTTAACATTATGTCCGTTTATTCCGTTCGTCAATCATGAAAGGAATAAAATATTCCAAAATTGATACGTGAAACCGGTGATGCGTGAAAGCACCCTTTCAGCGGCCGCAGACCGCCTTCCTGGCAAGAATGATGGCGCCCGAAACGGCATCCCCGTCGATCGGTTTGAGGCGGCGGCGGACGTCCGGTGCGAGCCATGGCTCGAGCGGACTCGACAAGCCGCCAAGCAGCGAAACGCGAGGTGCACCCTTATCAAAAAGCGTGCGGATCAGCGTATCGACATGCTCCGCCGCGCTTTGGACGATACGCCGCCCGGCCGCATCACCCTGATCCGCATGGCGCATCACCATCGGAGCCAGGGCGGCGTAGTCCGTCGCAGAGGCACGGTCCATCCAGGCAACCGCTTCCATCGGATCATTCTGAAACCGCTGCATGATTTCGGCCAGCAGCGCCGTCTTCTCGTGACGACCGTCATGCGCGCGCAGCGCAAGCTGCACCGATTTCAATCCGAGATCGGCGCCGCTGCCCTCATCGGAGATCGGAAAGCCATATCCACCGACCCGCAAGCGGCGCCCTTCGACAAAACCGAGGCCAATCGACCCCGTTCCGGCAATCACGATCGCGCCGTCGCGACCCGAATGGGCGCCGAGACAGGCGCCCTCGCCGTCGCTGACGAAATCGATGCTGGCAAAAGGATGATTTATGGCTGTCAATGCCTCGAGCGCGCCCTTTCGCCCAATTCCCGCGAGCCCGACGCCTGTATGGATCCGTTTGACCTCTAACGGGCTGAGGCCCGCCTCTTCAATGGCTGCTCCGAAGGCCCTCGCAATGGAAGCCCAGGCCGCCTCTATGCCGAGCCGCGTGGTGGCCGGGCCAGACAGTCCCTGGCCCAATACCGTGCCGGCGGCATCCTCGATCCTTGCGCGACAGCCGGTGCCCCCGCCGTCGATACCGAGAAAATAGTGCGCGCTCATGACGTCAGTCGCTCGATATCTGCCCCACAAAGGCGGAGCTTGCGATCCAGTTGCTCATAGCCGCGGTCAAGGTGATAGACGCGGTTGACGATAGTTTCGCCCTCCGACACCAGTGCCGCCAACACCAAAGAGACGGAGGCGCGCAGATCGGTCGCCATCACCTGCGCTCCTCGAAGAGGCGCGCCGCCGCGCACCAACGCCGTGGTGCCCTGCAGCTTGATGTTGGCCCCGAGACGCATCAATTCCGGCACATGCATGAAGCGGTTTTCGAACACTGTCTCGCGCATCAGCGAGGCGCCTTCGGCGCAGCAAGCTAGCGCCATGAACTGCGCCTGCAGGTCAGTCGGGAAGCCAGGATAGGGTTCGGTGGTGATATCGGCGCCCTTGAGCGGACCTTCCCTCGAAACGACCAGGCCGCGATCGCTCGGCCAGACGCTGACGCCCATGGCCTCCAGCGCCTGCACCACGGAAGCCAGGTTCTCCAGCCGGGCGTGGATCAGTTCAAGCTGCCCGCCAGTAATGGCGGCTGCAACGGCATAGGTGCCGGCCTCGATGCGGTCGGATATGCCATGATGCTTGGCAGGTTGCCAGTTCGTGCTGCCTTCGATCAAGATGCGGTGCGTGCCGGCGCCCTCTATGCGGGCACCCATGGCGCCGAGACAGGCGGCAAGATCCGCCACTTCCGGCTCGCGCGCCGCATTCAATATCTCCGTCTCGCCCTTGGCGGCGCATGCGGCCATCATCGCCGTCTCGGTCGCGCCGACGGATGGCGAACTCAAAACGATACGCGCGCCCTTCAGCCCCTCCCGGGCCGAAGCAACGATCAAACCACTTTCGATCTCGATGTCGGCGCCAAGCGTCGCCAAAGCCTTGATGTGCATGTCGACCGGCCGAGCGCCAATGGCGCAGCCGCCCGGCAGGGAGACGCGGGCATGCCCGAAGCGTGCCAGCAGCGGCGCCAGCACCAGTACCGTCGCCCGCATACGCCTCACCGTGTCGTAAGAGGTTTCCTTCGAAACGATGGCGCTGGTATCGATGGTGGTGCCGCGCTGGGACCGGTTCACAACAGCGCCATGAAGCGTGACGACGCCGAGCATGTTGTCCACATCAGTTACGGCCGGCAGGTTCGTTAATTCCAGCGGATGGGGACTGAGCAGCGCCGCCGCGATTTGCGGCAATGCGGCATTCTTGGCGCCGGAAATCGTCACAGCGCCCTGCAACCTGTTTCCGCCTAATATCCGCAGTCTGTCCATAATGCGAAACCCGTCAAAGAGAGGGGTGAAGAAGCTGACGTCATTTCTCCGCTTCTGGTTCAAGATTATTCAGCCATTCCGCTATGTCAATGCGAATTGGAATTTTTTATTCCATGCATTCTCTGCTATAAGGTCCATGGCAGACGGAGCGAAAGCATGGTTGCCCACTCTCGGCCGGATGTTATCTTGTGGCGCGATCGTGTCGACGCGTGAACCGGCCGCGATGGCCTGAAGGGGCGGATGTCTATCCTAAAGAAAATCAGCGCGAAGCTCGAAGGCATGGCGCCTGCCGATCGTCAGATCGGGCAATTCATCGTCGACAATCCCGACCAGATGTTGCGCCTGTCATCCGCCGCCCTCGCCGCCGAGACCGGCCGCAGCCAATCGAGCGTCGTCAAATTCAGCCAGAAACTCGGCTACGCCGGCTATCAGGAGCTGAAACTCGCCGTCAGTGAGGCCAAGGCTCAGGAATGGCAGGCCCCAGCGGGCATGATCCATGGGACCATCGAGGTAGAAGACGGCTATCTGACCATCCTGCAGAAACTGCTTGGCAGCAAACTGCAGGCCATGCAACAGACGATTGCCGTCAACAACGAACTCGATATCGACAAGGCGCTAAAGGCGCTTTACGAAGCGCGTCGCATTCATCTCGCCGGCGTCGGCGCCTCATCGCTGGTCGCCCGCGACTTTTCCTATAAGCTGATGAAGCTCGGGCGCAATGTGCTGCACGACAGCGACAGCCATGTGCAGATGGCAAATGCCTCGACACTCGGCGCCGACGACCTGTTGTTTGCCCTCTCCTATTCTGGCACCAGCATCGAAACGCTGCGCATCGCAGAACTTGCCAGTCAGCGAAATGCGACCGTCATCGCCGTGACTGGCCTTCAGGACAATCCCCTTGGCCATGTCGCCGATATACGCCTCTATACCGTCGGCGACGAAGACCGTGTCCGCTCCTCCGCCATCACAGCACGCGATGCACAACTGATGTTGACCGACCTGCTGTTCATCCTGCTGGTCCAGAGGCAGCCTGACGCCAACGATTACGTTCACAACAGCGAAGCCGCGGTCTCGGTGCTCAAGGCCAAGCAGCTGTCGTAGAAAGCCTGGATTCCCGCAGGAATGCCGGCGGATGGAATCGATTAACGTAACCTTAAATTGCAGTTTTTCATAAAACAACTAAGTCACCATTTGCCGTGACATTCCCGCAACATTGTCGATTGTTGCGCGCAATGATTGTTATATTATTGTATCTATCATTGTTGCAAAATTCAGAATCTGTATATTCCAGGACGCGGTTTGAAACCGCTACCCGAAAGGGTTTACGAAACGGGACCGGGGTGGGGACGTCGATTTTTCGGCGCGATGACCTGTGCCCAATCGAGAATAGATTGGACTTGCTATGAACATTAGAACGCTTCTTCTCAGCTCTGCGGCGGCGCTCGCCGCTGCCTCTGGTGCGCATGCTGCCGACGCCATCGTCGCGGCCGAACCAGAGCCTCTTCAGTACGTTCGCATTTGCGATGCCTATGGCACGGGATACTTCTTTATTCCGGGTACCGAAACCTGCCTGAAGGTCGGCGGCGAAGTTCGCTCCGAGGGTGAATGGTATGACGCTTACAGCCCGACGAACCGCGTCGGCACGCTGTGGCATACGCGCGCCGAACTCAATCTCGATACCGCAACGGATACCGAATACGGCGCGCTGAAGACCAACATGGTTCTGCGTTGGGACTGGCAGGAAGGCGGCACCACCGCTACGAAGCTGCTGTTTGCCAATATCAGCCTGGGCGGCTTCACGGTCGGCAAACTCGACTCGCAGTACAACCTCTATGCAGGTTACGCCGGCGACGTGATCAACGACGACGTGATCTGGGACGGTCCGTACGAACTCAACCAGTTGACCTACAACTACGACGCCGGCAACGGCTTCACGGCGGTCATCTCGCTCGAAGATTCCAACTCCGCTGGCGACAGCGATGCCTTTGACGGAGCCTGGAAGACCTCCAAGGCCAACCATTATGCTCCGAACGTCGTTGCCGGCGCTGGCTACAAGTCCGGCATCTGGGGCATCAAGGTTGTCGGCGGGTACGACTCGATCGTCGAAGAAGGTGCGATCAAGGCCCGCGTCGACGCCGACTTCGGTGTCTTCTCGGCCTTCTTGATGGGCGGCTGGAACACCGACGGCGACAAGCTGAACCAGTATGCCGGCTCCAACCTGTCGGAAGATTCCTGCCCTCCGGGCCGTGGCGATCTCTGCGGCTGGGGTGACTGGGCTGCATGGGGCGGCGTCGCTGTTCCCTTCAACGACAAGCTGAAGTGGAACTTGCAGATCGCCTATACGGACTCCAAGATCTTCGCCGCCACCACGAACCTGAAGTTCAATCCGGTGAAGAACCTCCTGATCGAACCGGAAGTGTCCTACACCAACTGGGATTCGATCAGTCAGGACCAGTGGGCCGGTATCCTGCGCTTCCAGCGTAGTTTCTGATCAGATCGACCTCCGATCAGTAAATGGTGATTGGTCCGGTTTCCCTGCCGGACCTTTCCTTGAAGCACATTGAGGGACGCTTCAGCTTTGCAGTGTCTCGAGGCTCTTGGCAGCCGCAGCCTTGGGACAGCTCGGATCTGCCGCTTGCAATTCTTGCTGCTCGATTTCCTTCAATTGAAGAAGCGCGTCCGCAATCGTCAAGCCATTGAGCGCTCCCATCACGGCAAACTCCGCCCGGCGCGCGACACTTTCGAATAGCACCGCAATATGCGTGCTCACAGGACAGCGGCAGGGGACATCATCGCGTGCGGCCCATAGCCGCTTGTCGAAAATGACCGAGCTATAGACGTCGTGAAGGGTGATTTCGCCTGCTGGCCGCCCCAGACGGATGCCGCCATTCTTTCCGGCGGATGAGATCAATATTCCACTTTGACTAAGCGGCACCAGCAATTTCCGAACAAAGCTGGGATTGGAGCCGAGACCGGCGGCCAGTTCAAAGCTTGTGCACCGCAAGCCGTCCCGATTGTGTACGGCTACAGTCAAGACCATCTGAAATGCCGTCGGAAACCGAGTGTCTATCATTAAATTTTCGTAGCCTAGCCTCGCCTAACAACCCAGTGCCGCAGTTAAATGGCAAAATCGGCCGCTGTAAAGTAGAAGAAATATTCCTACAGGCTTTGCCGCCAAACAAAATTAATGCGTCGCACACAGATCTAGCTGCAGCGCACACAGTAATACTTGCAATCTGCGCGTAACTCGGCAAATCGATTTCAATCTCCGGAGTTATACGCAGCCGATGCCGCTTACGGCTTGACGCCGTTGAGGTGGCTTTCGAGGAAATGCAGATTGTCCTGGCCCCAATAAAGTTCGTCGTCATACAGGAATGACGGAAATCCGAAGACGCCGTTCTTGATGGCAAATTCACGGTCCGCCGTCCACTTGCCCTGCACATCGGCGTCGCTCTCCCGCTTCGAAAGCGCGTCGCCATCGAAACCTGCAGCACTGGCGATCGCCTTGCGCACCGCGGGATTACCGATATCCTCGCCACGGCCCCAGAACGCTTCCTGCAGGGCCTTCGTCAAGTCGAGCCACGGCTTTTTGTCGAGATAGGCGGCAATGACCATCAATGCTGCCGGTGCAGGATCGGCGAGCGGCGGGCGGTTTTCCAGAAGGAGCGTCTTGCCGCGAAGGCCGGCCCAGCGCTTGAGATCCCGCTGCCAATATTGCCGGCGAGCTTCAGGTCGGTTGCGCGAGAAGATGCCGCCGTTCTCTTCGACGACGGTTGTGAGATAGGGCCTGATTTCCGCGCCTGTCTTTTCGACGAGATCGAGAAACGGCTCGAGGCCAATATACGACCAGGGCGAGCCGATGGAAAAAACATAGTCGATAATTTTGGTCACTGTCTGCCGCATCCCATGCATGATGATGAAAACCGCTCTCCAGAACCTAAACAAACCTGTTGCATAGCTGATTAAAGCTACGCAGCCGCCTTGTTGTCTGGTTCCTGCTTCCCGCGCAAGTCCACGACTTGTCGCATCGAGGCTCGTTTCACGCGGGGC
>NZ_JARFYN010000036.1 GCF_030272695.1 Martinezella calliandrae
GGCATTGTCGATCGTGCTCGAAGCGCCGAACGTTCGCGGGATTACGAATTGAAACGCAGCCTCAGCAAAGGATTGGGTTTGGAATTGTGAAGAGCGTTCCACGACGTCAGCGCGCCTGAGCCTGACAAGTACAGATCGGGTGGTTACAGGCTAACAGCCGTGGAGGCCGACGAGCAGTGCCGTGAGACCTACCCCGGCGGTGCCATAGAAGCTGGTGAGCGCATCCAGTCTCAAGCGGCACCCACGAAACCGTTACTCGCCGATATCAGTGGCGGCTGTAGTTTTGGTTAGATCGATGCTGGGTGTCAGTCCGTCGGCTTATCAGGAGGCTTGCGGTACCATGGGCCTGAGAATGCAGCAGTCGTAATGGCATGTATCCTTGACCGGCGAACTCAGCAAGATTTTCAGAAAGCTATCGCTCGATTCAAGAAGAATTGAAGCGAAACTAGCCTTGGCGATTTATGAGCAACGGTGGTCATACGTTTGCCGGCGTGGAGATCTCAAGTAAAAGAATATGTTGCGATATGGTCTCGGCAGGACGGGTGTGCAGGGCTTTGGCCATTGGGCCCACTCGGGTCTTCTTTTCAAAACAGCGGATCGGCCCCGCCTTTCGGCGGGGCCTTGCTTGTCAGTCCTGGCTAGGGCGGCGGGACCAGATCAGCTGGTAGCCGTCCTCGCCTTCGACTTCGGTAAGAGTGGCGTAGATCGGGGCGGGGAAGCTTGGGTCGTCGAGCTTGACCGAGAGGTAGTCGCGGTCGGTTTCAGCCGCGCGCTTCTGCCAGGCGGCGCCGAGCTCGACATTGCCGGCAAAGATGCGGAAGTGCGGGCCTTTGTCGGAGGGGTTTTCGACCCGGGCAATGCGGGCCTTGACGTTGAGGGCGAGCGTGCGGATCGAGCCATTGAAGCCGTTTTCGGTGGTGGTGAAGGTGCCGATGGTTGCCATTGTCTGAGTTCCTTTGCTGTTTCGGGCTGCGCCCATCGCGACCTTGATGGCTGACGAAGCGACCGGGGACGATCGGGGCGCACCCATAGGGCCAAAATGAAGTGGAGGGCGGCAAGTCGCATTTTTGCGAGTGCGCGAGGAATGGCATCGCGATGCCAGGGCCGAGAAAGTGCGGGCTTGGCGTTGCTACGGGCCGAACGAGGCGCCGCCAATCTTCGGTCAGACATATCCCATCGAGCCTGCAGTGGCAGCTCCGGAAAACCCGGAGAAGGTGCAGTGGCTCAGTGGCACCGCAGCTCATGATTACATGAGGCCAAAACCGCAACAGCTAAAGATAGCAACCGGGGCAATCATGGCACTTTGGCAAACTATGCCACGGTTCAATCCTCACAAAGTGACCGTTGCCATGGTCTGATGGGGCGGAACTCGATGAAAATGCCGTGCCATTGCAGATAGCGGCCTAGCCAAATTGAAGTTCGGTTCCCGTTCGATTAGCCCGTCAAGGACGAGAGGCGCTCCACGGTCACGGCGCTTTGACCAGATCCTCGACCCCGACATCCAAAGCGGCGGCTAGCCTCGCTAACACATCGACCGTCGGGTTTCGGGTACCGGCTTCTATGCCGCTTAGATAGGCGCGCGTCAACTTCGTTCGCAACGACAGCTGTTCCTGCGACAACTGCTGTTCGCGACGGATTCTGAGGACGTTCAAGCCTACGATCGCACGGATATGCATAACCAGGCTTTGGCGCAATGTTCACTATAGTGCGACACACTATAGTATACATTCCGCTGTCTTTGCGGCCAGTCGCCGCCTTCGGAGAAGTCTGGAAAGACTGTTTGCGCTGGCTCGTCAGACCGCCCGGACCTATTCGGTGAGTGTCAAAGCAGCTTCCATGGAGAGAGCCGCCGAATGTGCCCGACGTAGGATCTGCTGCATCATGTCGGGAAGTTGCTCGATTGCAATGCGCGTCTCATCTCGCAATCTTTCTGCTACGACCTCCATAGCGTCAGCAACAATCAGTTCCTTCAAATCAAGCAGGAGCTCATCGATTGCAACCAGGCGACCGGGCGCGCTGAGATCGTGCAAACGAATGAAGCGGCTACGCTCAACGAAGCCTTCCATGACCCGTTGAAGCCGAAAGTTTTGCGAAAGTTCCGCCAAGCGAAGATAGAAGCGCTCGACCATAAGGGAACGGCAAAGCACCGGATCGGAAGGAATATCATCGGTTGCAAAGATCCACGTCTGGCGTGCAGCGACCTGACTTTGCTGCTCAAGAAGCGTATAGGTTGAGATTAGGCGAGCGGCCTCGAACTCGGAAGCAAGTTCATCAATTCTAAATGCGCGGGAAAAAAAGCCTCGCCCGGAGGGCGCCTGAAGAACGATGTCTTCATGGGCGAGCCGGGTCAACGCCTCGCGTACGGGCGTCGGACTCAGCTTCAAGGCGAGGGCGATGGCTTTGATGTTGAGAAATGTAGAGGGCGGCACCCGATGCGAGAGCAACACCGTCTTGATGGTCGAATAGGCATGGGTCGCCTTGTCTCGTCCCATCCGTTCGTCATTCGGCTGCGGCTGCCATTCCGCCATCGTTCAGATTCCTTGCGCACCGGTAACCCCGCTAATGACGGGTTTAGCGTTCCCGGCGCAGTTCTTCGAGTCGCAAAAATATCAGTGATAATTAAAGCGCCGCAACAGCAGATCAGACGAGAAATACTTCAGCAATGTAACGATTTATGTTCGGAACAAGCGTTACCATACTCTATATCAAACATAAATTTGCGATATGTTTGATATATTTCTTTAGTATAATTATGTTAATACTTGCAAGAGCTTCAATAAGCGTGCTTTCCTCCTTGTAAAGAGGAGTGACACAGATGCCGGAGAATGAATACCTAAAAAACAGGGCAAATGATCGAACAGCGCCACCCGCCAGTCTGTCGCGACTCCTTTGCGCCGACAGCCCATCATTCCTGATGGAAGCCCACGACGGCCTGTCAGCGACGATCGCAAGGGAGGCGGGATTTCCAGCATTGTGGGCGTCCGGCTTGACGATTTCTTCGTCGCTCGGTTACCGCGACTGCAACGAGGCGTCCTGGACGACGGTCACCGAGGTTGTCGAGCGAATCGTAGACAGCAGCGGTTTGCCCGTTCTCGTCGACGGAGACAGTGGATTCGGCAGCTTCAACAACGCCCGGCTTCTGGCATGCAAGTTGAGACAGCGTGGCGCCCAGGGACTTTGCCTTGAGGACAAGCTCTATCCGAAAATGAACAGCTTCATGGAGAGACCGCATCCACTGGCGCAGGCGCGGGAATTTTCTGGACGGCTTCAGGCGGTGAAAGATACAGCGCCCGATCTGATCCTCGTCGCACGGACGGAAGCACTGATTGCCGGTCAAGGCATGGACGAGGCGCTTACTCGGGCGAACACCTATGCCGACGCCGGCGCCGATGCGATCCTCGTTCATTCGAAGCGAAGAGACGCCGCTGAAATCGAGGATTTCATGAGGCAGTGGCACAAGAGGCTACCGGTTGTGG
Organism: Martinezella calliandrae; assembly: GCF_030272695.1. Lineage (GTDB taxonomy): Bacteria > Pseudomonadota > Alphaproteobacteria > Rhizobiales > Rhizobiaceae > Rhizobium > Rhizobium calliandrae. The sequence continues at coordinate 3,477 of NZ_JARFYN010000036.1, forward strand.
TCGTGCCAACGACATATTTCACAACGCCGACATCGCTCTATCGCGAAATGGGCGTTTCCGTCGTGATCTGGGCCAATCACAGCTTACGTGCCGCCGCCGCAGCGATGCGGCGCGCCTGCGCCGAGATCAAGGCGGAAGAAAGCGTTGCGTCGGTGGAGGCGACGATCGCTCCTTTAGCCGATCTTTTCGATCTGATGGATTACGACGAATTGGCCGAAGCCGAACGGCGCTACCTGGGTTAGAGCGATCGCATCGCCTTCAATTGATCCTTTCACCTAGCAGATGAGGTGCCGCATGCTCGCGGATCGTACCAGCTTACTCAGCGTGTCGGGAACATCGCTCGCCAGGGCTTCCGCCAAAGTCGCCAGCGGTTCTGGGCGGGACATCATCGATCTCAGCGCTGGAGAGATCTCGGCTGAACTGCCCTTAACAATCAGAGAAGGCGCGATGGACGCGATCCGTCTCGGCATCAATGGATATACCGATCCCATCGGGCTCGCGGGGCTGCGTCATGCGCTGGCGCTCAGGGTCTCTCGCGAAACGGGACTAGCTTTCGGGGTGGAGGAAATCGCCGTAACGGCGGGTGCGAAACAGGCCTTGTTCAATGCGTTCATGATCCTTCTCAACCCCGGCGACGAGGTTCTTCTTCCGGCCCCCTGTTGGAGTACGTTCGCCGCCCAAATACGCCTTGCTGGTGCCAGAGCGGTGCAGATCGAGACCAGGGAAAATGGATATGTGCCGCAGCTCGCCGATCTCGAAAATGCGCTTACGCCACTGACACGAGCGATCGTTATCAACACTCCGAACAATCCGACGGGTGCGATCTACGACGAGCGCACGCTCATCGACATCGCCGAGCTTTCGATCGCCTGCGACCTCTGGATCCTTTTCGACGAATGTTACGGCGCCTTTACGCATGATGGCATCCGCCACCGTTCGATCCTGTCGCTGGTCCCCGAGGTTCGCTCTCGCACCATCATGGTCAACGCCTTTTCCAAGAGCCTTGCGCTGACGGGTTGGCGTATCGGCTATATGGCGGCGCCAGCCGATGTCATCTCCGCGGCGAAAGCGTTGCAAAGCCACACCACGTCGAACCCGAACGTGATCGCCCAGCACGCGGTATTGAAATACCTCCTTGAGGGCGATGTCTCGGCGGAAGCCAACCTACGTGGCCAACTTGACGCGGCACGTCGCGCGGGCCTAGACGCACTCTCAAGTTTGAAAGCTATCCGTCTGGCTGATGCTGCAGGCGGCTTCTACTTCTACCTCGACATGTCAGAACTCCTGCAATCACAAGAAGGGCGCTTTGCTGGAAGGACAGCCGATGACGTCGCCGCCGCCCTGCTGCGAGAAGCCGGTGTCGTTGTCGTGTCAGGCACGGTTTTCGGTGACCCGGCCGGTCTGCGGCTATCCTATGGGCTTGCTCCCGAGCGTGTGCGAGCTGGCTGTGACCGGCTGGTCGCATTTTTCGAGCCACCGCAAGGCTCGTCGTCGTTGGAGGATCTCTGATGTCGGCGCGATCGTCCGCCAAACGCGCGATTATCCTTGCGGCCGGCACGGGCTCGCGATTGCTGCCGTTGACGGAACTTCGACCCAAACCTCTGGTCGAAGTTGGTGGTACGCCGATCCTCTTCAATGCACTGCGCTGTCTTCGAGCCATCGGTGTCGAAGAGGTGACCATCGTCGTCGGCCATCGAAAAGATGCGATAGAATATGCATGCGGCCGGCAATTCGACGGCGTTGCGGTCCAGTATGTCGAATCCGATTGCTTTGGTGCCACGGGCAGCGCCCATTCCTTGTGGCTTGCTCGAGAGTACCTGCTTTCCGGCGATTGTTATGTCCTGGAGGCCGACATTTACTTCGAAGAAGCGGCGCTGCGGCGGCTTGCTGCGCACATGGCTGATAACGTGACCGCCGTCGCATCTTTCGACACCGCGATGGAGGGATCGGCCGTCGTCCTCGATGAACTGGGCTCGGTCGCAGAATATCGGCTGAAGCAAACTGCCGCCGGACTTTTGAAGATCGCTAGTCCGACATACAAAACGATGAATCTCTCACGCTTTTCCAGGGCGACCTCGGCGGAACTTTTGCTGCCGGCTCTGAGCGGAGAGATTCAGTCGGGAAAGGTCGGATCGTATCTGGAAGAGATCCTGACGCGGCTCGTTGCTGAGCAGGGGCTCATCATCGAGCCTGTCCTCTGCGACGGCATCCGATGGTACGAGATCGATACACCGGAGGACCTGTGGCGGGCGGAAGCCATTTTTGCTGGCATCGTTGGCGGCACGCATTGTTCGAGGGGATCATGCTAGGCCATCTGCGCGATCCAGCGAACGCAATCACGGCTATCGGAATCGCAATCTCGGGCACAGCGCTTGCCACCTTGATCACCGGCCGGACCGAGATCGCACTCGCACTCGGGCTTTGTTCGGTTCTCGCAGACCAGGTCGACGGTGTCGTCGCGGGCCGAACAAGGGGCCGAGACGCCGAGACTGCCAAATTTGGCAAGTGCCTCGATGCTCTTGGTGATCTGCTCTATGGGGCAACGCTTCCGGCCCTTGTGATCGTGACTACAGTTCAGCATTCGCCTTTCGCTGTGGTGGTTGCGGCCTTGCTGCTGGTCGCGGGGGCTTTAAGGCTGAGTTATTTCAGTGTGTTCGGTTTGTCGGACGGCGCTTTTTATGGCGTGCCGCTCTCGTACGATGTCCCGCTGCTGTCCTTTTTCTTTCTCGCCCGGCCATGGATTCCGGCGGCCTCATTCGCGCCTATCCTCATCATTTTCTTCGCGATCCTCGCGGTCCTCCACATGGCACCGCTTCGGATCCCGGCGCCTCGAGGCGGGGCCTACATCGCCATCACTGCTCTCTGCATCGTCCTGTCGATTGCCTTGTTGGCAGAGGCCATGTGGTTACATCGGACAACTCGCTGAAGGATACGCCCATGCGCAACGCCATCGTCGATTTATCCCGTGCGGTTCCGCCAGTCGTTGAACAACTTGAATCCGCCCTCGCAGAATGCCTGCAAGAGCGCATGAGCTTACCAGAGGCCGGCGGCCTTCTTCGGAAAAATCGCCCACAGGGAACGGAAGCAGATCGGCTCTGCGGAGCGCAATGGATTTCGCAGCGGCTCGGCTTCCTTCCCGATATTGATCGGATGGTCGTTACCAACGGCACGCTCAACGTCCTTTTCCTGCTTCTCAACTTCCTGGTCGGGCGGGAAGGAACGTTGCTGACCGAAGAAATGTCCTACCCGAACATGCAGGCACTTTCTGGGATGTTTGGTTTCGAGATCCAGGGTATTCCGATGGATTCCTGGGGTCTGGAGCCGAATGCGTTTGAGGACATGTGCCGACGGATCAAAACCAGGAAAGTCCTCTATACGATACCGATGCTGCAGAACCCGACCGCCACGGTCATGCCGTTGGAACGGCGGCTTGAGATTTGTGCGATCGCCGAGAGGCATGACGTGCTCATCATCGAGGACGATGCCCAGGCCCTCATGGTCGAACACGGTCCACCCCCGATCGCGACCCTTGCGCCCGACCGGACCTGGTATGTCATGGGGCTGGCAAAGACCGTCGTCATGGGCATGCGGGTCGCCTATCTCCTGGCGCCGAGAAGTGCCGACGTCGAAGTGCTGATGGCAAGGTTTGGGAGGATGTCGATGTGGTTCGTTGCAGCTTTGCAGGCCGAGCTGGCGCTAGCCCTGATCGGTAGCGGCACTGCCGGCGAGGCGACACGGGCGATCCGGGCAAAGGCCTCTGCGAGAAGGCAAATCGTTGCTGACGTTTTGGGTCGTCCGGCGATCGCGACTGGTGCGCTGGGCCTTCACATCTGGCTGCCGACAAAGGGTGACGCGGCGGCGATCGCTGTGCGAGCCCTTGAATCCGGCGTTTTGGTCCGTCCAGGCGTTCAATTCGCGGCCCGGCCCGAGCGAACCCTTGCAATGAACGGCCTGCGCATCTCCTTTTGCGAAACACCCGACGAGAACGACCTCCGCCAAGCACTCGAAACGCTGGCGCCGCTCGCAAAGGACTGATCTGTCGCCGATCCAGATAAAGGACTGAACGATGACATCTGCAGATATCCCTCAAGACCGGCGTTGGGCCGCTTTCGACACACTTGCGCCTACCTACCAGGCTCGACCGGATTACCGCGAGGAGGCACTTGACGAGCTGGAGGCGGTGTTATCCGCCGCGGATGAGCCTCAGCTGATCATCGATGTCGGAGCAGGTACCGGCATTTTCACGCGGCAGCTCGCGCACCGCTATCCCCATGCGGATACGGTCGGGCTTGAGCCCAATTCCGCGATGCGCGAGATTGCCAGCGCCACCGGCGCCGGCGGTACGCGCTATTTGGACGGGCAATCGTCAGCCATACCGTTTGCTGATGGATGTGCAGCCGTCGTTGCTGCCGCTAGCGCCCTCCATCGTTTTGATCGGGACGCGTTCTACGCGGAGGCTGCCCGAATTCTTCGACCCGATGGAATTTTGATGATCATCGACAATCTACCGCGCCCGTGGGGATCGCGGTTTCACAGTGAATACCTCGCCTACCAGGAGGCAGAAGTTCCCGCCTATAGGCGCGGCCGGAATTCCGACGGTTTCGGAGGATATATCGACCTGGATCCGATCGGCGATCTAAAGGGGCTGCCTCAATTTGCCGACGTCTCTTACGGCCTTTGGCCCTTCGACGACGATCTTGACCACGAACGATTGATGGCGCTGGTTCAATCGTCCAGCATCAACCAGTCCGTGATGGCGAGTATAGGTCGCGACGTCTTTCTTGACCGGATCCAGGGGCTCTACCGCAATCACGTCGACACCAACGGTATGGTGCAGATGTCTTTCGTCACGACCGCGGTCTACGGTCGGCGCAGCGGGTATTGACCGAATTTATCGACATCGGACTCTTCGTAAGCAACAGCATGACTATAGGGACTAGACTTCGACAAAGAGCCTTGAGAGCACTAGCGAAGAAACTGACGGAAGCGTCGCAGGGAGAACGCGAACAAGAGTCCCTATAGCCAGCAGCGCCAGCAACTACGGCCACACGACGTCGATCCCCACTCCCCGAAACACCGGCACACCGAAAACCAACCCTTCACCACGACCACCTGACGGCCTGTTGCAAGGTCGCCTGCGCCTGACTGCGGTCAGCCATCAGTTGCGTCGTGTCCATCTGAGCGAGGATGTCGCCTGCTTGAACGAAATCGCCCTCGTTAACATGGATCTCTTTGATCCGGCCGGCGCTCTTCGTCGAAATATCGATTTACGTAGCCTCGATCCGCCCGTTACCTGAAGCAATTCCAGGAGGCAAACCGCTCCCTTGATAGTGGTTCCACGCGTAGTACCCGCCAATCACCAGCGCGGCGACAATGAGACCGGGGATCGATCGGCTTATCGACTTTGGCATCTCGCGCTCCGGTGCTCTTCACTGATGGAAACTCATGGGAGGCTCCGGCGGCGTTTTACGATTGCTGCCGGCATGCCGAGGAGTGGCATTTCGATCATCGCTGGAGCGGGGCAGCCCTAACCCCATTAAGCCAATAACGAAGATATGCAATCATCGATTGAGAAATCAAGGGGGATTCGCAAATGGTATTTCAGTTCCAAGGTCGGGAAAAGCCGCTAGCTAGAAGGCGTTGCCGACTTTTTTGACCTCACTTTCGATCATGGCGAGAAGATCAGATGACATGCGGTCACCGGCGTCATCGATATCGGGCAACGATGCACGACGCTCGGCAATGCTGCTCCTGCGCACGCTGTTCCAGTGCGCAGCGGCTTCTTCCATTTCGATCTCGCCCGCAATCCATGCCTCCATGAGACGAAGATAGATCGGATCATCGAGTATCATTCCGTTCGATGCGTAGCGGCTGGAGACCCGCTCGAAAATCGCGCGGCGTTGTTCAACGAGCGATGACTTGGGAATCAGTTCCATTCGTCCCTTTTATTAGCAATGAACAGTCTCGACAAACGCACGCGCCGAAATGGGAGGGCTCGACCAGTGCCCGTATATATTAGTAATATATTATTTCCAAAAGGTTATCTCTTGCAAAAATTGCGTGCGGCAACGACATTCGAAATTGGGTGATGCCGCTAAAGTCGGATCAGGGATCCATAAACACCCCATCCCAAAGAGACTTCGACAGACGCTCGGGCCCGTTTTCACGAATGACCAGCTGATGTTCCAGCTTCAGACCCTCATGGCCTGCATGAAGCCCGGCATAGCTGCCGACACAGAGAACCATGCCTTCCTCAATTTCACCGTCGTGGATCGGTCCCTCCTGGAATCCGGGGCGGCCGCCGATTGCGGGAAATTCACCGGTGCTCATGCCGTTTCCATGCGCCACGCGATGGAACTGATGATAGGTGGCAGGCAGTCGTTGCGCCTTTTCGAGGATCTCACGGAAGGACGAGCCCGGTTGAAGCAAGGCAGTGTTATGTTCGATCTGATCATAGGCCCGCCGATAAAGGTCCCGTTGAGCGGGGCTTGCCCGCTCGACGCCACAGACGAAGGCGCCGCAAAGGTCGGCGCCGTAACCCAGCGGACCGATCAGATCGCAGTCGAAGCTGACGATCTCGCCTTTCGCGATCACCTTGCCACTCGCCTCCTGGTACCAGGGGTTCGTTCGATGCCCGGAACTTAAGAGCCGGGTTTCGATATATTCGCCACCTTGCTCGATGTTGGTCTGGTGCAGGAGCGAGAACAGCGCGTTTTCAGTCATCCCGGGCCGCAATGCCTCGTGCATGCGCCCGATGCCAAGTTCGGCGACGGCGATCGCTTGGCGGATCGCTGCGACCTCCTCGGTCGTCTTGATACGCCGAGCCTGCTCCATCAATGGCTGTGCATCACCAAGGTAAAGCCCGGCCGCTCGAAGCGCAGAGGTTCCGCGTGCATCGCATCGGTCGACAGCCACCCGAAGCGCCTTTACGGAGCTGTGATGCGTTGCCGCAATGGTTGCCGCGATCTCATCAGCGAAATCGCGCGCATAGGTGTCAGCATGCTCGCCCGCATAATAGTGGAACCATGGCCTGGCCGGCCGTACTTCGCCGATTGACGGGAGGCCCTCAGCAGGCTCGCGCCTTCCGCCGATCTCGAAGAGGACGATGGGTCCGTCACGTGGGATGAGGCAATAGCGAACCGTGTTTCGCATCGCCCAGATCTGCATGTTGCGGGCGCCGGTGGCATAACGGATGTTGACCTGGTCAAAGAGGAGGAGGGCGTCAAATTCGCTTGCCTCCATCTCCGCCCGGACCCTGGCGAGTCTGTCGTGACATAGCTTATTGACGTCGATCGCTGCCTGGTTCGATCGATCCATGCTCTCAACATGCATTGGCAATCCTCGTTGAATTGAGCCGAGCCCAGCCGGACCGGCGTCTGGTTCAAGGTCCATGCCTAACCTTGACGGGCGGCTGCGACGATCCGGTCAAGCGTTTGCCTGGGCGTCGACTGGAGCGCCGCCTGTGCGTTGAGTGCGTCCTGGACTGCGCGATCGACGCGAGCCGGATTGTCAACGGGAAAGCTGACCCAGGGACCGAGAACCGCGAGCGTTGGTGCGATCGCACTGAAATGCGATGATGCGGCAAGCTCGGCGTCCAAGCTCTTTTCGCCTTCGAAGGTCGCAAGACCCGGAATGAAGCCGGTTTTCGAAAGCACCTGCGATTGGACCTCGGCCGACAGCAGCGACCGGAGCAAGGCATAAGCTTTGGCCTGCCGATCGTGATCGGTTGCCATGATCGCGAGTGATCCTCCCGAAGGGGGTATGCGTGCGGCAGGAGACTTTTTGAGCGGGAAGGGCGTGACGGAAAGGTCGAACTTGCCCTTTGCCTGCTGCTCGAAGAAGCGCAGCCGACTGGTCGTATCGATATGAATGCCAAGGGCTCCGGAGGCAAAAGCCTCGCGTGCCTGTGAGGCCGTCAGAGTCTCGCCCTTGCGCACCTTGGCGAAGCTGGACAGGATCTCCATGGCCTCCAGACCTTCGGCGCTATCGAATGCGATCCCGGTTCCCTCGGCATCAAGGATCCGGCCGCCAAGGCTTTCGATCAACGCCATGAACGTCCAGCTACCGTCGGTGGCATAGTTGAAGAAGGCGCCGCCGCTTGCTGCGTCTGCACTTGCGGCCGAGGACAGGATTTCGTCCCAGGTCGTCGGCAAGTTCTCGCGGCGACCGATCAGGTTGCAGTTCAGATACACGACCGGAACGGAGAGGCTGAACGGAACACCATAGTGTCGGCCGCCGACCGCGCCGATTGTCGACCGCATTTCGGCATCGGATGTGCCGGCCAGACTGTCGAGCGGTGCGATCGCGCCCCGGCGGGCAAGCATCGCGATGTTATTGTGAGCGTGGAGCGCGATGTCTGGCGCTTGTCCGATCAACTTGTCACGCAGCGACTGCTGCAAGGTTTGCGTGTAGTCCTGGGTCCAGCTGACGTCGACGCCAAGCCCTGGATCGACACTCGCCAACCGGCTGAAAGCAAGCGCAAAGATATCGCGATAGAGGGCGGGCGTGTCGGCAACGAGGCGCAGTCTCTCTTGCGACGCGTCTGCCCCGCGAAATGCAAGGACTGGGCCCGCAAGCGCTGCGCCGGCGAGAAAGTGGCGACGGGTGAGGGACATCTGAAAATTCCTTTTGTGATCATTGCTATTTGATTGCGCCAGCGGCGAGGCCCTCGACGAACCAGCGCTGGGCGATAAGAAAGGCTAGAAGCAGCGGTGCAACGATGATGGTCGATGCGGCCATTAGAGGGCCGTAGGCGCTGCCTGTCTCTTCGTTCTTGAAGGCGAGTACACCGAGGGATGGCGGCATGAGAGCCTGATCCCGGACGGCGATCAGCGGCCAGAACAGATCGTTCCAGTGGGAGACGACGGAAAAGATCGAGAAGGCGATGACGGCGGGCAGGGCGACGGGCACCATGATGCGCCAGACGATCGAGAATTCTGAGAGACCGTCGAGACGGGCCGCGTGAACGAGGTCGTCAGGAACGGACTTGAAGAATTGGCGAAACAGGAAAATCCCGAAGGGTGAAACCAGGTAGGGGAAGATCAGCGCGACATAGGTGTCGAGGATCCCGAGCGAGTGGGCAAGGACGAAGAGCGGCAGCGAAAGAACCTGATGGGGCAGAAGAAGGGCGATCAGCACGGCGCCGAAGGCGAGGTCTCGTCCAGGGAAGCGAAGCTTTGCCACTGCATAGGCGCAAGGCGCACAGATCATAATTTGCAGCAGCAAAATCGCCGAGCAGACGATCAGGCCGTTCGCCATGTATCGGGCAAGCGGCGTGGCGGTCAGCGCCTCCCGGTAGTTGTCGATGACGGAAAGATCCTGCGGCCAGAGCGTCGATCGTCTCGCGAAGATTTCCTGGGGCGATTTCGCAGACAGACTGAGCATCCAGACGAACGGTGCCATGATCACGCTGCCCGTGACAAACAGGACAGCGTTATTCAGAAGGGCGGTCAGATATGCGAAAGCGCTGCCAATTGCGGTGTGCGTTCTCATTGGTAGTGAACCCTCGCGTCCATGAAACGAGCCTGGAGGAGCGTCAGCGTGATGACGATCAAAAGGAAGATCACTGCGACCGCCGCGCCATGGCCGGTCCGAAGATATTCGAAGCTTTCACGGTAGAGCGTGTAGAGAAGCACATCCGAGGCGTGACCGGGGCCACCCTTCGTCAGGACTTCGACTGTGTCGAAGGCCTCGAAGGCTCGAAGCGCAACGGCGATGATAACGAACATCGTCACCGGTCCAAGCATCGGCAGGGTCACCGTGCGCAACCGATCGATCCAGCAATCGGCGCCGTCGACATCCGCGGCGTCATAGAGATCTCTCGGGATTGCCTTCAACCCGGCCATGAACAGCACCATCGCATAGCCGAGGTTTTGCCAGACCGCGATCAGGGCCAGCGCAGTGAGCGCCGTTTTCGGATTAGCAAGCCAGTTCGCCGTCGGTAGGCCAAGCGCGGAGAGCGTCTGATTGACGAGCCCGATGGTCGGATGGAGCAGCGCTTCCCAGACGACAGCCATTGCCGATAGCGTCGCCATGAAAGGAAGAAAATGGATGGCGCGGTAGAAGCTGCGTAACCTGCGCGCGCCTTCAATCAGGAGCGCGAGGGTGAGGCCGGAAAGAACTGTGCCCGGCAAGACGATCAACACATAGACGATGGTGTTCAGCAGTGACGTGCGGAAGTCGGGATCGGAAAAAGCCTCAGTGAAATTCGCCAGGCCGACGAAGTGCAAGCTCAGTGCGCCGAACTGCCAGTCGGTGAAGGCGATGACGAAGACGGCGACAGCCGGCAGAAAGAACAGGAGGATGAGAAGCACGAGCGCCGGCGCGGCGAGACCGAAAGCCAAGGCTCGATCGCCCATCGCCTGAAGAGCCCGGCTCCAGGCCGGCGAAGGTCGCTCGAGCGGTGCGGCGGAAAGCAGAAAATCGCTCGCCATTACGCGCGCTCCTTCGACCGCGCATCCACGCCGGTGGGACCAACTCGTTCAACGCTGACGCGATGCCCGTTGGCGTCAAAGAGAAGAAGGCTGGCCGTGTCGATCTTAAGGGAAATCGGCTGTCCCTGGACGATATCGAGCGCATGGCTGGCCGCGAGCCGTGCAATCAGCGGTGCGACCGCCCCCGGCACGTCGACATGGACGAAAAGGTCGGAGCCCATGTGCTCGACGAGGCGCACGTACCCGCTGATGACGTCGCGATCCGATTTCGCCGATAGGCCAATGGCTTCCGGACGGATGCCAAGCGTGATCGTGCGACCGGCGCTGCCCTTGGCGCGAACCGAGAGCAGGGTCCCGGCGATTTCGATCCTGCCGTCTTCGCCGACGGTCGCACTGAGGAGGTTGATTTTCGGCGCGCCGACGAATTCGGCGACCCGTCGGTCGGCGGGATTGGCATAGATCTCGCTGGGAGAGGCGACCTGCAGGAGTTGGCCTTCCATCATCACCGCGACCCGGTCGGACATGGTCATGGCTTCCGACTGATCGTGGGTGACATAAACAAAGGTCGCACCAAGACGCTGATGGAGTTCCTTGATCTCGGCGCGCGTCTGCAGCCTGAGCTTCGCATCGAGATTGGAGAGCGGCTCGTCCATTAGGAAGACGGCCGGTTCCCGCACCATGGCGCGTCCAAGCGCCACGCGTTGCCTTTGGCCGCCCGAGAGTTGACCCGGCTTTCGATCGAGGAGGGGACTGATCGAAAGTGCATCGGCAAGATGAGCGACGTCACGGCGGATGCCGGACTCGATGGAGCGCGTGTTCGGTAGGAGCCTTCCGAGGAGGGGGAAGCGCTGCGCGGCCGAGAGCCGCCGCATCGTCAGCGGCAGCGCCATGTTGGCGGCGACCGTCATATGCGGGTAAAGCGCGTAGGACTGAAAAACCATGGCGACGTCGCGGCGCTTGGGTCGAAGGTGATCGACGATCCGGCCGTCAACGGCAACTGTTCCGCGATCCTGCCGCTCCAAACCGGCGAGGATTCGCAATAGGGTTGATTTCCCGCAGCCGGACGGCCCAAGGATCGTCAGAAACTCACCGGAGGCAACCGAGAGGGAGAGATCGCGCAAGATCGCCATCTCGCCGAAGCTCTTTTCTATATGCGTGAAGTCGATGCTCGCCATCCGTTTACCTCTGTCTGTGCGGCCGCGCTGTCGGCGTCGCGTGCGCCATCGGAGGGGGTCCGAACGGCGAAGCATTGCCCACCGTTTTCAAACCGGCGGCTGCTCCGGTCCGAGGAGCACGCGACAGGGCTGCGATAGGGCGGGAAAACGACAGTGAATTGACAACTATCGCGAACTGCGAATGTATACTATAGTATACGAATGGATGCAGAGTATTTTCATCAGAACGGGAGGTTCTCGTGGCCAACGAAGAGCTGGATGTGCCATTGAATGCGGTGCGTGCTTTCGTGACGATCGCACGTGAAAGGAGCGTCACCGGTGCGGCCGCTGCCCTTGGAACAACGCAAAGCTCGATCAGCCGACACCTGGCAGTCCTTGAGGCCTATCTCGGCGCCAGCCTTTTCGAAAGGCGCGGACGCTCCAGCGATCTGTCGGATTATGGCCGCCTTTTTGCCGGTGCCGTGACGGAATCCCTGGACACGATCTGCTTCACGGCGCGCCGCATGCGACGCAACACCGGTGCCGAGGTCAACCGCCTCGTTGTGCGGACTTCGCTATCGACCTTTGCGACCCACATCTTAATCCCGCATCTGCCCGAGTTCTCAAGGGAGATGGGGGGAGCGACGGTCGATGTCGTGACATCGCTGACCATGCCGAGCGCATCTGATAGGTTCGACGTTCTGCTGACCCGCGATCTCCATGTCATCGAGCCGAGCGATCAATGGGACATATACCAAGAGCAACTCGTCTGCGTCGGGTCGCCCATGCATCTGAAAGGCAAGAGCCTGGCGAGCGCTCGTTCGATCCCGATCCTTTCGATCACATCGAGGCCGGACATATTGCCGACCTGGCTGAGGGCTATGGATATGACGGTAAACGACGTTGCCACCGGCGCTCGTGTTGATCATCATTATCTTGCCTTGCCGGCGGCAATGACCGGAAAATGCCTGCTGATCGCGCCGGAAATCCTTGTCGCCCAGGCTTTGCGCGACGGCTTCCTGAAGGTTATTCCAAACACGCGTGCGCCGAGCGGCATGCATTACCGCGCCTATGCACTCGACCGCAGCGGCAATCCGGAACTTGCCCGCGCTTTCTGCCGCTGGTTGATGCGGCTCTGCCGAAGCATGCCAGCTGGCGAACTCCCAAAAGAACGACCGACGAAGCGCACGGCCGTCGCCTCTAGCGCTTTGCCGCCGCCGACCCGATCGAATGTATAGGTTTCGCAGAACGCGATGGATTTTCCAACATTGTGTGATCGAGGCATTTGCCAATGTTTGCGATCAGGCGGAGGAAACGGCATCGGCCGAGGCGAAGAATTGCGCAACCGCAGCCTTGGCGGGAGCAGTCATATCACTATTAGGAGCCGCCAGTGTCGCCCGGTAAACGCCTCCGTCTCACCATTGAAGCCAAGGGCCTCGCCCACGTAATGGCAGGCCACAGCCCACTTTCGGCACTGTTGGTGGATGAGGCTGGATTCGATGGCGTCTGGGCTTCCGGCTTCGAGCTTTCGGCGCTCCACGGCCTTCCCGATATGAGTTTGATGTCGATGACGCAGCATCTCGATATGGTGCGGGCGATGGTGGCTGCGACCACTCTGCCCGTTGTCGCCGACATTGACACCGGCTTTGGCAACGCGGTCAACGTCGTGCATGCGGTCAAATGCTACGAGCAAGCGGGTGCGGCGGCCGTCGTTATCGAAGACAAGATCTTTCCAAAAGTGAGTAGCCTCACGTGCGGTGGTCGTCAGGAGCTGGCCGGAATCGAAGAATTTCGGGGAAAGATCGCGGCGGCGGTGGCGGCAAGGCGGGATCCGGATTTTCTTGTCGTTGCGCGCACTGAGGCCCTGATCGCGGGCTTCGGTCTCAACGAAGCGCTCAGACGCGCCGCAGCCTATGAAGCTGCCGGCGCAGACATGATTCTCGTCCATTCCAAGCAGGCCGTGCCAGAAGAGATCGAAGGCTTCGCCAAAGCGTGGAGCGGGCATACTCCGATCGTGATTGTGCCGACTACCTATCCGCAGCTGACCGAGTACCGGATCCGGGAGCTCGGCAACATCGCAATGGTGATCTACGGCAATCACGCGATCCGCGCTTCCATCGCGGCCATGAGGTCGACCTTCGCGAGGATCAGGCGGGACGGAAGCGCGGTCAATGCTGATTGTGATCTCGTCTCCGTTGACGACGTCTTCGAACTGCAGGGCATGGCCGAGATCCGGAAGATCGAAGAGAAATTCCTGCGATGAGCGCGGGGTGCCCAAGCACTTTGTAGAGATGAGAATGCCGCGGATGCCCGGGCTGCCGGTCGAAATTTACCCCCGCAGCCGCCCGCTGTCTTATGAACAGCTGCGGTCAATAGCGACGAACAACCGATGCGACAAGTTCAGGCCCTCGTGACATCAGTCCAGGCGGCCGCGAAAACTTGGCAGCATTCATCAAGAACATGAATCGGTGCGGCCGGATCGATTCATAAGTCTCGTTGGACCTAACGGCGGAAATGCCGAAGTCTGCACGCATGATCTCTCAGCCCTATCGATTATATGTCGAGCGAACGGATGTTACGAAAAATATGGCTCGCTACTATGCTATGGAGATTTCGGCGACGCTGTTCGGCGACGCATGCTTGGTCAGAACCTGGGGTCGGATCGGGCAGCGGGGCCAGTGCAAAATCCATCTTTTCGCGTGTGAAAAGGAAGCGGTCGATCTCTTTCTCCAGCTAACGCGTCGGAAGCGTGCGCGCGGGTACAGACCGCGATCGATGGAACCTCCCGTGCTGTAGATCGACAGCTCTCTGCCGAGACGATTGTCCTGTGGGCGTCTGCGAACAGCAATTAGGCCCCTCGTCGCGGGTGCTTCCGGCAGGCCGCGGAAAATGCCGACAGCCGGCTTGAGACCGTTCTCCGGCTAGACGACAGGATCGGGCCAAACCGGACAAGGGCTACATGGAGCGGAAGCGTAGCATGCTGCTTCGAGGTTGGCATCGCATTGCGCTTAATCATGGAAATCAAAAATCGGCGAGCAGCAAACCGCGCGTTGACGGGCGTATGGTAGCGGATCATCTCGCGACGACAACCATCGAACCCTCCGACGCCGGTCTGTTTCAAGAAGTTGCCTTTTTGAAATCGTTGCCGGGCTGATTTGTCAGGATGGCGCTCGTAATGAGGTGAACGAGATGATCCGCCCGTGGGGCGAAGGAGGGTTGGTCGACCGCCCAGCCAAGAGCCGTTATCAGGGCGAACAGGTCGTCCCCATTCATGTCGGCGCGCGCCGTTCCCTGGCCCTGAGCGCGGAGCAGTAGTCGCGCGCCTGCTGAGTGCACCGCTGCACACGAAGCATAGAGAGCGGAGTCCGGGTTTGTGTGGGAAGCCGCCATCATGGTGACAACGCCCCTATAGTTTTGGGCAAATGCCACCAATTCTCGAAACCAGGAGAGAAGTGCTTCGTCAGCCGAAGTCGACCTTTCGAGTTCGACTGCCTTCTGCGTCAGTGTGTCCAGATTGGTACAGAGCAACGCTTCGAACAAGGCTTCTCGCGTCGGGAAATGACGAAGCATTGTGGCCAAGCCGACGCCGGCCCGGCGGGCAATATCGCGCATAGACGCGTCGGCACCGTGCTCGGTGACGACGTCACGCGCGACCGTGAGAATTTGGCTGCGATTTTTTTTTGCGTCGGCTCGCATAAGTAACCTTGATAAACGGATCAGTGATCCATATAACTGGATCGGTGATCCACTAAATACCGTGCACGGTCGCAAATGGCAACAGAGGCGCTGCCTGACACGACGAAAGGAAAGTCATGGGAAAGCTTGAGGGAAAAGTTGCAATCATCACAGGTGGGGCTACCGGCATCGGCCTCGCCGCTGCAAAGCGCTTCATCGAGGAGGGTGCCTTCGTCTTCATCTTTGGTCGCCGGCAGGAGGCGCTCGATGCCGCTATAGCCGACCTCGGGCCTAATGCCCGCGCGGTGAAGGGCTCGGTCTGCGTTCTGGCCGACCTCGACCGACTCTACGCGGCGGTGAAGGCCGAGCGCGGAACCCTCGACATCGTCTTCGCCAATGCCGGGGCGGGAAGCCCGCTTGCACTCGGCAAGATCACCGCCGAGCACGTTGACGAGACCTTCGACACCAATGTGAAGGGTACGATCTTCACGGTCCAAAAGGCGCTGCCGCTGATGGGCCAGGGCGGTTCGATCATCCTGACCGGATCGAGTGCCGGCACCACCGGCGCCCCGGGATTCAGCGCCTACAGCGCGAGCAAGGCGGCAGTGCGTAACCTCGCGCGAACTTGGGCTGAGGATCTGAAAGGCACCGGCATCCGGGTAAACGTTCTGTCGCCCGGGCCGACCGCGACCGAACTCGCGAAGGAAGCGCTCGGAGAGGAGGGGCAGAAGGCCTACGGCGCTATGACTCCGCTCCAGCGCATGGCCGATCCGGCGGAGATCGGGGCGGTGGCTGCCTTTCTCGCGTCGAAGGATAGCAGCTTCATGACCGCCAGCGAGGTCGCCGTCGACGGCGGCCTAGCGCAAATCTGACGCACCACGCCCGGCCGGTCACTCCAGTGATCCGGCAATGCGCACATTCCGCGGAGCAAAATTAAATGGAACAATCTCTTAAAGGAAAAACGGCTCTCGTTACCGGGGCATCGCGGGGCATTGGCCGCGCTATCGCCGAACGTCTTGCAAAGGATGGCGCGACGGTCGCGCTGACCTACAAAGCCAGCAAATCTGGCGCAGACGAGGCGGTCGCGGCTATCGAGGAAGCTGGAGGCACTGCGTTCGCGATCCAGGCGGACCTCGTTGACCCGGCGACCGTCCCGACCTTGTTCGAGAGACTCGACGACGAGTTCACCAAGCGGAACGGAAACAAAGCCCTCGACATTCTGGTCAACAACGCTGGCAATTCCGGCTGGGTTGGCTTCAAAGACGCGACGCCGGACAGTTGGGACACCCTGATCGCGCTCTACGCCCGCGCGCCCTTCTTCATCGTTCAGGCCGCTCTGGATCGTCTCGCCGATGGTGGACGCATCATCAACATCTCTTCCGCTGCTGCCACGAAGCCCGTGACAGCCGCGCCCGTCTACTCAATGGCCAAAGCCGCCATCAACAACCTGACCCACGCGCTCGCGTCCGAGCTGGGGCCACGCGGAATTACCGCGAACGCCGTAGCGCCGGGCTACACGCGAACGGACGTGAACGCCGCCATCCGAGAGAATCCCGAACACCTAAAGGCGGTCGAGGCCGAAATCGCGCTGGGACGCTTTGGCGAGCCTTCGGAAATCGCCGCCGTCGTGGCCTTCTTGGCCTCCGATGAGGGCCACTGGGTGACCGGCCAGACGATTGAAGCGAGCGGTGGCTACAAGCTCTGACCGCGCTGAAAAATCGAAGGAGACAATATGAGCTACGCAATTATCGGCTTCGGCAAGATCGGCCACGCTCTTGCCAAGGCGTTTGCCCGCAACGGCATCGAAGTTTCTGTTGCAACTACGCGCGACCCTGCAAGCTTTGCATCCGGTGCAGCCGCAATCGGACCCGGGATCATTCCCAAAACCCTGGCCGAAGCTGCCAAGGCGGACATCATCTTTTTGGCCGTCCGTTTCGAGTCGCACCCCGAGGTCGCCAAGGCGCTGCCCACCTGGCAAGGGAAGATCATCGTCGACGCGATGAACACGTTAGCCCCGCTTGACGAGTTGGACGGTCTCCCGTCCTCTGCCGTCGTCGCGAAGGCGTTCGCCGGAGCCAAGCTGGTGAAAGGCTTCAACCATTTGGTTGCTGCCGTCCTTGACCAAGACCCGGCAGTACACGGTGGCAGGAGAGTCGTGTTCCTGGCAAGCGACGATGACGGCGCCGCAGCGGAGATTGGTACGCTTGCAGAAAATCTCGGTTTCTCGCCGATCAAACTTGGCGGGCTATCGGAGGGTGGGCTGCTTGTGCACGCGCGCGAAAACAGCTGGGGTCGACTGATCTTTAAGGATTTGATCAAGTTCGACTGATGAACAAGACTTCTCCAACTGCATTGATTCGACGCACGCGATCGGATCGAGCGCGATCCGATCCAGCGCCGAGAAGAACGTCCCGACCGTGAAGGGCTTCTTTGCCGCGATCGGTCGAGCCCCGGATGCCGGCTATTCGGCGGTGGCGCCGAAGATGCTGTTATCCTGCTTAAGGGCATCCTCTTCGACTACATCGCAGAGATTGCCAGCGATGTCGGAACTATCGGCCGCGACCCGGGTCATTGGCGAGACTGTCCTCTTCGACACCCTTCATCCGGCCGCAGGGAAGCTACGAGATCTAATAGCGACTGCCAGAGTGGCCATAGTGGCCGTCGGAATAAGGCGTGCCGTTGTAGAACGGGGACGTCAAATCGTGATTATAGTCGTTCGTCCCAGTGCTACCCGTGTATGGATTGGTATTTCCCTCATAGGAATAATTATTGGTGACGGAACTGTCGCGATTGCTACGATAGTAGGGCGCCACATAGGTACCGTTGCTGCGGTAATAACCACCGACTTGGCCGGCGAATGCAATCGATGAGCCGAGCAAGACGAAGCCTAGAGCTGAAAGAAAAGTCCTCATGTGAGCCTCTCTGTTGTATGGTATGACTATTATCTGAAGTTGCGCGAAAGTTGATAGCGATAATTCGCCCAGAGGTTACGGGGGCTGCCTATATTGCCGACGGACGCGGTCCCATCATTCGCCATCTATTTCGTTTCCATCATCATCAGAACCCGCGCTTGGGCCACGATGATGAGCCCGATGATTGTTGCTGGATCCATGATCACGCCCTCATCCCAAGCTTGTCAGTCAATGGACGGATGACGTTCTGGAAAATAGCCTCGCAGGCGTGGTTGGCAGTGTAGTCGGACACCACATTATATCCGTCTTTGCCATAGACCAGGCAGAACCAGCCCACCTTGTCCCCGTCCGCGTTGCGCAAAAGCAGGCGGTCCTCGTCGGTAATGAACAGCGATGCAAAGATGTCGCCATAGCTTTTGGAACGGACCAGCATCCATTCTTCGCCATCATAAACGCTGACCGTCATGTGATTGGCGATGGCGTGCATGACGATGGCGCTAACGATCTTGCGCTCCATTTCGATGCGCTCCGCGGTAGCGATCTCGCCTCGTGCCATTGCCTCGGCAATCATGCGCTTGAAGTTGTTGGTTTCGATCGTGGTCATGCGTGTTGCCCTAGAAGCGGTTGCCAGTGCCGGATTGCCATCGGCCGTTACGCGGCCGCCGTGTAGCTGATCCGAGCGGTTCTGATCGGCCATCATCCGGCATGCACATAGGCTTCGTGCTGGCCTTATGCGGTAGCGGTCGAACTGGTCTTTAGATGGGGATATTTGCGGCCTGGGTCTTGCTCTTAGACGCCAATCCCTTGCGGCCGGATGCCACACGGCAAAATTTCATAGCAAGATTGAGATCGTTGGTCCGCTACTAAGCTGCTGTGGACGTACGAGCGCGCCGACACTCCGACGGACTCTTCCCCGTCCACCGACGACAGGCATGACTGAAGGAGCTCGGCTGATGGAAACCGAGCAGCCAAGCGATCTGGGAGGATTGAAGATCTTCGTCGAGGTAGCGTAAGGCTAGATCGCGCCGCAGCGCGTCAAGGATATCTCCGAAGCTCAGGCCTTCGGCAGCCAGCCTCCGGGCAAAGGTCCGCTCGCTGAGACCCAATTGCCTTGCAACAACCCTTGTGGTCGCTTCGGCGTGCGGCAAGAGTGGGGCAATGGTGTTCTCGACGACAATCCGAAATGGGCTGACATTCGTTGAACGTACCGCGATTGCCTCTTCGCACATCTTCACGATCAACTCGTTCAGAAATGGATCGTCCCCTGCCAAGGGAAGCTCCATGGCGCCGGGATCGAATATGATTTCGTCCGCATTCGTGTCGAACTCGACTTCGCAACCGAACTTCCGCCAGATTTGGCCCAAATCGCCGGATCTGTGGTGAACGAATGTCACTTTTGCCGGCGTGAGATTTCGACCAACGATCCTTCGGCACAAACGGAGGAAAACGAAAGCGAAGAGCTCGATCTGGTGGCGGTCTTGGTGGCGCTGCACACCGGAGTAGGAAAGACCGATAGAGCGGGCCGACGTTTCTTTCAAATGTACGACGAGCGCCTCGTTGCCGAGCCGGCCGTATCTTGCAACGCGCCTAAGGGCGTCACCCAGCTGGTGCGAAGAGGCCGCTACATAGTAGAGCATTCCCATTTCGCGCAAGTCGCACTCGCCTGCCAAGGTGAGCCCAATCCAGCCATCATTCGAAGCGTATCCGGCTAATTCCAAAAACCGAATCTGCGCGTTGACACTGATACGCGTCCCATTGTCGACCGCTATACGCGGCACCTTCGACCGCAAGAGCAAGGGGGCCGGATCTATACCGGCATGCTCGAGGTGTTTGACAGCCAAACGAGTGGCAAGACCCCATGCTGTCGGGCCACCAAGCAGGTTGCTGATATTCGGTTCGTCCCGTGTGATCATCGGCGTGGAGCCCGTTAAGCGGCAACTATGTGCCCAATGGCAGCTTAGCGCAAGTTTCTGTCCGGACGCCGCAAGACGGGGCTCGAAGGCGACGATCTTGCGGGTGCATAACTTCTGGATGGTGCAACAGCAGATAGCTCAACAGCCCATGCCGCAACAGACGGCACCTCAGCCTGTGCCGGCACAATCGCAACCGGCGCAGGTGTAGCCGGCATTCCGGCAGCAGCCAGGACAGCCGGCGCCGGCGCAACCGAAGCAGCAGGCAAAACAGCCCACCGCAGCTGGGATGGCGATTTGAGCGAGCTTATCGAGCCATCGCGCGTTCGCCATTCGCTGCATAAGCCGCGCCCACAGGTGACAACGCAGTGAAAACCAAGCCGTCCACGTCCCGCAGCTCGATGATATCCGCTCGCGGCGGGCTCAGCCGATACTATCCGCACAACAAGCGAGGGCGCGTAATATAAGTGCCAAGGCAACCCCTTTTCCATTTGTAGCAGGCCGTGCAATGGGCAGCCTGATAAGCGGCCCCAGGGTTTCCGTGTCTTAAACTGTAGCCAAGCGATTTACTGAACCGCACCGGATTTGCCGGAGGCTTCAACTCATGAGAGAAGATTGGAGCCGATACGAGCAAGACAACGAACAAAATTTTATCTGAATTCCGCACCCTATGGATCAAACTTCGTGAAGTGCCACCATCCTGATGTCAAGCGAATCAAGGAATTGATCCCCCCTATTGCCTCACCCAGCCGACAAACGCCGTTGTTCATAGGCTTTGTGTGCCGCTCATGGAGAATGAGACACAAGTGAAGATACTTATCACCTAACCAAGAATGACAAGATGAATGTCCAAAGGCAGACGTAGGCAAGGAGTCCAAAACTATAGGGCAGAGTCGTCCGCATAATGTCTGATTCTCGGCCAACTTGACCTACCGCAGCCGCAGCGATGGCGATGGACTGCGGCGAGATCAGTTTTGCCATCACGCCGCCGCTCGTGTTGGCGGCTACCAGGAGCGCCTGGCTGGCCCCGATCTGAGATGCTGTAACCGATTGCAGATGGGCAAAAAGGATATTGCTGTTAACGGCGGAGCCGGTAATGAACACGCCGAACCAGCCGATCACAGGCGCAATCAGCGGAAAGATTTTGCCGGTTCGAGCTAGCCGCAGACCGATGCTGGATGATGCTCCTGAGAAATTGGCAATATACGCGACGGCCAAGATGAGCGAAATCATGGCAAGCGGGCTCCAAAGGTCACGAATGACCCACTTGAGCTGCTTGAACGCTTCAGAAGGTGACAATCTCGATGAGAGCAAGGTGGTAAGAATGACGGCGATCAAAATTGCGGTTCCAGATGCGCTGATCAGAGCTACATTCCAAACGGCTGGCAGCCCCTCAGCTGCGTCCACGATCGGAGGCATTTCCTGAACCTGAAGATGTAGGAACGGGATTTCGAGTTTCAGCACGGTGGCCGCGAGAAGACCGTCCGCCGCGAAGAGACTTTTAAATTGCGGCAGGCTCCATAACAAAATGACACCGGTCAAAATATAAAACGGCGACCAAGCCTTAATGATCTCCGTCAGCGACCACCGCTGCGTTGATATCGGCAGAGCTTCTTCCTCTCGATATATCCGCTTTGGCTGCCAGAACTGCATGAACAATGCCAGCGCGCCCATGGAGCCCAGTGGTGCCACGATGTCAGTCAGTTCCGGTCCGACAAAATACAAGGTGAGTGTTTGGAGACCGCTGAACAGGACGCCGATCAGGAATAGTACGGGCCAAGTTTCCCTGACGCCTCGATAACCATCCAGGACAAGAATGAGCAATAGCGGCACGAACAGCGTGGAAAGTTGGACGATCGCGATCATCATGGCAGACAAGTGTGCCAGATTGACCCCACCTTGTTGCGCACCGATCAGTATGGGTATGCCAATCGCGCCGTATGCACCGCTCGCGGCATTTGCCAGCAAGCAGAGCATGGCCGCCTTTATCGGCTTGAAGCCAAGCTCCACGAGCAGGGCCGCGCAGATGGCAATCGGTACGCCGAATCCGGCAGCGCCCTCCAGGAACGCCCCGAAGCAGAAGGCAATCAAAATGACCTGAATGCGTTGATCATCCGAGATCGCAGCGATGCTGCCCCGAATTACGTCGAACTTGCCGCTTTTGACCGCCAGCCGGTAAAGCCAGACCGCCATTAGCACGATATAGCCGATCGGCCACAAGCCGCTGAGGATGCCAAAGACGGCAGCTCCAACTATCTTTTCCAGTGGCATGTGAAAGACAACGGAAGAGACGATGATGGATATCGCCAGCGTAGCGATTGCAGCCGTCAAACCCTTGAGCTTCAATAGAGTCAGCGCGACCAGAAAGAACAGGATCGGAAGCGCTGCGACCAATGCGGAGAGACGAAGGTTTCCCAACGGATCGTATGTCTGCTGCCACATTGGCGTTTCCTGGTTCGGTCGATTTCAACTGTAGTGTCAAAAGCAGGCTTTATGCTTTCAGAACGGCATTGGGACAGCTTGTTCCGTTGGCCAGGCAATTGAAGTTTTGAAACGTGACGTCTGCAATCTCGCGCAGAGCCTCAGTGGTAAAAAACCCCTGATGACCCGTCACCAAAACATTGGGAAAAGTCATCAGCCGCTGAAAGACATCGTCATCGATGATATCGGACGAGCGATCGTGAAAGAAAAGCCCGCTTTCCTCTTCGTAAACATCGATACCAAGCGCGCCCAAGTGGCGGGATTTCAAGGCCAGAATGACCGCACGCGTATCGATTAGAGCTCCGCGGGACGTATTGATTAGCATTGCGCGTGGTTTCATCAAACCCAGTTTCTTGCTGTTGATCATGTGTCGATTGTGTTCAGACAGCGGGCAATGGAGCGTGACGATATGAGACCGTGCTAGCAGGCTATCCAGGTCCGCCATTTCGCCAATAGCCGTAAATTCCGGGGAGGGCATTGGATCAAACGCAAGAAGGCGGCAGCCAAAACCGTTCAAAATTTTCGCGACAGCGAGTCCAATCTTGCCCGTGCCGATGATGCCAACCGTTTTTCCGTGAAGGGTCATGCCCAACAGGCCACTCAGCATGAAATTACCTTCCCGGACACGGTTATAGGCCCGATGTGTGTGCCGGTTGAGCGTCAGGATCAGCGCTATCGTGTGTTCCGCGACGGCCTCCGGCGCGTAGGCTGGTACGCGCGCGACGAGGAGACCAAGCTTTTGGGCCGCATCGATATCGACATTGTTAAAGCCTGCGCAGCGGAGAAAGACGCCCTTCACACCGATCCTTTGCAAAGTCTCAAGGACAGATGCGTTCACAACATCGTTGACGAAGACGCATATGGCATCACAGCCCTGCGCAAAGGCTGCCGTCTGCAAAGACAGACTGGCTTCCTGGTAAATCAGCTCGAAGGGTGCCGGTTCACGTTGATTTGCTTCGTCCAGGAAAGCCTTGTCGTAGGTATGAGTGCTGAAAACCGCTATTTTCATGGGTCATCCTATCGTCGAGCTTGAGTCTGCACTCACCCCGAATGAATGGCGTTGGATTGCCAGAATGCTAGCGTGCCGGCGCGCAACCGATGTGTTCGTTGCCAAGGAAGTGTTTGCCGCGGCCGACAACACGCCAGAAGCCGCAAAACAAGGGGCACCAAGTAACATGCAAGACCTCCAACCATCGCTCAGGCAAGAAGTGTCGGAGGTTGGAGGTTAGCATCTCTTGTGTGATGAAGCCCGTAGCATCACGTAGCCTCTATCGGCGTGGACGCCGGTTGGCTGCGCAGCGACCACAATCAGAACCGAGCTACAGATCGGTTGCCGATTCGGCAGGGGCGGTCTTCGGACCGCTGAGCACCTGCCGCGTCGCCTTACTATGGCGCTTGCGCTTTACGGCGGCGTCGCTGCCGGAGCCTTGGCATCAATGCGTCCAGCGCGATCTGCGTAGGCGAAAACATTCCGGTCCACTCGCAGGATGCTATGTTCTTGCTTCCGAGACGAGCGTGTTTCCGCTTCCTGCTCGCTTTAGTCGCGCCGTGGACGGCGCAGCGTGAAGCTCTCGAAGGGAGCGAGTTGGCCATCCTGGCCCACCACGTCGTAATAGGTCACCTTCATGGTAGTGAGATCGCCTTGATGGGCGCCCGGGTCGACGTCGAAGGCGGCGAAGCCATAAGAGTGGGCGGCGTTGCGCACGGCCGACCAGGTCGCATCCTCAGCCACGTAGATCGGCGGGCGCTTGCCGGTGGTCGGGTTCTTGTCGCCCACGCCCATGATCACGCGGCAGCAGGGCGGATTGAAGAAGAGCTCGTTGGAGGGCACGGATGTGCCGCCGCCGCCGATCACCATGTGCACCGTTCCCTTGGTCGTGTCGATCACGTCGGTGGCGGTACCGACCGGGATCGGTGTCAGCGTCTTATTGTTCTGCTGGCCACGGATGGGATGAGAGCGCTCGTAATGGTGCTCGTGGCCGCAGACCACCAGGTCGACACCATACTTGTCGAACAGCGGCAGCCATTCCTCGCGGATACCGAGATCGGCGCCGTTGAACTTGTCGGCGGTGGAAATGGCGACCTGGTGCATGCAAACCACCAGCCAGTCGATGCCCTTGTCGTTGCGGGCTGCGGCGAGCTCTTTGTCGAGCCATGCTTTCTGCGCGCCGCCGGAATAGCCGCGCACGTAGGAATCGCCACCATCTTGGTAGCAGACATCGTCATTGGCGATGGCAATCACCCGCACCGAGCCGGCGGTGAAGCTGTACCAAAGGCCATGCGTCACCTCGGTCTGGCCATCGGCCTGCGGCAGGGAAAAATATGTCTGGTAAGCCTTGTAGCCGATCGGTCCGTTGCCGAGTTCGTTCTCGTGGTTACCGGGCGAAGGCATCCACGGGCGGTTGCGGGCGCTGCGGCTATTGTTGTTCCAGAAATCCCACCAGGTTCGTACGCGGTCCTGGGCGAGGTTGGCGTAGCACAGGTCCCCGTTGAACAGGTGAAAGAGAGGGCGCAGGCGCTCGACGCCGAGCGTGGTATCGCCCGCCGCGGGCGAACCGAGATTGTCGTTGATATAGGTAACACCTTGCAGCGTGACGCCGGCCGGCGGGTGGAAGACCTTGCCGAGTGTCGGTGTGCCCTGGTCACCGAAGCTGGTGAACGTGAGTGGTTGGCGACCACGCGGTGAGGTGCGGAAGGTGCCGAATTGCGGCTCGGCGCCGTCGTGCAGCGCAGCGTAGAGATAGGGGGAATCGGCGTCGAGCCCGTCGATTTTGGCATGATAGGCATAGACGGTCTGGTTGGATTTGGCGTCAACATAGCTCGCTTCGTGCGCGGCGACTGTCTGCTCCAGCTTGCCATCGGGCCGGCCGATCAATACGCGCGGCTGCTTCACCGGCTGTAGCGTATGCCAAGAGACCACCATCTCGGCGGAGGCATCGGCGCCGAATTGAAGATGGAGCCCTGCGACCGGGGGCGTTTCGACGGGATTCGTTACACCAGTGGCGGTCGGAGCCAGCGCATTCTCTTCGGCGCCGGCAAACGACGCTGTCAACAGCACACCGGTGCCAATTCCGGCGGCGGCAAGGAGTCTGCGGCGGCTGATATCAAAGTTCTTGTCGCTGTCCGGTGTTGTCATGGCGGGGGGCTCCGGCGAGAGAGGGGCTCCTCTTGCTAACGCGGTACTGTGACCGTGACGCGACAAACTGGACATGGTCCCACCTTCGCCTCTTATGCTTGGGGTCCAAGGACTGCCGGTTGGAACCCATATCCCGACACAGCCAAGGTGCCGTTGAAAGAGGGCGTACTCCAAGAGCGCGAGGGCAGGGATCGTGTTAGGCGAGAAACAGCCGTTCGCCGCGCGCGAGCTCTTGGCGCGGATGATGCCATTCCACGGGGGAGCCAGCTCAAACGGGAGGCGCCGCTCGTTGGGGTTATTCCGATTTCGGGAGGCGACTTAGTCTACGGCGAGGATCCGCAAGAACCGAAATTGAGCTTGGTTGAGATCAATCTTTCAGGGTATCGCTTGCCGTCACGGCAAGCTGGAAGAGCTTTTCCTCGTCGCGAATTCCCTGTTGGTACAATTTGATGATCAAGGCGGCGATAGTTTCGGCTTCTTGGTGTTCACGTGTGATTTCCAGCTTGATCAAACTGGCATCGAATGCGCGTTGGCACACGCCAAGCGCCTCAGAATCCAGCGGTATCTCCCGCCGGTGAGCATACCTCACGATCACTGCGACCACCTCCGCGAAGGCAGATACTCCCAAACAGGACCGAATTTAAATCCTCGCCCTGCACATTTCAATGGTTCAAACAGATGGGATTCTGGCCGCAACGAGGCACCTTCGCTTTCCAGTCATGTCAAGCTGCGGGGAAATCATGGAAGGAACAAGTGAGGCGTTCGAAGGTTAGTCTCGGTGATTGCCGACACGACCAAAAGCCATTTCCGCGTCAGGGGTGGAGTTTAGTTTGATGACGTTCTCATCACAGTTAACCACCGCGTTTAGGCGTCCACGGATCTACTACGTTAACCCGCTGCTCTTGTCGGGTCGAGACCGATGGAGCGAAGCATTTGATCACGCAAGCGCGCTCGGTTTCGACATCGTACTTTCGGCCCCACCCTTTCTCAAAGCGGCCGGCGCGGGTCTTTTTTCCACTGGCAACTATGGGCGCCTGGATCCGGCGCTCAAGCTTGAAGAAGATGCAGCGGAAGGTCTTTCAGCGCTGGCGCAAGACGCGCGAGCGCGAGGCGTCGAACTTATGCTCGATCTTGCAATAAAGTCGCGCGATACCGAGGCGGCCAAAGTCTCCGCGCCCCTCGACCCAAGATGGTCGCCGACATCTCCAGCCATGTCCGAAGTTCGGTGCCAAGCGCCATCACTGAACGAGGTGATCGAGGAGTGGGAAGCGCGGCTGGAGCGCTTTGCGATCTGCGGTATAGCAGGCTATCGGATGCTCGGTCTCGACAGCTTGCCCGCCGACGGCTGGCGACGGCTGATCGCGAGCGCGAAAGCCGTTAGGCCCGGAACGAAGTGTTTTGCCTATACGCCTGGAACCGACTTCGCGCTACGATCGGCGCTGCAAGACTGCGGTTTCGACGGCGCTTTCTCCTCACTTGCCTGGTGGGATCTGCGCGAAAGCTGGTTCCTGGAGGAATATCGGCTCCAGCTTTCCTTCGGATCGCAAATCGCTTTTCCGGAAGCGCCCTTCGGAAAGCGGTTGGCGCATGGTAGCGAGGGTAGGGAAATCCGCGAGCGCAAATCGCTTCGCGCCCTGCATCTGGCGGCCGAACTTGGCGACGGGCTTCTTGTGCCGATGGGCTTCGAATTCGGCGCCGTCCTGCCGCTCGATCCCACATTCGGTCGTGGAGAAGGTCTGCGCGTCCTGAAAGCGCAGGGCAGCTTCGATATCTCGGCAGACCTGCGCAACCTCAATGCCAGTCAACGAGATGGCGTCGACACAGAAACAAGATTTTGCCTTCGATTCGAAACATCGAACCATGTGACGGCGATCCTACAGGCAGATCGGCCCGATCTCCGGGCCGCCGAGAGCGCGCGGTTGATCATTGTCAACAGGGATTTGCGCCACGCCGCGATGCTGCCTGGTGACATCGTTCATCGCTTGGCGTTGCCTTTCTTGCCCGTCGAAGCGGCCCTCGCCGACCACAGGATTGCCCCGGGCGACGTAACTGTCCTCGCAGCCGAGGCCCACCCTGTCGTCGCGGTAGGCGAAGGAGAGCTGTCCCTTGCCGAAGCGACCGCGTCACCACGCATTGCCATCGAAAATATCACGCCACAGGTCGATGGCGGCCGCTTTCCGATCAAGCGCATCATCGGGGACACGGTAGAGGTCGAGGCGGACATCTTCGCAGACGGCCATGACCTCCTGTCGGCCGCCCTGCTTTGCCGCGCGTGCGATGAATTGGATTGGCGCCAATCGAGGATGGCCCTTTCCGAAAACGATCGGTGGCAAGGATCCTTCTTCCTCGATCGCATCGGTCGCTTCGAATTCCGGATCGAAGCTTGGAAGAATCCTTTCGCCATCTTCCGCTACGAGCTTCTGAAGAAGAGTGAAGCGCGGCTCGATCTGCGCCTGGAACTGATCGAGGGCGAAGAATTGATCCGCGATGCCTCAGCTGATCCGGCTAAAACAATGACGGCTGCAGACAGGGCAGAGCTTGCCGCACTTCTTGCTGGGTTCGAGAAGCGCGATGCATCCGGCAAGCTCGAGATGTTGCTTGCCACGCGCACCAGTGAGCTCATGGCACTTGCTGACCGTCGTCCCTTTGCCTCTCGCTCGCGCAGCTATGGCGTCGAATCCGAGCGGCGCGAGGCTGCTTTTGCCAGCTGGTATCAGATCTTTCCTCGCTCACAAAGCGGCGACCCTAATCGGCACGGTAACTTCGACGACGTCATCGCACGCCTGCCCGCAATCCGGGACATGGGCTTCGACGTACTCTATTTCCCGCCCATCCATCCAATCGGACGCACCAACCGCAAGGGCCGCAACAATTCTATCGTGGCTGCTCCGACCGACCCGGGTAGTCCCTATGCGATCGGCTCCGAAACCGGTGGGCATGAAGCCATTCACCCGCTTCTCGGCGAATTCGATGATTTCGAACGTCTGGTGACGGAAGCTAAGCGGTTTGGGTTGGAGATCGCGCTCGACTTGGCAATTCAAGCCTCCCCAGACCACCCGTGGCTGAAGAACCATCCGGGTTGGTTCGACTGGAGACCGGATGGGACGATCCGTTATGCGGAAAATCCGCCGAAGAAATACGAAGATATTGTCAATGTCGATTTCTATACGAAGGACGCAGTGCCGGCGCTGTGGGCCGAGTTGCGTGACATCGTCGAAATGTGGATCGACGAAGGCATAAAGCTGTTTCGCGTCGATAACCCACATACCAAGCCATTTCCGTTCTGGGAATGGATGATTGGCGATATCCGCGCGCGTCATCCGGAGGTCGTTTTCCTTTCAGAAGCGTTCACAAGGCCGAAGGTGATGTACCGACTGGCAAAGATCGGCTTTTCTCAGTCCTACACCTACTTCACCTGGCGCAACACCAGGGCAGAGCTGGAGCAATATCTGGTCGACCTAACTGAGAGCGAAATCAAAGAGTTCTTTCGCCCACATTTCTTCGTCAACACCCACGATATCAATCCCGACTTCCTGCAGAACGCGCCCCGCCCCGCCTATCTCATCAGGGCCGCTCTGGCTTCGACATTGTCGGGCTTGTGGGGGGTTTATAACGGTTTCGAACTTTGCGAGGGTCGACCCGATGCCAAGCGCAAGGAATACGCCGACAGCGAGAAATACGAAATCCGCGCGTGGGATTACGACCGCCCGGGCAACATCAAAGCGGAGATCTCGATGCTTAATCGAATCCGCAAGGATAATTCGGCGCTTCAATCCCATCTCGGTTTGACACTACTGCCCTCATCAAACCCAAACGTCATGTTCTACGAAAAAGCTAGCGTCGGGCGCCACAATGTTCTGCTCGTGGCCGTGACGCTCAATCCGCACGCGACAGAAGAAAGCAATGTGGAATTTCCGCTTTGGCGGTTCCGTATGGCTGATGACGGAACGCTTGCCTTCGAGGATCTCGTTACCGGCCAAAGGTTTAGTCGAACGGGAAAATGGCAAACGATCAGGCTGGACCCGGCGCATTTGCCCTTCGCCATCTGGCGCGTCAGGACAGGGGAGGTCTGAGATGGACACCGCCACTATGGACGACACCAGCGCAAACGCTAAGGATTTGCTCTGGTACAAGGACGCCATCATCTACCAGCTGCACATCAAGTCCTTTTACGACGCTAACGGCGACGGTATTGGCGATTTCGAAGGTTTGCACCTGAAGCTCGACCACATTGCCGCGCTTGGCGTCAATGCCATTTGGCTTCTACCTTTCTTTCCGTCGCCCCGACGCGATGACGGCTACGACATCGCCGACTATCGCAATGTCAGTCCGGATTACGGGACGCTCGATGATTTCCGAAAGTTCGTCGTGGCCGCGCATCAGCGCAACATTCGCGTGATTATCGAGCTCGTCATCAATCACACGTCCGACCAACACCCCTGGTTCCAACGTTCTCGGCAATCGCCCGCTGGAAGCCAGGAGCGGGATTTTTACCTCTGGTCGGACAATGACCAGAAATTTCCAGAGACACGCATCATCTTTCTGGACACTGAAAAGTCGAACTGGACCTTCGATCCCGTCGCCGGAGCCTACTATTGGCACCGCTTTTATTCGCACCAACCGGATCTCAATTTCGACAACCCTCTGGTGATGAAGGAGCTTATCGATGTCATGCGCTTCTGGCTTGAAACCGGCATCGACGGCTTTCGGCTCGACGCGATCCCTTATCTTGTTGAACGTGAGGGCACCAACAACGAAAATCTTCCGGAAACCCATGTGATCCTGAAAGAGATCCGTGCGTCGCTCGATGCGACACACCCCGGCGTGATGCTCCTTGCAGAGGCAAACCAGTGGCCCGAAGATACGCGCGAATATTTCGGTGACGGCGACGAATGCCACATGGCGTTTCATTTTCCGCTGATGCCGCGCATGTACATGGCAATTGCCAAGGAAGACCGCTTCCCGATCACCGACATCATGCGCCAAACGCCGGAAATACCCGAAACCTGCCAATGGGCGATCTTTCTTCGAAATCACGATGAGCTGACGCTCGAAATGGTGACGGACGCTGAGCGCGACTATCTGTGGGAGACCTATGCTTCCGATAAACGCGCCCGCATCAACCTCGGCATCCGTCGCCGACTGGCGCCGCTCATGGAGCGCGACCGCCGCCGCATTGAGCTCATGAACGCGCTGTTGCTTTCAATGCCCGGAACGCCCGTCGTCTATTATGGCGACGAGATAGGCATGGGCGACAACATTTATCTCGGCGACCGCGACGGGGTGCGCACCCCGATGCAATGGTCGCCGGACCGAAATGGCGGCTTCTCGCGGGCAGATCCGGCGCGCCTCGTGTTGCCGCCTGTCGCCGACCCGCTCTATGGCTATGAGGCATTGAACGTCGAGGCGCAGGTGTCGGACGCGCATTCTTTGTTGAACTGGACACGGCGGATGCTGGCATTGCGCGGTCGCCATAGCGCCTTCGGCAGAGGTTCATTGCATTTCCTAACGCCCAGCAACCGGCGGATTCTGGCCTATCTGCGGGAATATGGGGAAGAGGTGATCTTGTGCGTTGCAAACCTGTCGCGCGTTCCTCAGGCTGTAGAACTCGACCTGCGACAATTCGAAGGGCGTGTTCCGGTCGAGTTGACGGGCATGTCGCCGTTCCCGCCGATCGGACAGCTTACTTACTTGCTTACCCTGCCTCCCTATGGCTTCTTCTGGTTTCAGCTCAATGCCGAGGCCGACGGACCGGCCTGGCGCACGGCGCCACCAGAGCAGCTTATCGATTTCGTGACGGTCGTTATCAGGCGCAGCCTGACCGAGCTTGCCGAATTACCACAACACGCCGCGGCGCTGAGCAGGGACATCCTGCCGGCCTATCTATCGAAGCGACGCTGGTTCGGCGCCAAGGATCAGGCCCTGTTGGAGGCGCGGCTTGTTTCCGCGACACCAATACCGTTTGCAGATGGCATCGTGCTCGGAGAGATCGAGGCTG
Source organism: Martinezella calliandrae (assembly GCF_030272695.1). Taxonomy (GTDB): domain Bacteria; phylum Pseudomonadota; class Alphaproteobacteria; order Rhizobiales; family Rhizobiaceae; genus Rhizobium; species Rhizobium calliandrae. The sequence continues at coordinate 35,176 of NZ_JARFYN010000036.1, forward strand.
TGCTGTCAGATCATGTGGAAAGCTACCAGCTGCCGCTCGCCGCCGAATGGGACGACACGGCGACCAATATACTTGGCCAGCAACTTTCCCTGGCGCGCATCCGGCAGGGCAGGCGGGTCGGATTCTTAACCGACGGATTCGCCGTCGAGACCATGGCACGCGGCATCCTCCGAGGTCTGTGTGATCGCTCGACGGTCAGCGGACGCACCGGCACAATCGAGTTCATCGGCACCGATCGGCTCGATTGCCTGGCGCTGACAGAGGATATGCCGATCCGTTGGCTGTCGGCCGAGCAATCCAACAGTTCGCTGCTCGTCGGCGATTTGGCGATGATCAAGTTGATCCGCCACGTCTTCGTCGGCGTCCATCCGGAAGTCGAGATGACACGATACTTGACGGAGCTTGGCTATGAGCATACTGCGCCGCTTCTCGGCGAGGTATCCCGTACAGACGGCGAGGGGCGCCGATCGACGCTCATCATCGTGCAAGGGGCAATCCGCAACCAGGGTGACGCATGGAATTGGATGCTGTCCAATCTGCGCCGTGTGGCCGATGAAATCGTCATGACCGAAGCTGCGGTCGAAGCCGTCGACGATCAATTGCGCCCACTTTTGCATTTTATCGCCATGGTAGGCGAGCGCCTCGGAGAACTGCATGTCTTGCTGGCACAGCCGACCGAAAACGAAGCCTTTGCTCCACTCCGAGCAAAGCAGCGCGATATCGTTGTCATTGGCGAGGCCGTGACAGGCGAGATCGCCTATGCTTTTTCCAAGTTGACCGACCTTGGAGATATTGTCGAGCCCGAGATCGCAGATCGCGTATCGATGCTGCTTTCCGACCGCGACAGGATCATCAAGTTTGCCGGCGCGCTGGCCGACGAGGTGATGGGCACTTTGTTGACGCGCACACATGGCGATTTCCATCTCGGTCAGATCCTGGTGACGGAAGGAGACGCTGTCATCATCGATTTTGAAGGCGAACCGACTCGCAATCTCGCCGAGCGCCGCGCAAAGACGAGCCCGTTGCGAGACGCTGCCGGATTGCTGCGATCGCTTGACTACCTATCGGCAACCGCCATGCTCGAAAACGACGCGATTTCCGATCATTATGACACTCGCCGAAGGCAGGTGATCCGGCGCTTCGCTGAACAGGCTGAGCGAAGTTTTCTGACGTCCTATATGGAGGCACTGGCTGCTTCGCCCGATTTGCCGAAGAGCCCCGCCAAAGTGCGGCGGACCATCGATGTCTTTCTTTTGGAGAAGGCCGCCTATGAGATCGCCTACGAGGCGAGAAACCGTCCGAAGTGGCTGCCAATCCCGCTAAGCGGATTTGCCAGCATTCTCGCACGTCTTTCGGGGAGCCGCTCATGACAGAGGCCGCGGACATTCTCTACGGTGTGGATGCGGATGCTGTGAACGCCCTCGTCGAGGGTCGACATGGCGAACCATTTTCGATCCTTGGCATGCATCAAGGTGCCGACGGTCGCTATAGCGTCAGAGCTTTTTTTCCCGGCGCATTGCACGTTGAAATCCTCGACCGGGACACTGGCTTGCCGCTGGCCCCGGCCGAACTCGTGCATCCGGCCGGCCTGTTCGGCGCATCGCTTCTGGAACACAATGCTTATAGCCTGAGAATTCACTGGCAAGAGGCAGTTCAGGTGACGGCTGATCCATACAGGTTCGCACCGCTGCTCGGCGATCTCGATCTTCATCTAATCTCAGAAGGTACGCATTACAACTTGACGCAGGCGCTCGGCGCCAATTCCATGACAGTTGACGGCGTTGCAGGCGTCCGCTTTGCAGTTTGGGCGCCGAATGCGAGGCGCGTATCTGTCGTTGGCGACTTCAACGCCTGGGATGGGCGTCGTCATCCGATGAGGCTCCGGCCGCAGGCAGGCGTCTGGGAGATATTCATTCCGCATGTCACGGTCGGCGAACGCTACAAGTTCGAGATCCTCGATCGTTTCGGCAACCGGCTTCCCCAGAAGGCTGATCCCGTCGCGCGGGCGGCCGAGCCGGCGCCATCGACGGCGTCAGTGGTCGCCTCGTCAGCACCCTTCCTCTGGAACGACGATGCCTGGATGGACAATCGCCGAAGCACTGATCATTTTGGCAAGCCGCTTTCGATCTATGAGGTTCATGCTGGCTCTTGGCTACGCGACATGAAAGATGGCGGCCGCGCGCTGGATTGGGCCGAGCTCTCGCAGCGGCTCGTGCCCTATGTCGAAGAAATGGGTTTCACCCATATCGAGCTGCTGCCAATCATGGAACATCCTTTCGGAGGATCCTGGGGTTATCAGCCGCTTGGTCTCTTTGCGCCGACCGGGCGCCACGGCACGCCTGAAGATTTCGCCTATTTCATCGATCGCTGCCACGAACAAGGGATTGGCGTCATTCTGGATTGGGTGCCGGCGCATTTTCCGACAGACGTCTGGGGATTGGCGCGTTTTGATGGTACCGCGCTTTATGAGCATGAAGATCCGCGAGAGGGCTTTCACCGTGACTGGAACACGATGATCTACAACCTCGGCCGCAACGAGGTCAAAGGCTTCCTGATTGCGAGCGCCCTCGAATGGCTCAGCCGCTATCATATAGACGGATTGCGCGTCGACGCCGTCGCCTCCATGCTCTATCGCGACTACAGCCGCCCCGAAGGCGAATGGATCCCGAACAGTCACGGCGGTCGCGAAAACTTGGAAGCCATCGAGTTTTTCAAGCACCTGAACAGCATCGTTCACGAGTGCTATCCACATGCGCTGATGATTGCCGAGGAATCGACGGCATTTCCGAACATCACCAAATCGGCTGCGGACGGCGGACTCGGCTTCGACATGAAGTGGAACATGGGATGGATGCATGACACGCTCCACTACATGTCCGATGACCCGGTTTATCGAAAATATCACCACGGGTCGATGACCTTTGGCATGATCTACGCCTATAGCGAGCACTTCATCCTGCCGCTCTCGCATGACGAAGTGGTCCACGGAAAGGGGTCTTTGCTCGGCAAAATGCCCGGTGACGAATGGCAGAAGTTGGCCAATCTTCGTGCGCTTTTGGGTTTCATGTGGGGCCACCCGGGTAGGAAGCTTCTCTTCATGGGTAGTGAGATCGGTCAATTGTCGGAATGGAGCCATGATGGTTCTGTCGATTGGAACCTGCTGGACGATCCCTCTCATGCTGGCCTTCAACGCCTAGTGCGCGACTTGAACCGGATCTATCGGCATTTTCCCTGCCTACAACACGGCGATACCGCATCGGATGGCTTTGAGTGGGCGGTTGCAGATGATGCCGAAAAGTCCGTTTTGGCCATGCTCCGCTTCGATGTCGGGCGGCGGTCGGTCGCGCTCGTTGTCTCAAATTTCACGCCAATGTTCCGCAGGGGATATAGGATAGGCGTTCCCTTCCAAGGTCGGTGGCGGCAGATACTCAACACCGATGCATCAATTTACGGTGGAGGAGGTATCGAACCTGGCGATCCCGTTGCCGACGATTTCCCGGCGCACGGGCGCAGCCAGTCCCTTCTGCTCGATCTTGCGCCACTTTCAACCGTGATGTTTTTCGTTGACCGGCAGGAAGCGATGACTGGAAATGAGCGATCCTAAAGGTTTGGGCTCGGGAGTGCGGAAATACGGTTGCTATTACCAAGGCATGTCTCGCCAGCTAGCAAGGCAACAACGGTCGTTCCGTCCGCGAAATCGCTGGTGAGAGGCTCCAGGCGACGGACCACGGCCCGACGGAGTCGCTTGTGACGCCGTCCGACGCAAACAACGTCTGCCCAACGATAGGCACAGCCGAAATGACGGTCTCGTTCGACAAATTGGCCATCAGATGAAGGGTTGCTCGCGCCAATTGCCAATGAACTCGTATCAGCGGGCTGTGTTTGTCGTTTGTGGCCCTGCAACAGCGCGCCTGGGTTAGGAGCGGCACAATCATTTGATATCGGATCCTTATCAGTCTTCGATAATATTCGATGAGCGCTTCGTTTGTCTCTGTTCCCTCCCAATGCAACTTCGCGCTGCGAAAGGTGGTTTCTGACGTCGGATCGAGGGCATCATCGACTTGAAACCCGGGCAGATACTTTAGCTCCTCTTTCCGACCAAGCTTCACTTTTGTGTTCAGCTCTTCGTCGAAATCGCAGAAGAAAGGAAAGGGTTGGGTTGCACCCCATTCTTCACCCATGAACAGCATTGGGATTTGCGGCGAGAGGAGATAAATGGCCGCGATGGCCTTTATCGCCTCTACAGAATGAGAGGAGACCATGCGGTCGCCTCGGGCCCGATTGCCGATCTGATCGTGGTTTTGGATGAAGGAGACAAAGGCCGTTGGGGGGAGGTTAACGCTCGGTGATCCTCTCGGCCGGCCTCGGTACCCCATGTATTCTCCTTGAAACGCGAAGCCTTCGCAAAGCGTGCGACGCAGGCGCGATCTATAATCGGCGTAATCCTTGTAATAGCCGAAGGTCTCGTCGGTTGCGGCAACATGGAGAGCATGATGGATGTCGTCGTTCCATTGCGCGGTAAAATGGCGTGGCTTGCCGTCTTCATCACGAGCCAAAAGATCTGATTCATTATCCTCGTTTTCAAGGATCAGATGGATCTGACGCTCCGGGAGCGCCCATCTGACGCGATCGGCCAGTTCAGCCAGGATATGCTGGTCGCTATCATCCTTCATGGCGTGGACGGCATCAAGCCGCAGGCCGTCCATCCGAAACTCGCTTAGCCAATAGATTGCATTCTCGATGATGAAATCGCGGACGTAACGACTGCCTTTGCCATCGTAATTCAGGCCTTTGCCCCAGAAGCTTTTGTGCTTATCGCTAAAGATCGGCGCGTAGAGCGGCAGATAGTTCCCGTCCGGCCCAAAATGGTTATAGACGACATCGAGAAGGACACAGATACCGCGCTCATGGGCTTTATCAACAAGCATCTTGAGATGCTCGGGGCGACCGTAGCAGCTTTCCGGTGCATACGGCAAAACGCCGTCGTAACCCCAACCATACCGACCAGGAAAATCGGCAACCGGCATGAGCTGAACGGCGGTTACACCGAGCCAATGCAAATGGTCGAGCTTTTCGATGGCTGACAGGAAGGTGCCAGCCTCGGTGAAGGCGCCAATATGAAGCTCGTAGATGACGAATTCCTCGAACGGGCGGCCCTGCCATCCTTCTGCTCGCCATCCGAATGTCGGATCGACGAGCTCACTCGGCCCGTGGACGTCGCCAGGCTGGAAGCGGGAGGCGGGATCAGGCACCTCAAGGCCGTCGGGCAGAACGAATTTGTAGCGATCGCCAGCGCTCGCATCGGCAACTTCAACGACATGCCACCCGTCTTGTCCCGGATGCATCACCCATTCACCACGCTGTTCGATCCGGACGAGCACCCGCTCCACCAAGGGCGCCCACAACCGAAATAAGACAGCATGTTCCTTGATTTTGGGTCCAAATGAGAAGCTGTGCTGCATAATGCGATGTCCGTCGATAACATTGCCGTTCCGTGCATCTCCAACGCAATCTTGTCGGGAACAGTTCCTGGCGCGGGAACAGATCTCCCTCCACCCCGTTGGTAAAAGCGCTCCGACGTACAGAGGAAGCGATGACAACGTTGACCTCCACGTACCGCCTACAATTTCGCGGCAACCTCACATTTGACCGTGCCATAGAGCTGGTTCCCTATCTAAGCGATCTCGGCATCAGTCATGTCTATGCCTCGCCGATCTTCACGGCCACGAAGGGATCGACCCATGGCTATGACGTAACGGACCAGAACGAGATCGACCCGGTACTTGGCGGTCGAGAGGGCTTCGATAGGTTCTGTGCAGCAGTGCAGCGTCAAGGGCTGGGTTTGATTTTGGATATCGTGCCCAACCATATGGCCGCTTCGGTGGAAAATGCCTGGTGGCGAGACGTTTTGCGGCATGGGTCAAAAAGCGTTTATGCCAATTATTTTGACATCGATTGGAGCCGGAAATTGACGCTGCCGCAGCTCGGAAAATCGTTGGAGGAAGCTTTGTCTGCGGGCGAATTACAACTCCGCTACGAACCTTTGGATGGCCATATGTATCTAGCCTATTTCGATCATCTTTATCCGCTTTCAGATGAAAGCGTCGCACATGTCATGGAGCGAATTGGGAAGGAGGCGAGCCGATTGCGGGCTTTTTCCGAGGACGTCGTGGCGATGAGAAAGCTGCTGAGAAGACAGCACTGGCAGTTGCTGTGCTGGAAGGATGCCGCCCGGAATCTCAGCTACCGGCGCTTCTTTGAGGTATCAGGCCTCGTCGGCATGCGGATCGAAGATGCACGGGTATTCGACGAGACCCATCGGCTGATCATCGAATTGGTTCGTGTCGGGCAGGTTCAAGGCCTGCGCGTCGATCACATCGACGGACTGGCCGATCCGAGGTCCTATCTCGAGCGTTTGCGGCAGGCCACCGGCCCCGACACCTTCATCGTAGTCGAGAAGATTTTGGCACGCGGCGAGACGCTGCCGGCAGACTGGCCGGTATCGGGGACAACTGGCTACGAATTCATCGCGGCCATGGCGGACCTTTTCGTGAGCAGGGAGGGGTTAGGCAAGTTGGATGGAGCATATAAGTTCTACGGTGAAAAGGATGCGGACTTTGCCGCAGGTTTGCGCAAGGCAAAACTGTTGATGGTCGAGCGGAATTTTGCTGGAGAAACGGCGCGTTTGGCCTCGCTCGCAGGATCGATTATCCCCGATTTTAGCAGGATCGAAATACAGTCGGCACTCCGAGAGCTATTGGTCGCCTTCCCGGTCTATCGCACCTACGGCTATCACGGGGTTGCCGCTGCAGACGATGAGGCCATTATCGACGGCACCGTCGAAAAGGCACGATCCCAATTGCCGGCCGTTGGTGCCTTGCAGGCGCTTGCCGGTCTCCTGAAAGGCGATTTTTCCGATGCGGAAGCCTTGGAGTTTCGCGTAAGATTCCAGCAATTGAGCGGGCCAGTGATGGCAAAGTCGGTCGAGGATACGCTGTTTTATCGATGCAATCGCCTGATCGCGATGAATGAGGTCGGAGGTGACCACGATGTGCCCCCGAACGCAGTCGCTAGCTTTCATCGGCTTATGGAGGATCGCGTTCGGCGCCAAAGGCGCGGCCTTTCGGCGACGTCGACGCATGACACGAAGCGCGGAGAGGATGCCCGCGCCCGCCTTTACGGCCTCACCCAAGATCCGGAAGCCTGGATTGCGGGCGTTAAGCGATGGTGCAATATCAACTCTTCCTTCCGCCGCGGCCTTGAGGACGGGCCGGCGCCGGAGCCCAATATCGAGTGGATGCTGTATCAGGCGCTCGCTGGCGTATGGCCGGAGGATAGCGAACAAAGCGATGGAGACGAGTTAAAGGATCGGTTTGCCGCCTATGCCTTGAAAGCGATACGCGAGGCGAAACTGAGGACAGATTGGATGAATATAAATCCGGCCTATGAGGGGGCGGTGGAAGCCTACGCTGCAGCATTGCTTTCGGTTGATAACAAGGCGTTTGCCAAGGACTTCGCACGGACCTTGAATCCCTTTGCGAATATCGGTTATCGCAACAGCTTGTCGCAACTGCTGATCAAGCTCACGGCTCCGGGCATTCCGGATATCTACCAGGGAAGCGAGGGTCTCGACTTCAGCCTGGTCGATCCGGACAATCGCAGACCGGTCGACTACCTGTCGACGTGCGCACCGGCAACAACAAATACGGCCGTATCGAAGGTAGCGTCACTGAAACGGCAAATCATCCGCAAGGTGCTCCGCTATCGTCGTAACCATCCCGTTCTTTTTCTCGAAGGCGATTATGTGCCGCTGGAGACTGAGGGGAGCGAGCGGCTAACCTCGTCGCCTTCGCTCGAGTTTACGGTCAGGAGATAGCAGTTACGATCGTGCCGCGTCTGATTGATCGCCCCTCTTCGGATTTCTGGAGCGACACGATTGTCATGATGCCGCAAGATCTGCGCAGCCCGATGCGCAATCTGCTGACGGACAGGCTGCCGCCGGCCGGCAATCTTCAGGCGGCTCAATTATTTGTGGACCATCCCATATCTATTCTCGTTGCGCGCAGCTGACGATCCCGCCGCCGATGCGCCTGTCTAAGCCAAATGCCGGAACAAAGCGCATCATTGCGGGGTTTCCGCTAGGCATCAACGACGAGTAATCCATGACGGACGACGGCAAGCAGCATTCAATCGAGTCGGGCGATTTTACGCGCCTGGGCGCGAATTATGATGGGCACGGCGTCAACTTCGCGCTTTTCAGTGCTTATGCGGACAAGGTGGAGCTCTGCCTTTTCGACGAAAGCGGCAAGCAGGAGACTAAGCGGATTGTCCTTCCGGAATATACCAACGAAATCTGGCACGGCTATATTCCGGGCCTGACGCCGGGTGTGTTGTATGGCTACCGTGTTCATGGACCATTCGATCCGGAAAAAGGCCATCGTTTCAATCCGCACAAATTGCTGGTCGATCCCTATGCCCGCGAGCTCGTCGGCAATCTTGAATGGTCGCAAGCACAGTTCGGCTATCGTCTTGACGACGAGCAGAAGGATCTTTCCTGCGACGAGACAGACAGTGCGACGCAGATGCCAAAGTGCCGCGTGGTTGATGCAAATGGCGAAGCGCCGGTTCAAAAACCATCCATTCCATGGTCACGAACAATTTTCTATGAGGCACACGTCAAGGGAATGACGGTCCTGCACCCGGCAATTCCAGAGCAATTGCGTGGCACGTTTGATGGCTTAGGGCAGGCGGCGATCGTCGACTACGTAAGGGGTCTCGGCATCACCTCGATCGAGCTCCTTCCCATACATTATTTTCTGGATGACAGCCATCTGCTCGACAGGCAACTGCGCAACTACTGGGGCTACAACAGTCTCGCTTTTTTTGCCCCTGCCTCTCGTTATTACGGCCCCAAGGGCCTCGCGGGCTTTCGCGACATGGTGCGCGCCTTCCATGATGCCGGCATCGAAGTCATCCTAGACGTCGTCTACAATCACACGGCAGAGGGCAACGAGCTCGGCCCAACCCTTTCGTTCAAGGGCATCGATAACTTCTCTTACTACCGCACCCTGCCAGACGAACCCCGTTACTATATCAACGACACTGGCACCGGTAACACGATCAACACCTCGCATCCGCGTGTGCTGCAGATGGTGACCGACTCGCTCCGCTATTGGGCCGAAGAAATGCATGTCGACGGCTTCCGTTTCGATCTCGGCACGATTCTCGGTCGTGAACCAGCAGGTTTTGACCAGCGTAGCGGCTTTTTCGATGCCGTCGGCCAGGATCCTGTCTTGTCAAGGATCAAGCTCATCGGCGAGCCCTGGGACATTGGGCCCGGCGGGTATCAGCTCGGCGGGTTTCCGCCGGGCTGGGTGGAGTGGAACGATAAATATCGTGATACTGTGCGCGACTACTGGAGGGGAACCCCGGGCATGACGAGGGATTTTGCAGCCCGCATTTTGGGATCAGGCGACGTCTATGATCTTCGCGGGCGTCGTCCCTGGGCAAGCGTTAACTTTATTGCCGCACATGATGGTTTCACCCTCAACGACCTCGTCTCCTATAACGACAAGCACAATGAAGCCAATGGCGAGGACAATAATGACGGCCACAACGATAATCGCAGCTGCAACTATGGCGCTGAGGGTCCAACGGAAGAAGAAAATATCAATACCATTCGGGAACGTCAGAAGCGAAATTTTCTCGCAACCTTGTTCTTGTCGCATGGGACACCCATGCTGCTGGCAGGAGATGAATTCGGACGCAGCCAGATGGGCAACAACAATGGCTACTGCCAGGACCACGAGCTCAGCTGGCTGCATTGGGAAGACAGCCACGGCAGTTCAGAGGCACTTCGCAGCTTTACCAAGCGTCTGATCGCTTTGCGGCAGCAACACTCGATTCTCAAGCGAGAAAACTGGCGTGACGGCCTGATCGTCATGTGGCTCAATCCCGGCGGAGGCGAGCAGACCGAGGATCACTGGGACGACGATTCAAACACAACTATCGGGTTGCGACTATCCCGCACGCAGCCATGCGAAGAAGGATGGGATGATCTCCTCATCCTGTTCAATCCCCTTGACGAAGACAGTGACTTTGCATTGCCCAAAGACAGGCACTGGGCTTTGGAGCTGACAACATCAAGTCCCGAACTACAAAATCCGGTGATGGTCGAGGCGCCGATGTTGCGACTTCAATCTCGTAGTTTGTCTCTCCTGCGTCCAGGCTGAAATCGACCAAGAAAATTGCCGATTGTCGCGATGGGCATCAGCTTGGTTTCATCTTACGGTGGTAAGAAAGATTTGCGCGAGCAAAGCGCCCACTCAGCAAATTGTTGGCGCAAAACGAGCCGTACCGGTTCCCTGGCCCTGCCTCTCTGCCACGAGGTGGGGCCACCCAATTGGGTCGCCATCTCTTTTAAGGCGATGGCTGTTTTCTCCCCCTTCGAACGCTCGGGCATCGTCAACGACATTTGTTCTTCCTCGGGCGTACTAGCGGACTGGTACCCCGAAATTCAAGGCGATCACCTCTACTATCCGAGCTGCCGCCAAACCTCGCCGGCTTTCGCCTTGCTGCTTGACGCCTTGCGCTATCACCAACCTGCCCAGGTCATCGCCTGAATGAATAGCGGCTTCGCGGCGCGCGCTCTGCCTACACGCTATCCGGCTATCGTCAACCAGTCCGGCCTCTACCCGTTATTCGGTCTCAACGAGGATGAATGAACGGTCCGCTGCCTCGACAAGTGTGTCGGGAATGCGACCATAAGACAGGCGGGGGGCCGCACGCCTTGAAACACCGAGCACAATTAGATCATAGCCTCCTTTGCGGGATTGACGCAGAATTGAAAGCTCCGGAGAGCTTCCTTCCTGAACGATCTTCTCCACGGCAACACCATTAAAACGGGCGATTTGGTCAATCCTTTCGAATGCCTCGAGATGACCATATCGGTTGTCGCTTAACCGTGGATGCATACGAGCTTGCATCGCCTCTTCGATATACAGGACTGATATCGAGCATCCCGTCACCTTGGCGATGAGGAAGGCGAATTCCGCGGCCTTAATCGAGCGCTGCGTGCCGCTTATCGGCACCAATATGCGCGTGTTCTTGTCTTCTTGAGGGATGCTTCGACCCCGAGAGGAGACGATAACAGCGGTACCCTTGAAGGCGGAAGTCATCAATGAAAGTCGATCGTCAAACCCGCCTTTTGCGCCCGAGACTGGCTCGACACCGATGAACAAAAGGTCGTGTCCCTGCTCGGAGCCCTCCGCCAGAACCTTCGCCAAATCGCTGTCTTTCAATTTCGTGGTGACGTGAATATCGCTTCGCGTCGTCTGTCCGGTTTCCCCCTCCCGGTTGATCGCCTCATCTGCAATTGACGTTACGCGGTCCGCAACGGCTTTCGCTCCTGCGTCAACCGCCGTGGTCTCCAGTGGACCTGTCTGCCGTCGCTGCTGGTCGGACGCATCGGGTTCGATATTGAGAACTGTTACTGGCATTTTTCGCTCGGCAGCGAAGTGGCCGGCAATCCGCGCCGCAAGATCGCTGCTCGGCGTTAAATCGACCGCCAGCATAATCCTTTCAAAATTTGCAAGAAAGCTGTTCTCCTTGAACTGCTCCTGCTCAAGGCGTTCGCGCTCATCCGCACGCATCGGCAGGCGCGAAAGCGCCCACCGTAAGGTCGGCGGCATCGCCATCGTCGTGACAACCGCCATGGCCACTATGATCGAGAACAACTTCTCGTCGAGAACACCTACCGAAAGGCCGATCGAGGCGACGATGACTTCCGTGGATCCTCGAGCGTTCATGCCGCTGCCAAGGGCCACAGCTTCGGCATTTGAGTAGCCGCCGAGCTTTGCGCCCACAAATGCGCCGCCGAATTTACCGACGCTCGCGATGACAATAAGACCGATGGCAAGCATGAGCGTGGCCGGATTGCCAAGAACACCGAGATCAGTCTTCAATCCGGTGAGACCAAAAAAAACCGGCATGAAGAGAGCTGTTGTCAATGCGCGGAGTTGTCCGTCGATCTGGCGTGTCAGGATCGGCGATTCTCCTACCAATATTCCTGCCACAAACGCCCCCAGCACGGTATGGACGCCGATCAGATCGGTGATGATTGCCATGCCGCCCATAATAGCGATGATTGCGCTGAGGACGGGGAGATCACTGCGAAACTTATCATTGGTGAGCCGGATCGCCTCGAAAACCAATCGCCGTCCGATTGTGAAGCTGAAGGTCATGAACGCGAAAGTTCCAACCACGCTCGTCGTGAGAGTCTTTAAGTCGACCGTGCCTCTCTCGGCCAAGCTGAAAGTGACTGCGATAACGACCCATCCGACCGTATCATCGATAATTGCGGACGCGACGATCAATTGACCGATGTTACGCCGCATGAAGTCCATCTCCCGGACGACCGATGCGACGATCTTGACGGAGGAAATGGAAAGTGCCGTTCCGAGGAAGAGCGATGTCACAAGCCGCTTTTCTGGATAGGGAAGAACGCTGTCGGGAACGAGTTCCCCCAATGCAAAACCGCAGGCAAACGGGATAGCGATTCCGGTCAGCGATACGGCAAGAGCGGCGCTCTTCAGGCGCTTCGCCAGGCCGAGGTCGGTTTCCATGCCGGCAAGCAGCAGCAGGAAAAGGATACCCAGCTGCGCCACGGCCTCCGTCATGCCGTTTTGTGCTCCCGTCGGCGGGAAAAGCTGCTGTTGGAGGTCGGGCAAGACCGTCCCCAAAATTGATGGACCAAGTAGGACGCCCCCAAGAATCTGGCCCATGATTGAAGGCTGGCCAATCCGCACCATAAGTTCGCCAAGCAACCGGCCGACGACCACGAGGACAATAATCTGAATGAGAAACAAGCCCTCGGATGCCCCACCAGCCTTTGTACTCTCAGCCGCGAACGTGGCCGAGCAGGGGAAAAAGATGCAGGCAGCGAGCATCGCTAAAAGGCACGGCCGTAGGGACTTGAGGAGACATTTGAACTTCATTCTGTTTGGCACCCCGAAACTTCAAAGTTTGAACGTGCGAAATCCTGCGACGTTCCAACCTGCTCGAAAGCGCGCAGATTTATGAAACCTTGCGAGCAGCAACCGGTGCAATCCCATCGAGGCGCGCTTTCCTGGAGTCGGACCACGAATCCGGGTGATGGGTGAGAGGCGTTCGCACGCCCATCACCTCTTCGATCACCTCGACATTAATGTGAGGGAACAAGGCTTTAGGCCGCACGTTGAATGATTTCACCCTTGTTGGAGTAGCCGCTCCGAAAGGAGTCCGTGTTGTTTGGGTATAAGCCTCTCGTTTTATTCTTCATCTCCGCGGGCCTTCTCATTTGCATGATTGGCATCGGCTTGGCTTCTCTGCTGCACTGAGACAAATTCCGCATGGCGCCTCGCGAAGGTGACGGCCTGGGAGCAGCGGCGAATCGGCGGCCTTTTCATCATTGGCATCGGCAAGCATTGCGAGTTCGACGCCCCGGTGGACTGCGGCCGAATTACAGATGTCCGCGCCGCCCAAACAGGCTGAGGAGGATTGAACCGGCAACCCCTGCAAGGACAGATCCGGCAAGGATGCCAATCTTGATCTTGTCTTGAAGAGCTGGGTCGTCGAAAGCTAACAGACCGATGAACAGGCTCATGGTGAACCCGATACCGCAAAGGAGAGCCGTCCCAACCATCTGTCCCCAACTTGCCTGTGCTGGCAGGTCCGCGAAGTTGAACTTCACCAATACGGCGACAGTACCGAGCACTCCGATCAACTTGCCGAGAAGAAGCCCCATCGCAATACCGAGGGTAACAGGCTCCATGAGGACGGAGCGAGAGATCCCGGCAAAGGACACGCCAGCATTTGCGAATCCGAAGATCGGGACTATGACAAAGGCGACAGGTTTGTGAAGCCCGTGCTCCAGCCTGTGCAGTGGAGATTCGTGGTGTGGGGCCTCAGGCGTACCGGGCGTCCTTTTCAGCGGGATCGTCAATGCGAGCATGACACCTGCCAAGGTGGCGTGGATGCCTGAGGCGAAGACGAGGGTCCACAGAGCGATGCCAAGAATAAGGTATGGCCACAGCTCCTTGACGCCCATGCGGTTGAGAATGACCAGATTGCCGATCACGATGCCCGCTCCGGCAAGAGCCAGAAAATCGAGCTTGGCCGTGTAGAACAGCGCGATGACAATGACGGCGCCGAGATCGTCCATGATCGCCAGAGCGGCGAGGAATATCTTAAGCGAGGTCGGCACGCGTCGGCCTAAGAGAGACATCACTCCCAAGGCGAATGCGATGTCCGTGGCAGTGGGGATTGCCCAGCCTCGCAATGCCGCCTCGTGCTCGAGGTTGAAGAAAATGTAGATCAGGGCCGGTACCAGCATGCCGCCTGCGGCGGCCGCACCAGGAAGAGTTCGTCTGCTCCAGGTCGAAAGTTGCCCGTCCAGCATTTCGCGTTTGATCTCCAGGCCGACCAAGAGGAAGAACACGCTCATCAACGCGTCATTGATCCAATCCTGGAGGCTCAGCGGTCCGACGTGGACGTGAAAAAAGCGGAAATATAGGTCGTCTGCCGGAGAATTAGCGACGATGATGGCGAGGGTCGCGACACCCATCAGGACGATGCCGCCTGATGCCTCGCTGTCGAGGAAGTGGCGCAGAGTGGATTGAATACGGCCTGTTAATCTTGCCGAAGACGAAGACATGGGTTCGCGCTTCCCCGCTGGAAGGTTGATCGAAGTCTCCGTCGATTCCGGGAAACCCGCAGCGCACGCAGCACACGCTATCAAACAAGTTAGGCGAAAGGTTTTTGGATTTCCAGCACAATCGGCGTCTCTGTTTCAACGCCTCTTTCGGTCTAAGGCATGCGAGAAATAGATGATGACGCTTCCCAAAATCTGAACGGGGCCAAGAACGATCCACGATACCGAGCAGTTTCCATCCGGCCTACGACAAACCGAAAAATCCGTTCTCCCATCCTGGCGAACAAGCCGACCTTGAAGATAATCTTTAGCAGCTCGTTCAAACCGGCGGAGGCGCGAAGAGGTAACCGCGAGGCCTAGAGATCCTGTGCGATAGCAAGAAGAGCCGATAGTTCAGCCGTCATGGCCAGCTCGCTGGCAATCGAGGGCAAGCGCGAGAAGTCCCCTGACGACGTCAACGAGGGTACTCGGATCGGACGGACGCTGCAGCGGCAAAAAAGCCAGGCCGACGATCATGTGCCGCGCGTCCCTTGTCGTCACGGGCCAGAAATCGAAGCGCGAGACATCGAATGGGTAAATGCCCGCTGTCACATGCTCGCCGGTGGTCAGCGTCGATCGCGCCGCCTCGATCTCTATTTCAGTCAGTTGGACGTTGCCGCGCCTTTCGACGAACTGCGCCACTCCTTCAGACAAGTCTACGACGACAACCGGCACCTCAAAGATTGCTTCTAAAATGTCGGCGGCGATAGAAGCGATTGCCTTTGTGTCCTCAGCAGCAGTTATATCGCGGCTACAAGTCTGTAGAATTGCCATTTGTCGCCGCAGCAGGATTGCGTCATCCGCTTTTCGCCTGGCGATCGAAGCAACTGTACTGGCAATGCATCCGACCACAAAAAGCAACCCGATTGCCCATACATTTGCTGGATCGTTGACGATGAGCGAATAGCGCGGTTCGGTCAGGAAAAAATTATAGGCGAGAGCACCAAGCACTGCTGAGAAGAGCGAAGGACCTAACCCGAAAATGACACCGGCGGCAACGACCGGCAGGACATAAATGAGCGAAAGGTTGGGAATTGTCACTTCCCGGTCAAGCCCGACCGTCACGACCGTTGCGAGAGCTGTCATAACGAAAGTGGCCAGATAGCGAGCAACACGAGGCGCGTCCGTCAATCGCAACATTTCCAAGGAATCTGAGACCTTGAAAAGCGTTTCATCTCTTCCGGATGTTGGGTGGGTGCTCACGATGATATGTCTCACCTCAAATCCATCGTTTGCGCAGATCCCGTGAAAATGTAACTAACTGCAATCGCAGAGCATTTGGGATCGCACAGCCAACAGTCTGCCGTGCGCTGATGTGATCGGCAGATGCGAGCCAATACATTCGTACAGAATTGCGATGCACGCCATAAAAATTCCATTCGCGCCACGGCTCTAATTTATTAAAATACCATATACGCGGTATGGCTTTAAACTTCGCTAGGCGCGATGGACCTTCCAACCTTCACTTAGGATCGCACCCGTCACTGAGGTCGACATGCTGAAGGCGGGGAAATCCTTCCCTTAGTGCTGCAGAATTTGGTCGAAGCCAAACGCACTACGGTCAAGGTTGGACGTCGCTCGAGTAGCCGCCGCCTGGCAATATCGGCGCGAAAACCTGCGTCTGTAAACCGGCGTCTGCTCTTTTGGCACCTCTGACCAAGAACTGTCAGTCCGCTGCCGGCACCGTGAATTGCATGCTCGGCGAACGGTCATGCGACTTTGTCATCATGGTCGCGCAGACTTTCCATATTTACCATCTTCGAGATATCATCCGGGGGCGCATTGGGCGCGATGCTCCGACTCGCAGACGCCTTAGCGAGAACACATGAGTTGGCCGATGACGAGCATACGAATTTCGCAGGACGTCTGATCTGACATGGGCGCGACCTCTCACCCGAGAACCACTGGCCTGCGGCAATTCCTCGACGTTGAGCAGCAGCGCGATTGGATAGCGGGCAAAATCGACTTGCCGGACACCGGCGACCGCTTAGAGTCCCTGGAACAGCGCTTCAAATATGTCGCTCGATTTGAGAAGCTACTTAGTCGCCCGCAAGCAGGGGAAGTACTGGAGATTCTCAGGCTATACGGTCCAAACTGCATTCCGATCCTGCGCAAGACCGAGCGCTACTACTGGTCGGTTTCCTGTCTGCCGTCGACCTCGGACAAGCCGCTCGTACGCGTCAATGCGAGCTGGATGGAACTTTTTACACTCTATGCCCAAGGCGAAGATATCCGCGCCAGATTCATCGTGCATCTTTCGGATTTCACTACAGATCGTTCAGCCACGCCGAGCCGAGTGGACGAACCCTTTCTCGAGCAAAGCGTCGCGATGCCAGAGCACGTCAGTTATTTCTTTCCGCGTGGTGCGGACATTTTCGGCATCAATGTGCGCGGCTCTGTCTCGATCCGCAAATTCCTCGCGAGTCGCCGCGTGGTGAGCGCCATTCGCACGTTTAACCTGACACACATGAACCGGGGAAGGAACGCCTATCAGGCGAGCCATTGCTACAGCGTGGCGGATTACATGCAGGCAAATTGAGGGGTCCTCTAACGCGTGCCATCCCGGCGAACTCACCGTCACCGTCGCGAGGAGGAAATCGGGCAACATCGCGATAACAACGGCCTTGGCCGTCTTTTGTCTCCACAAGGTTATCCGATGTTGACCGGCAGGCTTTTAATTCGTTTGACGGTAGAAAGCCAATTCCAGTTCAAGGTGGCGAAGCCAATGTGGAGCGGAACACCGGCCATGGTGAATTCATTCTGCGGCTACCTGGTGGTCGAAGCGGATAGCGCTGACACCGCTGCACGACCGTTCTCGCCGCGGTGGAATACGCCGCGGACGTCGGCTCCCAGCCGCACGAGTTCTCCTCGGGCCGCCTCGATATCGGACATGATCAGCAAGTAGGACGCGGCATTGGCCACATGGATGGAGGTCGGCGATCCGGGGCGGGGTTAGCTGGACCGCCCTCGATCCGCCCTTCCTGACGAAATCCGCGTCGAGCATCCTGCCGAGGCCGGAACAGATGGGCTTGGCGCGTTCAATGTCAGCCACGGGGAGGACCGCGACCTCCAGCTTCATGTCTGCGGAAGGAGACACGGCCGCTTCATCGGGTGATCAGGCGGGTTGCCGAAGCGGCTTGAACGCGGCGCGCAGTTCCGCACTGAACAGCTCCGGTTCCTCCCAGGCGGCGAAGTGGCCGCCCCTGTCGACTTCGTGGAAGTAGATTAGATTGCGATAGGCGCGCCGGGCCCAGCTTTCCGGGGGACGATAGACGTCCTTCGGGAAGACCGTGATGGCAACAGGAAGAGATATGTCGCCCGTCTTCTGTGCGGCCGCGACGATGACGCTGCCGCGTGCGCCGTTCTCCCAGTATATGCGCGCTGCAGAGGCTGCGGTATTGGTCAGCCAGTAGAGCGAGATATTGTCCAGGACGTCGTCCTTTGTCGGCGAGGCATGCGGATCGGCGCCATAGCTCCACTGGGAGAAGCCCGGGTGAACCAGAACCCATGCGGCAAGCCCGGCCGGAGAATCCGTCGCGCCATAGCCGACCGTCTGTGGACGAGCCGTCATCATCGTGAAATAGGCAAGGTTTCCAGCCTTTCCGGACGCCATGAGCGCGTCGAGGACCGCCTTCTCCTTGTCGGTGAGGTTCGGCGGCACCGGGCCGCCACCGAGTGCCGCCGCCACCTCGGGCGGGATTGTTGCCGGCAGGTTGATATGGATTCCGAGCAGGCCTTCGGCGGACTGGCGGGCCATCGCACTGGAAATCGCCGATCCCCAGTCACCACCCTGTGCAACATAGCGCGTGTAGCCGAGGCGCTTCATCGTTTCGGCCCAGGCCCTTGCAATATGATCCGGATCCCATCCCGTTCCCGTCGGCCTTCCGGAGAATCCGAAGCCAGGCAAGGATGGAATGACGACATGGAAGGCGTCTGCCTCGCTGCCGCCGTGCGCGGTCGGATCCGTGAGCGGACCGATGATCTTGAGCTGCTCGATCACCGAACCCGGCCAGCCATGTGAGATGATCAGCGGCATCGCGTTGGGATGGCGCGAACGGACATGGATGAAATGGATGTCGACTCCATCGATCGTCGTCATGAACTGCGGCAGGGCGTTCAGTCTGGCTTCGAGGTTCCGCCAGTCATATGCCGTCCCCCAGTAATGGACGAGTTCGCGAAGCTTCGCGAGCTGAACGCCCTGCGATCCGTCGCTGACCGTTTCCCTGTCCGGCCAGCGGGTGGCGGCAAGACGGCGCCGCAAGTCGGCAACGGCGTCCTTGGAAATACTGACCCTGAACGCGCGGATCGAATCCGGCGTCGTCTGACTGGCTGAGTCGGTCGCAGCGATCGCTGGCGAAGCGACCGCAAGCGCAGCCACCGCCGTGCCGCTGATCAGGACGCCTCGCCGAGACAGGAGGGTTGCGTCGTCTTCATCGTGCGCGGACATGGTCAGCTTCCTTCCTGGGTTTTGTCAGGCTTGCTGCCGACCGCGCGAGCAATGGAGACGGATCTGTGCCAGCGCGTTCAGGTGTTTCGCCGCTAAGCCGAGAGGCTATCCCTAATGCCATCGGCACATCGGTCAGCCTCTGACTGATTGCTTGGGCTCGGTTTATCACTGGCACTTGTCCTGCAGAGGGTTCGGCCGATCCACACATTATGAACCGGTGGCAGTTTAAAGCAAATCGTTGTCTCGATGCCGCAAGAGCTGGGCTGGCGCAATGCGGCACAAGACTTCCCGCGAAGACGATGTATCTGAGTGTCAACGCACGGCGCTGTAGCCGGATGTGGCTGGGGTCGGGCTGCAGTGATGTCTATTGAGAATTTTGCGCCCCATTTGGCCGGGCCGCGGAACATTCCGAAGGAACTCCCGCCTACCCTATTTTTTTTGGATGCCGACCTAAGAGGTGTTTAGAGATGCCAGGCGAGCTTTGGAAACAGCCGGTTGCGATTTCATTCCAAAACGTGGGGTCCAAGTCCATCAATGGACCGGACGATGCTGTTACATGTTTGATTGACTCTTGGCCGAACCGTCGCGGTGCTTGTTTCATTAGGGCACTCACGGCCTGTCGCGGAGCGTTGGCGGGACGTATAGACGGCGAGATCGCTCGCACGGAGTTTGTCGCAGCCGTACACGAGATTGAAAGCGCGTAGGACAATACGAATTCTGTCCGCCGTCAAAGTTCCGTTGTTGTCACTGCGTAATGGCCACTGTGCGGCGACAGCGACCGGTGGCTCAATGACCACCAAGAAGGCGCATTGCCGCTCCGTCAGTTTTCTGCCAGCGAGCCGCTTGCGCCGCGAGGCGCGGCAGGCTAGCACTGCGCCCGCTCCAGTGCGCCAACGGTTCAACCGTGAAATCAGCGTGCATTCCCGCCTTGAAATGCCCCGTTCGTTGCAGAACACCATGTATTTACCGGGTTTGAGGGTCAAAGTGGCATTATGCGACTTGCCCGGATGCAAAATAGACCCGGCATTGACGCGCTGCAGTACACCCGCTCTTGTCTCGCGTCCGGCAGCGCAGCCTCTTCCGTTCTTGACGGCCCTTTGCTACCGTTCGAGTCGAACCGAGGAACGTGCGCTATGTGCTAGAATGCGGCCGAACCGGAACGCGACAGACGCACAGCAAGGGGCGGTGTGATCGAAGCGGAATTGGCGCGACCGAGAGCCGACGTTGTGTTCTTGGAAGGGGAGACGAGGACGATGCCGAGACCAGAGCAACCCAGTTTAATAGTTCGACAGAAATCCCCACCGAACATCGAGTTTCCGTTTGCGTCGCTCTCCGATTGGCTGATCCCAACCGAGCTGTTCTTCGTGCGAAACCATTTCCCGTCGCCGGACCTCGATGCGCGAGACTGGAGATTGCGCGTTGACGGGGCGGTAGAGCACCCGATCGAACTTGACCTCGACAGCATTAAGGCGATGCGGAGCACGACTTTCACCGCCGTCGTCGAGTGCGCAGGGAACGGGCGCGTCTACTATGTGCCGCCGAAGGAGGGGTTGCAGTGGCAGAACGGAGCCGTCGGCAATGCCGCGTGGACAGGTGTTCTTCTGCACGAGATTTTGGAAATGGCGGGCGTTAAGCCAACCGCACGTGAGGTTCTGCTCGCAGGCGCCGACAACGGCGTTGTCGACACGAACAAGAAAACGGCTTCTCCCGGCCCCATCGCTTTTGCGCGCAGTTTACCGCTTGAGAAGGCCATCGCTCACAGCACGATCCTTGCCTATTCGATGAATGACGAGCCGTTGACGCGCGATCACGGCTACCCGCTACGCGCGGTCGTGGGTGGCTGGTTCGGCATGGCTTGGGTCAAGTGGATCACGCATATCACGGTTGTGGAGCAACCGTTCCTTGGCTACTGGCAGGCGCGCGACTATTTCCGTTGGGAGCGGAGCCTCGGTGAACCTAGGCTGGTCCCCCTTGCGGAGATGGAGGTCAAAGCGCAGATCGCGCGTCCCGTGCACGGGGCGCATCTCATCGCCGGTCAACCGTATCGGATTTTCGGAGCCGCCTGGAGCGGAGAGGCTGTTATCCGGCAGGTGCAGGTCTGCACCGGAGATGGCAGGGGCTGGCGCGAGGGAAGGCTCGTCGAAACAGAACGTCCCTTTGCATGGCGCTTGTGGGAGTACATGTGGACCCCTGAAGAAGTGGGGCGATATATACTGCGATGTCGCGCGATCGATGGGGCGGGGTGCGTGCAGCCCGACCTTCCGCGTTCCGACTGCGAGAGCTACGCGGCCAATTGGATCGTTCCGGTGGAGGTTACGGTCGTTCCCGAGCCGCAGACGTACGAGGAGGAATTCGTGATCTAATCACCCGCATGGGGCGGAATGGCGGTTTTGGGGGCAATAGCGACCCACGTTGTCACTGCGTCATGTCCGCTTTGCGCCATAAGCGGTCATCCGTGGCCCGCTGCGAATCCAGAACCAATGTTGCGGCGCCGTGCACTTACCTGAGGCTTGGCGTGGAAAGTACCGTAACGAGGTGGCGACCATGGTCGATTTCCGGCTTGTCGGATTGTAGGTGACCGGGAGCGTTCCGCTCTTAGCGACCTGCAGGCCGTAGAGAAAGTTTTCGAAAAATCCGCCTGCGCGCACAAATGCGATTGGGATTTCAGGTTGCCCAAACCTTGCTCCAGAAGCGACAAGGCCGTGATCATGCCGAGCCCCGCTCGTCCTGTTCGCACCCATCGACGAAAGCGCAACCACTCGCGGCGGCGCTGCCTTGGTGAGCGCCTCGACATAATCCGCAATCACGCCCTTTGTGGTACGAACTCACTGTTCCTTTTACGGGGAACAATAAAGGGTACGAAAATGCAGAATCTCGAACCCCTCCTCATTTTCACAACGGTCGCGGAAATGGAAAGGTTCACCCGCGCAGCCGATAGCCTGGGCATTCAGAAGGAAAGAGCTTCAACGGTGGTCCGGAAGCTGGAAGAAGATGTCGGTGTCAGGCTTCTGCACTGCTCCGAGAGGGGAACCGCTGCTTTGGCCCTTCTCGGAGCCGCTTGGTGTGCCAGAAGCGGGTTACCTTATGCGATTGTTCTGACGACTCCGCCGTCGACACGCAGGGATGTACCTGTTGTTGCCGAGGCCTGCTCCGAGCAGACATAGACGACCAGATTTGCGACCTCTTCAGTCGTCGCGAAGCGCTTGATGAGCGTGCTCGGGCGCGTCGTTTTGAGGAACTGCTGCTCGGCTTCCTCTTGCGTAATGCCCTGCGCCTCCGCAGCCGCCTTCATCCAACCGCCCATGATTTCCGAATTGGTTGGACCAGGGAGGACCGAATTGACGGTGACGCCTGTACCAGCGACTGTCTCGGCCAAGCCCCTCGCAATGGCAAGCTGAGCGGTCTTGGTCATGGCGTAGTCGATCAGATCCACGGGAATTGCGAGCGCTGACTCGCTGCTGATGAAGACGACGCGCCCCCACCCGCGCTTCATCATATCAGGCACATAGTGACGTGATGCTCGAACGCCGCTCATGACGTTGAGTTCGAAGAGATCCCTCCACTCGCTGTCGCCGATGTCGAAGAAGGGCTTCGCGCGGCCCGTGCCCACATTGTTGACGAGAATGTCTGCATCTGGCGCCTGCGCGAACAGCTCGGCCGCGCCTTCCAGCGTCGCAAGATCAGCGACGACGCCGCTGAACCCACCCTTTGGGAAGAGGGCGCGCAACTCTTGAAGCGCTGTCGCGACCCGTTCTTCGCCACGTCCGCTGATGACAACAGAGGCGCCAGCACGGGCAAGCCCTTCGGCAATGGCGCGGCCGATGCCCGCCGTAGACCCGGTAACAACCGCCTTGCGGCCAGTCAGATCGATATTCATGACACATTCCCTTTCAAGCGTTGGAATGCGTCTCATTTAGATATGTAGAAAAAAATGATAATAACGCAAATCCTCATAAGATTGATGCTCCAGGAGAATGAAATGGATCGATTCGCCGAATTGAGTGCCTTCATTGCGGTGGTCGAAGCAGGCGGCTTTTCCGCCGCTGCACGTCGAACGGGCGAGTCACAGCCCGCTGTCAGCAAGGCAATCGCTGCGCTTGAGAAACGCCTCGGCGTGGCGCTGTTCAACCGCAGCACCCGCAGCGTAACCCTGACGGATCAAGGGCAGCGATATTATGACCGGACGAAGCCGCTTGTTGACGAGATCGACGATGCTGACAGCGAACTGACCAGCAGCACGCAGACTATGTCGGGTCTCATCAGGATCAGCGCGGCCTCCACATTTGGCCGCCTGCATATCCTGCCGCTGATCCCAGACCTGTTGTCGCTCAATCCCGGACTTCAGGTGGATCTCGTTCTCTCGGACTTCGTGCGAGACATGGTGGAAGATCGGATCGACCTCGCAATCCGGGTGGGGCCCGTCGAAGACCCAGATGCAGTTGTCTGGCGGGTGGCGCGCACGCCCCTCGTCTGCGTCGGATCCCGCCGCTACTTCGAGAAACACGGGATACCGAAGACTCCGGCGGAGCTGAGTGATCACAATTGCCTTATGTACGGCGGCCTGTCAGAATCGGCGAAATGGCCCTTCACAGGTCCCGACGGACGATTCAGCATCCCCGTTCGCGGGAACCTGTCGTCCAACAGCGTCGAAACGATCCGGGCTGGCGTTCTGGCCGGCGTTGGAATTGGCCTCTTTGCCAAGGTCTCGCTCGCCGATGAACTCCGCCATCCGGACGTGATCACAATTCTCGACGACTTTCTGAACGACGCCAGAGACATCAACCTAGCCTGGCCGAAGCGTCGTTTCGTGCCAGCACGGGTGCGCCGTGCGACTGACTTCTTTGCCGCAGCTATCCCGCAGCGGCTTTAGCCCAGGCCGAAATAGCACCGACCGTCATCGGTGGCACCGGAGGCCTAGGTACCGCAACGCGCTGTCGCAACAACTTCCGCTTAGGGCCGGAAGCAGACGAGAACATCGACATCTTTGCCTGCGGACGACGATCCCCGCCCATCCGGGTAATATCAATGTGATCAATGGCGGCGTAGTGTTCTATTTGGCCTTTTGAGAGGAGGATGCTATGCCTACCATATTGGCCTATCACGACGTCAAAGACGTCAAACATTGGCTCACTTCACCGCGCCGCAAAGAAGTTTTCGAACCCCTCGGCTGCACAAACATTCGTACGTTTGTCGATCCGCAAGCGTCCAACCGAGTTGGCCTCGTCATGGACGTTCCCGACATGGGCCGCCTGGCGGAATTTATGAAGTCCAAGCAAGCGGCGGATGCGATGGAGTATGACGGAGTATTGCCGGAGACCTTGGTGATTCTTACTCAATCGTAGCGGGAAATCAGGTCGAGAAGGTCGGTTCTGGGGTTTGCCATGACGCCTCAGCATCGGTCAGATAATATTGATTGCCGGCACTGGGGCTGTGACACCACGGCTACTGTTGAGCGGCGGCGCAATTCGCTCTGACCGGTGAAGCCGGAAGTTGACGCCGGTGGCGCGAAGCTGCCACGCACTCTCTTCGGCTGGTGGCATCTGCTTATATGAGCAGGGTCAACCTCACCCTGTCACAGGGCTGGTCGCTATCCACCCTCGTCAAAGGATCTACCGAATTCCGCATATTTCTAGTGACGACCGATTTCACCAACATCATTTCGTGGCTGACCAAGACAGGCCCGTGAGCCCATTGGAACGAGTCCTCGATATTTCAGTTATTGCCGTGGGAGGAAACGAACATGGGACAGCAATGGTGGGATCACTCGGTGACGATACAAAGCGCCAAGCCTGCCCGATTGGTCACAATCACCAGCACGGAACGGGCGGCGGAATTTATGCTTTTCGAATGGTCTGGGAAGCGAGGAGGCAAAGCATTTAAGGCCGCCAAGCAATCGCTGATCGATGCTCGCGATGGAAAGGCTTCAATCGATGCAGCGCGAACCGCTTTCCTGGCGGCGGCAGAAGAAGCGGGAATTTTCTTCAGACACTGATGTCGTGATAGGACGCGGACAGATCACTGCTCGTACGGCTTTCGCCCTATGGCCGTTGCAATCTTTCGCCGATCGCAGCCGCTCATGCCTGGAATTCGCAGGAGGCCGGCGGAGCTGATCTGACTCATATCTTCGGCCGTCTCATAGCCCAAGGTGATTAAGTTCGGCGAGCAGGCGCAGTTTTAAGTGTTTTAAGTCTTTGAGGTATGTCGTCATAAATGGCCAATCTGCAGATCACCTCCGATTGTGTCCCCACACGTGGTGTAGGTGACGGGAGATAGCAAAGCCGAGCGCCCGCGCGTTTCATAGCGCTGTAGCGGGTGATCGGCTTTGCGGGGCGGCCATCAGTGTTTTCCGCTAGGGTCGGGTTGTTCAAGACACAACCTTTTGGAAAGACCACCGATGACCAATGACATGATGAACGTGCGCGCGCTTGTTGAGAAGAGTGCCGATGCAGATTTGTTGCGCGAGATGATCGGCTTTGCCGCCGAACGGCTGATGGAGCTGGAGGTCGGCTCAGCTACGGGCGCTGAATTCGGCGAGAAGAACCCGATGCGGCTTGCTCAACGCAACGGCTATCGTGATCGCGATTGGGAGACGCGAGCCGGAACGGTCGAGCTTCGCATTCCAAAGCTGCGCAAGGGCAGTTACTTTCCGAGCTTCCTCGAACCGCGTCGCATGGCGGAAAAGGCTCTGACGGCGGTTATTCAGGAGGCGTATATTCAGGGCATCTCGACGCGTTCGGTCGATGATCTGGTCAAAGCCATGGGCATGAGCGGCATCTCCAAAAGCCAGGTGAGCCGCCTGTGCGAGGAGATCGACGTCAAGGTGAAGGCGTTCCTTGACCGTCCCATCGAAGGCGAGTGGCCATACGTGTGGGTCGACGCCACCTATCTCAAGGTCCGTCGTGGCGGTCGCATAGTCTCAGTCGCCGTCATCATCGCAGTGGGCGTCAATAGTGACGGGCGGCGCGAGGTTCTGGGCATGGAGGTCGGCACGTCGGAGGCCGAGCCAATCTGGACGGAATTCCTGCGCAGGCTGACACGCCGAGGATTGCGTGGCGTGAAGCTTGTTGTCTCCGATGCGCATGAAGGCATCAAGGCAGCCGTTTCCAAGGTTCTCAATGCAACGTGGCAGCGGTGCCGCGTTCACTTCATGAGGAATGTGCTGGCACACGCAGGAAAGAGCGGCAGACGGGTCGTCTCCGCCTTCATCGCAACCGCCTTCGCCCAGGAGACGCCCGAGGCGGCCAGCGCTCAATGGCGCAGCGTCGCCGATCAGATCAGGCCGAAAGTGCCGAAGCTCGCCACCATCATGGATGACGCCGAAGACGATGTGCTCGCCTACATGACCTTCCCGAAAGAGCACCGGGCGAAGTTGCATTCGACGAATCCAATTGAGCGTCTTAACGGCGAAATCAAACGCCGCACCGAGGTCGTTGGCATCTTTCCGAACGACGAAGCCATCGTCCGTCTCGTCGGCGCATTGCTCATGGAGGCGAATGACGAGTGGACCGTCCAGCGTGGGAGATACCTGACGCTTGAGACCATGGCGCAAATGAGCGATGATCCCCAAATCAGCCTGCCCGCTGTGGCTCGCTGATATCCACTCCGACCTTATGTCGGAAAGCACGGCAATCAGCCGTCAGCTACACCACTACAGTGGGCACGATCTCACCTCCGATCTTCAATAAGGATAGTCATACAAGATAATTGTCGAAGAGCGCTTCCTCGAAGGGCGTATATCCTTCATGGCATTATCATGTTCTAATTCAAGCAGGTCGGGTTTCCCTCCGACGATTGAAACCGAGCACTTTCTGGCAACTATTGCCCCTATTCTTAACCGGATAGGGGCGTTTTTATTTGCTCCACAAACAAAGCCTGCCGGGAGCAACGGCCCACTGAAGTTTCGTCGCTCGTTGCCGCGTCAGCGGCTACGAACTCATTCTATAAAGACCTGCCATAGAGCTTGCTGCGGGAAGCGCTGACAAGGGAGACGAGTTGGCGCTCGTTGCGCACTCCTTGCTGAAACAACCTAATGATCAAGGCCGCCAATCGCCCGGCTTCTTCAGTATCTTTCCCGATATTCAACTGGAATAGGCTGGTATCGAATGCACGTTGGCAGATATTCAGATCTAAGGTGTCCAGCGGCTGGTTGTGAGCACTTATGTATTCGTTGAGCATCGCCTTCCTCCTCGGGTTGGCTACGGCGGCGCAGGTTCTGCGCCGCAACCTCGCGCGTTCAAAGCCTGCCGAATCGCAGACTGCAGCGCGTCATTTGGTGTCTGTTTTATGGATAGATGTCGGCCAGGACATAGAAGGCCTCGCGATCGCGAAGCCCGCTGGCATAACCGTCCAGCATCAATTGTGCCAGTTCGTTCGCCGTGGCACTGGTTTGCGTGATTCCGCGACGTTCACATGCCTCCTCGAAGACAGCGCGTATATCGGAAAGGTCTGACGGTATCGCGGGGGACTTGACCATGACTCGCCCTTTCAGTTTAGGGCGAGAACAAATTGTCGTCTCTCAGCCGTTGCCGCCCGGATAAATGGGCAACGATATTGTAGGGTACTCCTACGGTCGGGCTCTAGCAAACCTATTCGGCAGAGGGCTGTAATCGATGGATTTTTGAGCTGATTTGTCGGTCAGTCAAAATATCGTTCAAGCTGTTAGAGGCTGCCATGGACTAAAATGGGATCGTGGCGCCGACGCCAGACGTTGCTACGACCGCACGAACTGCCGTGCCAGCTGGCTCGACGGGGACGTGTTCGCCTTTTCGTAAATGTTTTGGGTACCTTATTCTTTCAATGGTGATCAGATATAAACGCGTCCGCGCAATTTTAAGCTGCCTTTCTCCCGTTCAGCCTCATGATGGCTTCATAGCATTTTTCGACGCGACAGGCGGCCTCCCGCGCACTCCATTCCCAGCCGGCCGAAGGGCATTGGCGCTGCAGCCGCTCCTGCGGCACATGCTCGACCAGCCAGAACCATTTGTCAGCCTGCACCGTGTAGTCGATCCGGAATATCCGGCCGAGACAGATAGGGCCGTCGTAGCCAACGAAATCATCGCCCTTGTCGCCGGCCCATGTGTGTCGCCACTTGTAGCGCGTCCTCTCATCGAGCCCGATGCTTTCATGGCCCTTCCAGCCGTTGCTCTCGATCGCCTGCGACGGCTCCGGCTCACGCTCGATCTCGGTCACCGTGTAGTTTGAAAGTACCATCGCCCGCACCTGGTCGGCGATGAAGTCGACCAGTTCGCTCCTCTCTTCCGGTTCGATGCTCGCGAGCTTGAAGGCTTCTTCGTCGCTGATGTCGAGCAAGATCGCCTCGATCTTGCTCGCTCTGGCTTCGGGTATAACCGCCTGTCCTCGCTCCGAGACATGCACCGAGCGCAATATCTCCTTGGCCATATCCAGCGCGATATAGGGGATGACAGAGATTTTGCGGCGTTTGCCGACGGCGTAGCCAGCGAAATCGCGTTTGGTTTGTCGGCTGGTGCGGCCAATGCAGGAGGCCGCAACAAAGCGCAGTGTTTCAAATGCGGGTACGAAGCGATGGATATCGCGGGGCATTTCATTCCTCGTTATGTGTCTGCCGCCGCATGCTTGTTCTCATTATGTTCTCGTGATAATTCGAGTCAAGCGTGTTCTCGGAAGGCGCGAAAATGCTATGGGGAAGAAATGAGAATTGCCGTTGCCACGATAGCCGCCCTGCTATGGGCCAGCTCGCTCCATGCCGATGAGCCTGCCACAGCGAAAGTCTTCGCATGCTTCACGCCGGTCGAGCAGTGCGAGAGCCTGATAGTTGGTGAAATCGACCGGGCGCAATCCTCCATCCGCCTCCAGGCATACGGTTTTACGTCGCTGCCGATCATTCACGCTCTGCAGCGCGCCGCGGGCCGGGGCGTAGAAGTCCTGGCGATCCTCGACAAAACCAATGAACGGAAATATTCGGGTGCCACGTTGCTCGAGGCGGCCGGCATTCCAGTCTGGATCGACTATCAGCCTGCCATCGCCCACAACAAGGTCATCATCATTGACGAATATCTCGTGATAGGTGGCTCATACAACTACACGGCTGCGGCGCAGACGCGAAATGCGGAGAACGTCACCTTCATGGAAGGCCGAGAGATCGCCAGGGATTTCCTGGCGAATTGGGATAGCCGGTTGAAGGTCGCCAGGACGCTCAACGATCCGATGCGGTAGCGATTTAAAGGCGAACACTTTCTGCCGGCACCACCGTCAAGACAATCAGCCCACCGGCTACACTGTCCCATCCTCCTCCAGCAATCGGACCGGCAGATAAGCATTCATCTCAAGCCATTCCTGAATGATGTATCGGATCATGTCGTTGCGTGTCCTGCCGAGTTCGTCCGAGATGCTGGCCACGGCATCTTCTGCGTCACCATCCAAAGTGACTGAGGCCGAATTACGGAGCATAAGAGCGGTTCGCCGCAAAATGATCTGGAGATCTGCGCGCGAGATATCGCCAATGCGATTGGCGGCGTCTTCTAGTATGGCGGCCTGGTTGCGTGTCGTCATCCAGCTTCCCCTTTCGCAGCGCGTTATCACGCTATGAACTGAGTCGAACATTTGCACAGGCAGAATGTTCCGCCGGCCTGTTACCTTCGAATGTAACTTTCGCGGCAATCATCGGTCAGGCACAGGTGCAAGCCGCGTGGTCCGATACAATATTATCCGCCTCGGCAGAAGCAATCGTCGATTCCATATCAGCAGTCGCACGTGCAAGGAGTGAGGCGCCATCCTTGGATTTAGGCCGATCTAGCCAGCGATCCTTGTGCTCATATGCAAAAGGGCTTTCCTGGTTGACGGACCAGGAAAGCCCTTAACCTTTGCCGCAGAATGGGGCGGTTCCGCGACTCAAGTCAGTGAAAATATTAGTCATAATCGGGGAGCTTGAAATCGGACTGAAGCCCGAAGCTCAACTGGACTTTAGTCTGGACCTCTATCGAATTTCGGCCTCTTTTCTGCGCTGGGGGCTGCCCTGAGTAACCGAGTTTAGCGGCCGCGCAGCGTTCTGCCCTCACTCGGACAACTTAACGATGTCCACCATCGGTCGAAACAATTTCATAGGTTGCTCCAGAAACGGCAGAAAACTTTCGCGTTCATAGAAGCGCTTCGCGCACTCGTCCTTGGCGTCCACGATCATCGCAATGGATGCGATCTCGCTGCGTACCGCCCGATAGAGCGCTTCAGCGAGGAGAAATCGGCCATAACCTCTCCCCTGATAGCGTCGATCGATCGCAAGACGACCCAGCAGCGTCCCATGGATTAACGGGTAGCGCGGCAACTTGTGGACAATGGCGGCCGGCAGATCCGGAAGCCGTACTGCCGTGGATGACAGTGTGTAGTATCCGGCGATATTACCGTCCTCCAGGAGAAGGACAAAGGGCGCCGCCATCTTCTTTCGGGCGTCCCGTCCAGCCTGTGTTTGGAAATATCTGTCGAGCGGCTCTACGCCACTTTCGAACCTCGATTGATCGTGTTGCGCGCCGAGGACCTCGAACCGCAGAACGTCATCCGTTTCCCCCACTCTTCAGACGCCCGTTTTCTCGCGATAACGCCGAACGGTATCATGGAGCCGCTCGTTAATAGGCCTTGGGTCAATCAAAGCCTCCACAAACGCCTGGCTATCCCGCACCGAAAATTCCAGGTGTTGATATTCCTCAATGACGCGCCGCGCCGTATCCTGCACGCTTGTCAGAACGAAATCTGTCACTGTGCGCCCTTGTAGGGCGGCTGCGCGTTCGATTGGGCGCTTTTGGTCAGCGGTAATGCGTACCTCGAGGCGCTCGCCGCGGACACGACCCATAGCTGGTCTCTTTGCTGCTTCAGCCATTTCTCGATCTCCAAATTGTTTATCTATGAACGGCTAATAGCCCGAGACATCAAGTTTGCTAACCTTTGGAGCGCGTCGGCAGCGATGGCGGCTCCTTCGGTGCTCCTTCCGAACCGGTGCGCAGCGGATCCAAACGAACTCGCTGTCTTCTTAAACCCTTCATGACACTTTCCGAGCCGGCGGTCGGATCCCCTGGGGCGCGCGCGGGGAATGCGGCACGGCTCAGCGCTCCTCTCTCCCTTCCTCGCCCTCTCTCACCCGTTGTTTCAGAACCTCGTTCCAGTCCTCGGCTGACGGCCGCAACCGCAGCCAGGTACAGTCCGCGGCCTCGGCGATCACACGAAGACGCGCGGCGTAAAGGTCGCCCTGCGAATTTGCGTCCGTTGCAGCGACAAGCACCGCATCCCGTCTCGTTACGAGCGCACGCAACGCGGTCTCGGTCGCCGGCGACCAGCCACCGCCCGTACTGAGATAGAGGGTGCCTTCGCGCATGCCTTCGATGGCTGCAAGGCTCATCGCATCGATCGCCGCTTCGGTAACGCAAAGGCGGACAGCATCCATGCTGCCGAGACGATAGAGAGTTTTGTGGCCACCCGTTGCAAAACCCTGCCATGCGGGTCCGCGAGCTTCCCAACCGGTCACATTGTCCGCGTCGTGCGTGTGGCTCGCCCACACGCTCCCGTATGGGCCTTCGCGCAGCAGATCTTGGGCGACAGCTACCCGTAGTATCGAAGCCGGGATCTTGCGCTCCCTGCGGAGATAGCTCCAGGAGGGCGAACCTTGCCAAGGTGGTCGTCGGCTTGCCCACATTTCGGCAATCGACGTTTGCGCAATCGGTCTCGCTTCATTCCTCTGCCAGCTCGACATACCTGTCGAGAGGCCAGTCAGTGCGGTGATGTATTTATACGCGTCAATAAAACCGAGACCGTTGAGGTGGGTTACGAGGGAGAAGATATCGCCCCTGTCGTCATTGAGAGGGTCGAACCAGCCGCGCCCATCATGGATGACAATAAT
This sequence comes from Martinezella calliandrae, assembly GCF_030272695.1. GTDB lineage: Bacteria > Pseudomonadota > Alphaproteobacteria > Rhizobiales > Rhizobiaceae > Rhizobium > Rhizobium calliandrae. The sequence continues at coordinate 67,213 of NZ_JARFYN010000036.1, forward strand.
GATCTCGCTTCCACGGCGAAATTTCACGGCCCGCCGTGTGCTCTCCTTGACGTCGAGTGCAAAGCCTGCGCTGTCCAGCACAGCTTGGCAGCCAACGAGATCCCGCAATTGCTCGATATCTTCCCTGTTCATCTCCCTCTTTCCAACTGCCTCATAATTGACCTTTCCATTGATTTCTTCCCGCAGATTTGCCGGGCGTCTCAAAAGACGCCGGGAAGAGTAAAAAGGGGCAAGGGCGCGGCTGGCAACTATCGAAAGTCGCAGTGGGCGCTGGCCGCGGTGGAGCAGCGCCTTCCGGCCTCCTGCTCGCAAGCGGCAGTTGGAGCGATAAGGGTGGTCAATAAAAGAGAATTTCGTGCATATCGGCAGTTGCATATCGTCGCAGACGCGGACCTCGCAGTTTCGTGTCTGATTAGACGAGGCTCACAATTGCTTGGCCAGCTGCAAACCTTCTTTAAGATTGACGACCTACGGGGAGCCCACAAGTAACGATTTCAGCTCGACCGCACATAATCGCTGTGCCGCTGCGTCAGGGCTAAGCCAGGCGTTCGTCGTGCTCCTTGAAATCATCAGATATCCCCAATGAAGTAGTCAGAAAAGACGTTCCACACGGCTCCCTCGGGAAATGGTCCGATAAATCGTGTTGAGTATCCTATGGATTTCAAACATGCTGGCGCCACCCTCATCCTAGATCAATCTCGTCGGCCGCTTTTGCGCGCACGATCGTCGGGGAACTTCCTAGCCGAACACTCTCGGAAGGCCTCGATCTGAGCCGCAATGTCGAGAACGTCTTGCATCCAACGGCCGATGCGGAATCCGGTTTCTGGGCTGCATAGGACGCGTCGGCATAAGAGCGTAGGGAAAAGACTGAAACTGATTCGAATCAGGGCCAAGCGGTTGACGAGGGCAGCGCATACTCTGTAGATGAATACTCTGCGTCCTCTACGAGCAAGGCCATGGATATTCGAGAAACCTTTGCAAAGAACCTCCGAGACAGCGCTTTGGAACGTTGCGTATACAGCCCGACCATCGACATTGTCGATAATCTTGCCAAGATCCTGGGTGTTAAGGCAGCCGATCTTCTGAAAGAGGCCGGCGGCGATTAACTTGCTTCGGAACGGACGGCTGTCCGGGCGGGGCGCCGCGGATGAAGCGATCCCAAATCGCGATACACTTTGGCTTTAGAGCAACGGCGGGTGGAAAACCTTCGCCAAGACTTGGCCGCGCTCAAGTGGCAAAGCCACCAGGGGCCGCAGTCCGCTAGGTAGATGGCAATTCTGACAAGCGCGAGCGCTCCTTATTAACCCACTCTGATGGGTGAGACATTGCGGAAGATTGGCCGGCTGTTCGGATTTTCGGTCGGATTTGTTCCGCGAGCGACGAACAGAATTCCAACCCATAACTTGAGCGCTGATCCAGGGTACGTTGATTATTCGTGGTCCCTGGAGCGGTGTGAGCCCGCTGGGTAGCCGGAACGGAGACCTTCGCAATTGCCTTGTCGTGACCGGGCCAACGCCGCAAGAGGGCCTATTCACAGCGTGCCGCCCTTTGGACGAACCCTCTCAGCTCAGGTTCCGCGGTCGCATGACACCCTGTCCTGTTCAGCGCCACGTCAGGGACGAAGAACGCCGACGTCATCTACAATCTCGATATCAGTACCAAGCATCGCAGACTGTTCCCGTAGTCGCCCGAGAATTCGCTCGGCCGGCACGCCATACACGCGCTGCGGCGCCAACCGCCGTTCCAGCAGGCCATCTTCCAGCCCATCTTCGCCGCCGATCACGACCGGATGGAACCGCAGCTCCGTCGACGATCCGTTTTCAGCGATCAAGCACACTGCCACGACGCTCTCCCACACTTGTCGATCCGTCCATTTCGAGTTTGCTGACTTCACATGGAATATGAAATTCCCCAGGCTGTAGAAGATCGGCCGGCAGCGATAGATCTCGACCGGCTGCAGCACCGGCGCGCCGTGGCTGAGGAAAACAGCCGCACCCGCATCGATGCAGTCCTTGGCGACGGTCGAAACCCAGTCCGGGACCTCATGCCAGTTGCGGGCCCAATGATGATGATGGAGATAAGCGACAACAACGCATCCGTCGGAGGCGGCGGCCGAGATTGCCGCCAGATTGCGCTCCCGATCCTCGATATCGACTCGGACGTTGCGGCCAAAGCCCTCGGCACGGCGAAAAATCGTCCGCGCGAAGCCAAGCTCGCCATCCTCCATCGGCAGCGGATCGTCCGGCTGGACATCGTTGAGGAGATGCATGTCGCCATAGCCGACTTTCTCGCGCACTTGGCGGATCTGTTCGAAGGCAGGCGCGTCAACGTCCAAAACCTGCGACAGCCGCAGCCGATTGATCCCCGGGCGTTCCGACCGCCCGGGACCGGAATCGGCAGCGTACATGAAATCCGGTCCCGGCCCCCCGTCCATGGCGACGAGCGCGACTTTGCGGGTACCGACGGATCGGATCGCGGCGCGCCCAGCCTCCTTGCGGTTCCGTCCAAGGCCTGCCGCCAGGAAGCCCCGCTTCTCGACCTCCTCCAGGGTCGATAGCACACCGGAGGGACCGAGATCAAAGGCGTGATTATTGGAGAGCGACAGGCCCGCGAATCCCATGGATTGCAAGACGTCCAGCACCATAGGGTCGCTTGCCCCGAAATAAGACCCTTTCAGCGGCCATCCGCCATGCCGACCAAGGATCGTACCCTCGAAATTGGTGAAGGCGAGATCGGCAGAACGTAAGATGGAGCGAACGCCGTCGACAGCAGGGTCGGTGATCTGGCGGATATCGTGTTTGATCAAGGATTGGCCGGTCACGGCCAGGGTCAATTGGGAATGCATCATGATCCTCTTGGGAATGAACGGCAGGGTGGCACGGCGAAGCCAGGTCGCTTGCCAATGGGCGTGCGTTTTGTAAGCCGGCTACAGGGTGAAGCGGGAAGCGCGCGCGGCAATCAGGCTGCGCGTGTAGGGATTCTGCGTGTGCGCAAAGATAAGGTCCGGCGGCCCGAAATCTTCGATCACCCCATCCTTGATGATGTAGACGGTGCCGCAGAGCTCCTGCACCACGGCGAGATCATGCGAGATGAAGATCATCGACAATCCGTCCTGCTCGACGCACTCTCTCAGTAAAGCGACGATCTCGGCCTGGACAGAGACGTCGAGCGCAGAGGTCGGTTCGTCGGCGACGATGATGTCAGGCGCCGCCAGCAAGGCACGGCCGATGCAGACACGTTGTTTCTGTCCGCCGGATAGCTGATGTGGATAGCGGTTAACGAAGCCAGCTGGCAGACCAAGCCGCTCCAGCATGTCGCAGGCCATCCCCGACGCAATTTTCCCAGCCGGCTTATCTGCGCGCGATCGGCAGACCTCTTCTAGCGTGGCGCCGATCGTTAGTCTCGGATTGAGCGAGGTCGCCGGATCCTGGAAGATCATCTGCACGCGCCCAAGCAGGCCGTTTCGGTGTGCGCTCACTGTCACATCGAACGGACGACCGTCGATGGCGAGCATGCCGCCGTCGCCCCGCTCCAGTCCGGCAACGATCCGTCCGATCGTCGACTTTCCGCTGCCGCTCTCGCCGACAATTCCCGTAATTGCGCCACGTCCCATCTCGATGTCGATGCCGTCAAGCACGCGTTTCGGCGCTCTTTTCTGAAACGGAACTCCGATCCCGGACGCAGCGAAACTCTTGGAAATATTTCTCGCCGTTAGAACGGGCGCGGCGTCGGACCGAAGATCAGTTTCAAATGCCGCGGAAGTCTTCCCGATCCGGAGCCGCGGCACGGCGGCGAGCAGACGCCGGGTGTACTCCTGTTGCGGCCCGTCGAGCAGCGCGGGCGTGAAACCCTGTTCCACCACCTGGCCGTGGCGCATGACCACCACCCTGTCCGTGACCTCGGCGACAACGCCCATGTCGTGGGTCACGAGCAGCACGGAGAGGCCTCGCTCAACGACGAGGGAGCGAAGCAGCCGCAACACCTGCTTCTGCACCGTCGCATCGAGCGCCGAGGTGGGTTCGTCCGCGACGATGATGTCGGGAGATCCGGCAAGTGCGATCGCAATCACCACGCGCTGCCGCTGGCCCCCGGACAGCTGGTGTGGATAGGCGTCGAAGCGGCCCTCAGCTTCCGAAATCTCGACAAGGGCGAGGAGCTCAATCGCGCGGGCTTTTGCCGCCTTGCGCGACAGCGCCGGGTCAAGCGCCCGGATCGTTTCCGTCAGTTGTCGGCCGATGCTCATCAGCGGATCGAGCGAGGCGGTATGATCCTGGAAAATGCTGGCGATGCGCCGGCCGCGCAACCACACGCGATCATTCGGGTCGATCGTCTCCATAGCCTCGCCAGCAAAACGGATGGTGCCTGCGACCTGTTCGAAGCCTGACGGCAACAAGCCGAGAATGGCGTTGCCGATCGTCGACTTCCCGGCGCCGGATTCGCCAATGATGCCGAGGATCTCCCCACGATCGAGATCGAAGCTGACGTCGTGGACGACCGCCGACAAGCCTCGCCCGCCGCGATGGGAGAGTGAAAGGCGCTCGACACTCAGGAGCGGATGATCGTGAAACGATGGGATCATAGCTGGCGGCTCCTCGGATCCAGGCGTCGGCGAAGCCCTTCGCCAACCAGATTAATGCTCGCGATGAGACCAAATAGCGCCAAGCCCGGGAAAAGGCTGATCCAGTACTGACCGGTCATGAGATATTCGAAGCCGTTGGCCACCGTGGTGCCGAGTGACGGTCGGTCGATAGGAACGCCGAGGCCAAGGAAGGACAACGTTGCTTCGAGCGCCACGGCATGTCCGATATCGATCGGCAGCAGCGTAATCGCCGGCGCGATGCTGTTGGGAAGCAGATGGCGCAAGAGAATGCGGCGAAACGGCAATCGCAACAACCTTGCTGCGTCCATATAGGGTTTCGACACCTCGCTGCGGGCGGCCGCTCTTGTGACACGGGCATAGGTGGCCCATTGGGCGATCACCAGCGCGAGCACGATCCGGTCAATTCCAGGACCGAGCGTCACGATGGCGACCAGGGCCACCAGCAACGTTGGCAGGCTGAGCTGCAGGTCGACCAGTCGCATCAACGCAATATCGGCCCATCCCCCGGCATAGGCAGCGGTAACGCCGGCGGTCAGTCCGACGACGGCGGCGATCGCGACGCTGCTGATCGAGACGACGAGGCTGATGCGCAATCCATAAAGGATCGCGCTCAGAATATCCCTGCCGAGCCCGTCGGTCCCGAGCAGATAGAGATAACCCCCGCTGCTCTGAGCGCCGGGTGGCGACGACGCCTCCCAGGCGAAAATCTGCAGTGGATCATAAGGGTTCTGGGGCGCCAGCAAGGGTGCCGCCACCGCCGCGAACACGTAGCAGGCGAGCACGATGACGGGGAGATGGACGATCGGGCGATTGGGGCCCTGAAGGCTTCGCAGAATGGTTGCTTTCATCTTAGGGCCTCCTCAGTTCGACAGCCCGATGCGCGGGTCAAGCAGGGCCTGGAACAGGTCGATGAGCGCGTTAAGAGTGACAAAGGCGGCGGCAACAAACGTCAGGGTCGCCATGATCACCGGTCGGTCGAGGAGCTGCACGGAATCGATCAGCAGCTTTCCGACCCCCGGCCAGGCGAAAATGGTTTCGACCACAACGGCGAAAGCCAGCGTGCCTCCGAACTGCAGCCCGATGATCGTCACAATGGGAACGCTGATATTGGGCAGCGTGTGGCTGAGCAGGATCCGACGACCCGACAGACCCTTTGCCCGGCAGAAGCGAATGAAGTCCAGGCTCTCGACCTCGATCGTTCCCGACCGCGTCAACCGCGCGATCAGCGCGATGTTCGGAAGCGCGAGCGCGAGGGCCGGCAAGACGAGATGACGCAGCCCGTCCAGCGTAAACAGGCTCCAGGATGCACCAAGAATCGACACGGTGGCGCCGCGGCCACCGGGCGGGAAGCAGCCGGTGAGCACTGCGCCCATGAGGATCAGCATCATCGCAAGCCAGAAAGAGGGCACGCTCAACGCATAGACGCTCCCCCGCAGGATCCAGCGGTCCAGCCGCGTGCCCTGCCGCCGGCCGGCAATGAGGCCAATGCCGATCCCGAGCGGGGGGGGGGGGGGGGGGGGGGGGGGGGGGGGGGGGGGGGGGGGGGGGGGGGGGGGGGGGGGGGGGGGGGGGGGGGGGGGGGGGGGGGGGGGGTCGCGCGCGCAATGTCCTGCGGCGTCGCAGTCTCGATGTTGACGACGTTAAAGACTGGATTGCCAATGGCGTGGACACCGATGAACCCGATCAGCGACATGGCTACCAGCAGGTATACCGCCTGCACCAATCGCCCAGCGAGGAAAGCAATGACCGTCATGTCCACTTACTCCCCGGCCGGGACAGCCTGCATCGCCGTCGTCCATCCGCGTGGATGCATGAGGTAGGAACCAACACGGGCGCCGTAGCCGATGATGTGATCGAAATGATAGAGCGGGATGATCGGCTGATCGGCCATGACGAATTCGGTGGCGCGGGCGAGCGCTGCGTCTCGATCCGTCCCGAAATCCATCGCTTCGGCCTTGGCCAGTAGGCCGTCGAATTCAGGATTGCTGTAATGGCCGTAATTCTGAATGCCGGTCCCGCGCCTGACGTCTTCGGTGGCGAGCACGGCATCCATGACGACGTCGACGGTCTCGCCGGAGGCACCGGCGTACCAGAGGCCATATTCGCCTGCCGCCCGCTTGGTGTTGAAGACGGAGAACGGCGCTGCCACCGGCCGCACCGTGACGCCCACGCGTGCCCAGTTCTGCGTGATCGCCTGCAGGCTCTCGGCATCTCCCGGATAGCGGCCGGTCGGTCCGGCGAGCACTATGGCGAAGCCGTCAGGATAGCCAGCCTGCGCGAGCAACGCCTTGGCCGCCTCATAGTCCGGCTTTCCGGCACTGAGATTGGACGAGGTGCCCGGAAGCCCGTCGGGAAAGAACTGCGAGGCGCTAGCGCCGAAGCCGGACAGCACCTTGTCGGACAGCACGCTGCGGTCAGTCGCCATTGAGAGCGCTCGGCGCACCCGGACATCCTTGAACGGGTTGGCGATCGGCTGGCCGGCTTTATCCGTCACGCCTGGCGCGTGATCGGATTTCATGTCGAACTGCAGGAAATTGACGCGTGCAGCCCCGATGCTGGCGATCTTCACACCCTGCTTCCTCAATCCTGCGACGTCGCGGGCAGGGAGGAAGTCTGCGAGATCGACATCGCCCGTTCGGAGCGCTGCCACGCGGGCTTGCGGGCTTTCGATGATACGGAAGGTCACCGCTGCCCAAGCGGGCCGACCGCCCCAGTAGTCATCGTTGCGAACGAGTTTCAGTTCCTCGCCCGACTGCCAGCGGGCGAACTTGTAAGGCCCTGTCCCGACCGGAGCCGTGCCTGCATTCAGCTCCTCGGTCGTGCGAAATCCACTCGGCGCGTGCTCCATGATGAAGATCGATGAGAGCGCTAGCGGCAGAGCGGGCGCGCTGCCATTGGTGTCGATGAGGACCGTCAGCGGATCGGGAGACGAAACCGACTTGATGTCCTTAGTGTAGAATTGGAAGCCTCCACCCGGTGGGTTGAGGAAGGTTCGGATCCGCTCGATCGAATAGGCGACATCCTGGGACGTGAAAGACGTACCGTCATGGAACAGGACGTTGGCGCGTAGCTTGAACTCCCACTGCGTCTCCGACAACCGGCGCCATGACGTCGCGAGGCCCGGCTTCAATTGCAGGGTTTCATCTTGATAGATCAGGCGCTCGTAGATCTGCGACAGCAATGACGTATTCTCGTTTAACGTCGCGTAGTGCGGATCGAGCGTCAACAGTTTGTAGGAGGTAGCGATTCGCAGTTCCTGCGCCATGGCGGGCGACATAGCGACGGACAGCAGGGCGCCCAGAATGAGCACCAGTTGACGAATGGTATGCACGAATCTCATCAGACAGTTCCCTTGTTTTTTGGCACAGCAATTCCACCTGCGACAAAGCGAAGCTTCGTCACATTCACCCGGACTTCGAAGACCGGAAGCTTTGATGAGCCGGTTATGTATTGGATACTCTGTAGATGAATACTCTACATATTGCAATTGCCGTTTGTAGAAATTGGCTGAGCTCACAGGCCCGTTAGGTGCTGAGACGGGAAAGCGAGTTCGATTTCGAACTTGTGACGCGCCAGAATCCGTTCGATCGCGCACGAGCTTCCCAACGCCATGCAGCGCTGCGCCACGGATGTCACACCGGCCTCATGCGCTCGCTAAGGCATCCACACGTTCCTCCAAGGCTGGGGTATAGAATGGAGCCACGAGGCTCAGCAGTACCGGGCCTCCGTTCATGACATGCCGTCCACTGCGCTATCCTCGTCGAGCTCCCCCATTTCCAGATTGGCCCGACGAGGAAATCATGATGAATATCCTTGTGGCCGGATCGGATCGCGCAGCCCTCAGGCCGCAGTCAAAATCTCGGCTACGAAGTCGCGATAGGCATGCAGCGGGCGGCCTAGCATCTTAGTGAGTCGCTCGACGTCGCCGGCTTCGGGGATCATGCCGTCGCTGACATAGCGCTCGGCCATCAGGCGCATCTCATAGGCCGTCCACTTCGGCATGAAGCTGGCCATGTTCTGCTCGAACCCGCTGGGATCGTCGCCGCCATAGACGACAGGGCGTTCCAGGACATCCGACCAGATCGCAGCAATCTGCGAGCCGGTAAGCGTATCAGGGCCGACCAGGTTGATGGTTTCGAGCGGCAGCTTGTCCGGAGCCTGCTCGCGCCGGATCAGCTCGATTGCCGCGACCTCGGCAATGTCGCGCGCGTCGACCATGGCGACACCCTTGCTGCCGATTGGTATCGGATAGACGCCGTGATTGCGGATGACGTCCTTGATCATCAGTTCGTTGTCGATGAAGTAGGTCGGTCGCAGGATGGTGGCGCTGAAGCCCATCTGTGCGAGCATGCGCTCGGCGCCGGACTTCACCGCGAAGTGCGGCACGTTCACGAAACGGTCGGCGTGGATCACCGAAAGATAGACGACGCGCTCTACGCCAACCTCGCGGGCAATATTGAGCGTGATGATCGCCTGAGTGAATTCGTCTCCGGTGACCGCGTTCAGAAGAAACAGCGCGCTCACCCTGTCGAACGCGGCGCGCAGGGCGTCGATGTCGAGCAGGTCGCCCTGTGCGACTTCGACGCCGACTGGGAAATTGGCCTTCGAGGGATCGCGGGTCAGCACGCGCACCTTGGCGCCGCGCTTGACGAGTTGGTCGACGACATGGCGGCCGACGCGACCGGTGGCACCAGTAACAAGAATAGTCATGGGATCACTCCGTATTGGGGTCAGAAGACACCCTGCAAATTAGTGATCCACATTCTTGCCGATAGACGCTAAATCTGGACGCGGCGTCTCACTGGTGAAACACATGGATCTGCTCGCATTGGCCGATTTCAACCTGGTCGCCCGACATGGCGGGTTCGGTAAGGCAGCTCGCGCAAGCGGCCGCCCGAAGGCGACTTTGTCACGAAGGGTGGCCGAGCTGGAAGCAAGCCTTGACGTGCGCTTGTTTGAGCGGGGCGCACGGGCACCTCAAGCTCACAGAAGAGGGGCGGGCCCTGTTCGAGCGAACCGGCCTCTTGCTTGCGGAGCTTGAGGAGACGGCGGCAGCGATCGCCTCTGGCGGGCGCAGCCCTCGCGGCCGACTGCGGATCAGTGCGCCTCTGCTCTTTTCTCAGACTGCCATGGGGAAGCTGGCGGCGGGTTTTGCGCGTAAATACCCGGATGTCAGGCTTGAGGTGACAACTGAAGATCGGACCGTCGACATGATCGAGGAAGGTTATGATCTGGTCATCCGCGTCAACCCGGAGCCCGATGTAAACCTCGTGGGGCGTGTTTTCCTGCACGACCAGCTCGTGGTGGTTGCGAGCCCCGATCTGCGCCTGCCGCCGGATAATGGTCCTGTCCCGGCGGTCGTGCGCGGCCCGATCAGCCAAGTCGAAGCCTGGGAGGTAACGACGCCGTCAGGCAAACGCAACTTTACCACCACTCCCGTGCTCGGCTTGTCGTCGCTGGTGATGGTCCGGGATGCCGTCCGTATGGGCGTCGGTGCCGCGCGTCTGCCACTATCGCTGGCCAGTCCTGATCTGGCCGCCGGTAGGCTGGTTCGTTGGGGAGATGTTGAGGGACCAGAGACCGCCCTTTGGGCGCTCTATCCAACAAGGCGGCTGCTCAGCGCTCGTGTGTCAGCGTTCCTGGAGCATCTTAGGGACGCCTTCCCGCAGGGAACGCCAAGCGAGCTTGCGGCCTATGTCGGAGGCTGAAAGCAGCAATAGCAGCTACCCATGCGGTGCCCAGATATGATCGCCCCACGAGGATATCTGAGCGCCGGGCGAAAGGTCCATAATTTACCCGACCCGCGCTCCGACAACGCTGCTTTGTGTCAGGCCTTCGACGATCGGTGGAGGTCACGGCGTGGGACCGTTGTGGGGATCAACGAGGACTGACAGTACCCGGTTGATGCCGAGCTAAGATGTCAGGCCCATGCCCATTCGGCGTCCTGTCGATCGACGAGGCCGGCTCGCAGTTCGCTCGAAAGCGCAGCCCAGCTAGAATCCGCCGTGAAGCTTTCGAGATTTCCGCAGGCCTGCCGCAACGCAAGCGCCATGTATCGGTGGATCAGTGGGGAAACCGTGCCGCCCGCTCCCATCGTGTCAGCGAAGGGATCGCCGTCATTTGGCCGCAGCACGCGGTGTCCCCAGACGCCCGGCCGTTTGTCCTGGCGCAGAAGATCCAGCGACGGTTCGTTGCCGCCGAGTTTTTCCATCGCCGCGGCAAAGGCGGCGCGCATCAAGGGATAGTAGATTGTCTGCCGACAGCCGCCCAGAACGCGAACCCCCGGAAGGATCGACAAGACGAGGAAGACGATCAGCATGTTCGGAAGGATGATCCGAGATCTCAACGCCTCGGCAAGTGGCAGCGCCGAAAAGGGCACAGCAATGTCGGCTTCAGCTCGCTCAGATCTCAGTGCGCCATCTTTCAATCGCAGCACGAACAACTGCCCTTCGCGCATGCCCCAAAAGAAATCGGTTGTTCGGCGGATCCAGCCGCCCCACGCGCTCCCGTTCAATCGGTCTACGAAGGACAGCACGGCAAGCGAAAACCGCGGATCTTCGACGAAGCATCGCGCGAGCCAGCTCTTCGGCTGTTCGAGATGATCAGCCACCAGATCCGCGACATCGACGTCACTGAACTGCAGGATCTGCACCGTCGGTGGAAAAAAGTGCTTCCACAGGATCTGGTTCCCAGCCTCGATCGCTTCTGCCGCGGAAGGAAAGCCGCGCTGCGGCAGAAGCGTTCTCAATCGCGCGGTGGAAGGACTATCGCTGTCGCTTCTAGTGCCCGCCGACAGGAGAAAGCGAAGCCCGTCTGCGCTGCCGCACACGCTTAAGCGATCCATGTCGCGACGCGACATTCCGAAGAGATTGACTGCGTCGCCGTCGAGCTTCAGCCATCCCGGGCCCTTCTTTGCCTTCTCGCTGAACTTCACCGTCGAGCACTGATAGGAAATGTGCCAACGACGTGCGTGTGAGGTCAGGCCCATCATGCAGAATAGGTGCGTGTAAAAGGCATCCGGTTCGAGTGCGAGCAAACAATGTGGACCGGTTTGCAAAACTGGAAACGACAGCAATTGTGCGCCCGCATCGGCTGCGTCATCGCGGCCGAATCCGCGGCGGCGCGCGACGCGAACAACCAGATCGCGCAACCTCGCCCGAGCGACCTCCCGATCGTCGGAGCTTTTGGCCAGGTAGCGAACATCGTAAACAGCATGGGCGTAGTCGCCGAGAGAACGGTCCCAGAAATCCTTCATCTCGGGCATCAAATGCGAAAGGGCCGCCATAGCGTCGGGCGGCGTAGATGCCGGATCTCGCTTTCTATACGTATGATTGAATAGCATAATATTTCCTCGGCTGAGTTGCGAGATGACGAATGGATAGAGCGTCACATGCTCGCCAGCGAAGATCGCGGCGGGCGCCAGGCTCGAGCGACGGCCTCTGCGAAGGCTTGGTCGCCCAGGACGACCTGCGGCAATGGCGCGTAGCAGAAGGCAGACGGAATTGCCGGTGCCAGCGTCGAGACGACGAAGTCGGTGATCGATCTCCGCGAATTGCCGGAGATGATCGTGTAGAAATTGCCGCTGTTCCAAGTGATCACCGAAAAACGGAAAAAGCACGACAGCGCCGAAGCGGTCGCATCCAAGTCGACCTGCATCCTCAGCATCGGGTCGACGACGTCCTCTTTTTTCCTGTTGATCTCACTCTCCGAAAAGAAGCGCGCCTTGAACAAGGCATCTTTCTGACGCTCGCGATCGCCGTAGGCCTTGGTATCCTTCAAGCCGAGTTTCTGGACCTGCACCAAGAGACCGCCTTGGCGGATGCGCGGTAGGATGAAAGCGAGCTGGCTTTCTCGGTCGGGGCCATACATCTGGAACGTCGTATCTTCGAATAGAAAATCGAACCCATTGCGGAACGGCGAAAGTGTTTCGTCGTCGGCGTAACGCTCGCGGGTCAGATCGAAGAAAGGCCCATGGAAGAAGGTCGCATCAGCGCTGCCGCGTTTGGCGTTGAACGAGATCCGGTTGCCTTCGGTCGGACTGCAACAAAGCGTCTTGATCCGTCCGGCCCCGAGTTTGGCGAGCGTCCTCGCCAGGCAGCCGGTTCCCGCACCCAACGAATAAAAGGTGGCCGGTCGCCCCTCTCGCGCCCAGGTCAAGATTGCGGATGAATAGAGGGCGGCGCCCAGCCGCAATTCCTCCTCCAGCCGATAGGGGATGCTGGCAAAGTAGTGGCTGTCGAAGAAGCCCCACAGATGCCGGTGGGTGTCCCAGAACACCAAGCAGTCGAGGTCAAAATCCAAAAGGCTCATGTCGGGCAGGGGCGGGGCCAGATCGGGCGCGCCTGCGAGGCCACGAGCTGCCTGCTCAAAGAATGTTGAAAACGTCGTCAAGCGCGGTGAAGTACGCCAGGATTCCAACGTCATTGCCGTTAGCATGTCCTCCTCCTCTCACAAGTCGGTCGGTTACAGCGCCGAACCTTCTGCTCGTCGCTTACCGGCGCCGCACAAGATAATCGAGGCTCTGACTTCGTCTTTCACTGCGCAATATAAAGAATATCTTTTCCTATATTATTTGACGAAGCCTATATATTCAAACTACAAGTGTAATATTCTATAGATTTAAGATGAATATGTAATATCTATATATTACATCATGTTTTTTCAGAGAAATTTATTTGCATTTCTCCTTTTTCTTCCAACAAGATGCTTCCCACAAGATCGGATCGTTCTGCGCGCGGTTTCCGGCCCGATATACAGCGGGAGGCCTATTTCGAGCCCGCAATGCAAATTCAGGCCGAAATGAACGGATCAGATTCAACAAGGGCAGATTGCGAGGCACCGTATGCAATCTGCCGCTGCCACGGCGCAATACGACGGGTTTGCCCGAGGGATGTTGATCCATTGCAACCTCGGCTAAAACAGATGAATCATGACCTGTTGAAACTCTTCCCGGGGCACGGGTTTGATGTAGATGCTATCGTAGCGAGGGGTGGAATCGTGGCGGGCTAGACCAAGAGTTGCGCAATTCAAAAAAAGCGGGCATCGCTGCATCTGAGTCAATTCGGCAACATTTCCTGACAACCTTGAAGACCACCTCAGTCCCATGTCGACACGCGGTTTCGGCGTCAGTTAAACCAAATCTACGAATTGATTCGCAGGGCCTATTTTGCGGGGGAACGGCCTACGGGGAGTTGACATGAATGCGACAACGATATCCAACTGGGCATCACGGAACAACTTTCTCGCGAGTGGGCCGTTCACTTTCCATAGATATGACAAGGATCGCAGGCTCGCGATAGAGATTAAGCGGACCTCGGTGGTGGTCATTATCGAAACAGTGGGAAGACCGCCGCGCATCAAGGCGCGCCTGTTCAAGGACCTGTGCTACGACCCCCTCAAAGACATCATCGACGGTATAGACCTCGCCATCTGAACGACCAGATCCTCGCGAGAGGTTATCCGAACGCGGAATGTTAGTGCAGTTTAGGGCTCCGGTCCGTATCCCTCGAGAGCAGCACGCAGGGATGCCGCTTCCTGCTTCGATCCCCGGCCGACAAAGTCCTTGGCTGATGTTTAAATTCGCAAGTGCTGGCTCTCAACGGGGATGAATAAGCGCGCCTTCTCTCACCGTCGGCATCCAACTCGCCGACCTGCAGGTGTCAAGAGCTGGAGCCCCCGTGCTCGTCATCAACGAGCCGCTGCTGTGCAGTAACTGTCACACGTCTCCATCAGGGCAAGGCATATGCAACCAGCGAGCCGCCGGTGGGCTTCTCCATAAAACGATGTCCGCCAGCCATGATGACGGCGCGAGAGATCGGAAACAGCCCGAAACCTTAACCGCATGATTTCAGCATTTAGTTGCGCGCATCGGCCGGCCTGTGAAGTGCCGCGCCCGCCCTTTCTACCGCTGCCTGCAGACGCCTATCTCTGGTCCATAAGGCCGCTCGCTGATCTAGTAGGACCGAGGCCAACAAGTGGGCATCTGTATAGCCAATGCCCATACTGAAAATGCCGTGCCGATCAATCATCGTCATAACTTCCTCGTGGGTTGCCACGAGTGCTTCGCGCTGGGCCGCCAGGAAAGCTATCACACTCCCGCGATCCCGAATGCTGCCAAGCGCCAGCTCACCAATCACAGCCGGATGGCAAAGCAGACGATCATCCTCAATAATCGAACGCAGCTCTGCATTAAGATGGCGGAAATGATCAATCCATATGGAGGTGTCTGCCAGTATCACTTGGCCGCTGCGCTCCGGCGGCGTGGGGCTGCCTCCGCGTCGGGCATGGTTCCCCCAAGCGCGATGAGGCGCTTTCCAGACTCCACTCGGACAAGCGTCTCTAAAGCTTGTCGGACCAGAGCGGCGGTTTCTTTTGTGCCGGTTAGTGACCTAGCTCTTTCGATGAGAGTGTCGTCTAGAGTGATAGTCGATCGCATCATCCTGCTTCCCTGCTCTGGTGTTCTAAATAGCACCACTTGGTGATGAAATCTATGCCTAGTTCTCACTCTGCTGCGACTGCTGTCGCGGTATAAATACGAATTATTTCTCGGCCGGTCGGCGCCCGAATTTAAAGCGCGAGCCCTAAACTCCAAGCAGCATCTGCACCGGTGCCTGCCATCGCGACCTCTGATCGCGATGGTAGCGAAGAAGCGCCTCTTCACCGAGAAGGGAGCGCCGATGTCGAATAAGAAGCAAGTGTGATCTGCGTCGCCGGCGCACGACATGGGCGTGTCTTTCCACGTCGTCGAAGCTGCCTCGCGTCGGCATCCTTAGATCCATGCTAAAGCTTTCCCGGTTTAAGCTATTATTCGACCAATATTGTCGCCAGCCTGCGCACAAAATGCATCCTAAAGGCGAATATTACATTGTTACAAGCAGCGATCAAAGTAGATTATTGGATATTGAAATCCGTATATTTGATCTTTCTCAAAGATAATATTGTAAGAACCTGCTTCTTTTCTGGGCGTGGATAAGAAATGGAGGAACTGCGATGGACGCGCATTCGTCGACGGAAACTTCTGGCTCATTTGCCCCTTCTGAAAAGGCCGATTTTCAGTTGACTAAAATCGGCACCCGCAGTTGGCGTGTTCGCATCCTGACGCAAAGAGGCAGCGCCTGGGTCCGGGCCAATGGGTCCGCCATCTACAAAGATGAACTAATATTGTCGCTCGAGGCGGCAAACAGCTTCCTTGGCCGGGCACGAGTGAACGGGCTTTGCACTGAGTATATCGGTCCCTTCGGCAGACGCCTGATGTGATGCGGTTCGGACAGTGCGCGCAAGTTGCTTGCATGCTCAGGAGGACCATGACGGAAGCTTCGATCGAGCTTCAACATCATCGACGGCGAACGACGTTTTATACGGGCCAACGGTAAGTGCACTGAAGTTTGATACTGCTTTAAGCACAAGAGGAGGTTCTCATGTTTTCAAATATCCTTGTTCCAACAGATGGGTCGCCCCTTGCTCTATCGGCCGTAGAACAAGCCATTGACTTCGCTCGTGATGCAAAAGCGGCGATCACCTTCATCACGGTTATCGAGCCATTCCGGATATTTTCCGTGGATAGCAAGCAGCTTTCCAGCACGCGCGAAAATTACGGGCAACTCGCCGATGCCCAAGCCACGCAGTTCTTGACAGAGGCTGAGATGAAGGCGCGCCATAAGGACGTTGTCTGTCGGCCGCTCAAAGTCGAAGGCGATGAAGTCTATTCTGCGATCATCAAGGCGGCAATCGATAACGGCTGTGACCTGATCGCGATTGCCTCCCACGGTCGGGGTGGGGCAGGTACCTTGTTACTCGGCAGCGTGACTGCAAAGATCCTCAGCCATTCGCGCATTCCGGTCCTCGTCTATCGCTGATCATTCGCGAAAAACGCAGGCGTTTAAAAGGGAAACGGCATTGAGGCGATTTGCATCGCAAGAAGCGAATTTGTCGCCATCATCGGTTCGTCCGGCTCAGGCAAATCCACCTTGTTGTCCATCCTGGGATGTGCCTGGACCGACCAAGTGGTAAGCGTGCTGCGAGAGACTTCGCGACGATCGGCCTAAACTTTCAGGCGCGCGCATGCTGCCTCGCCGTCATGTCTGCGACGGCGTCTTCGTAGAGCCCGAACGCGTGACAAGTCACTCGGCGCCGAGGGCCTGGTTGGCACAATCTCATGATTACCGCTGTCTCCATGGTAATCCTGGACTGACGCCGCTATTGTCCGCGACGACCGAGGGCTTCGACTTTCGTAAGCCAACGCCTTCGACCTGCCTCGTCCACCTGTTCGACCATGCCGAAAAAGGTCTGCCGCACGGGTCGAACTCCGGCAAAGTTCAGGATGCTACGCCTTAACCCGTTGACCCCATGGCCCCCGAACCAGAATCGATAGACGGGCGCGGGCATTCCCATCGTGACGATCAGGCGGGCCGTACAGCCGGCAAGCAGCCGCTTTGCAAAGCCACGGTCGCGATATTCAAAAGCGATACCTGGCCGGAATACTTGCTCCAGGAAAGCTTTCAGAAGTGCCGGCATGGTTCCATGCCAAAGCGGAAAGATGATGACGATATGTTCGGCCCATTCGATTGCTTCAGCAGCGCTTGTGAGGTTTTCGGGAACTGCCCCTTTTTCAAACTCTTCGCGCGAGCGGAGCAGAGGGAAATCCAGCTTAGCAATATCCAATCTGCGCAGCGCCAACCCGGCATTTGCCGCACCCATAGCGTAAGCATCCGCAAGAGCACCGCACAGATGACGATCATGGCCGTCTGGATGCGCCTCTATGATCAATATGTGCCGTGGCAAGATATAAGCTCCTGTCGGTATTAAGAGGCCTGCGGGAGACCGAGTGCCTCAAGTCGTGGCGCTTGCTCCCTTTTTTGTCGACACCCGATCGATGTCAGCCAAGCGCTTTCGACAGATCCCTTCATCATGACATGCCGCGTGGAGGAGGCTTTGACCTACCGCAATTTCCTCCCGTGCAACGAGGAATGTTTTCTCCGACCTCGACAAGCTCTTTGCAACTTTCGCGGCTTCATTTATCAGTTCACATGCCCCAGCGACGCACGAACCAGACCTTCACCAAATGCGCCAGCACTGCATAGGCGATCAGCATGCTGGCGACGAGCGGCCAGTAGAGCCAAGGGAGCGGTGTGAATCCCAAAGCGGCGCCGACCGGTGTCAACGGCAGCGCAATTCCGACGCAACTGATGATGATGCTAGTGGTCAGCAAGGCCGCGCTGGCACGACTTTCGATGAACGGCAGCTTGGGGGTGCGAATGATGTGAATGATCAGCGTCTGTGTAAGCAGGGATTCGACAAACCAGCCCGTCTGAAACAGCGAAGGATTGTGCCAGGAATGGAAAATCCACAGCATCATCGCATAGGTTGCATAGTCGAAAATGGAACTGATCGGCCCGATGAAGATCATGAATTTGAATATATTGTCGATGTCCCAGCGCCGCGGCGCGGCAATATAGTCGGCGTCCACGTTGTCGGTAGGAATAGCCGTCTGTGAGAAGTCATAGAGCAGGTTGTTGGTCAGCACCTGGATGGGCGCCATCGGCAGGAAGGGCAAAAACATGCTTGCGCCGAGCACACTGAACATGTTGCCGAAATTCGAACTCGCGCCCATTTTGATGTACTTGGTGATGTTGCCAAAAATCTTGCGACCCTCGATCACCCCCTCCTGCAGGACCATCAGGCTTTTTTCCAATAGGATGATGTCGGCCGACTCTTTGGCAATGTCTACGGCGGTATCTACCGAGACGCCGACGTCGGCAGCCCTAAGCGCGGGGCTATCGTTGATGCCGTCTCCGAGAAAGCCAACCACGTGTCCCTTGGCGTGCAGGGCCTCGATGATGCGTTCTTTCTGCGCCGGCGTCAGCTTGGCGAAGACAGTGGTGCGATCGGCAATCTCAGCGAGTTCCTTGTCGTTCAGCGTCTCGACGCGGGTACCGAGCAGGATTTCGCCAGCATCCAGCCCGACATCACGACAGATCTTGCGCGTTATGACCTCGTTATCACCGGTCAATATCTTGACGCCGACACCCTTCTGCGCGAGGGCGGCGATAGCGGCTCCGGCACTCTCCTTGGGAGGGTCGAGAAACGCGATGTAGCCAAGAAGCGTCAGATCGCACTCATCGGCAACGGAGTAGGTCGCCTGGGGATCGGGCAACTGTTTGTAGGCGACTGCTACGACGCGGAATCCGTCTGAGTTGAGCGCGACCGTCTCTTCCTTAGCGGCAGCGAAATGCGATTCATCCAGCGGCCCCGTGTGCTCGTCGATCTCGTAATGCTTGCAGGCAGCAAAAATCTCCTCGACGGCACCCTTGCAGATCAGCACATGCTTGCCGTCACGGTCCGAAACCACCACGGAAAGACGGCGGCGGGCGAAGTCGAACGGAATCTCGTCAACTTTCGCGAAGCCTTCATCGATCCCGAGAACTTTGTGCATCTCAACATGCGCGAGCACAGCAACATCGAGGAGGTTCTCCAGCCCCGATTGGAAGTGACTATTCAGGTAGGCGTACTGTAGGACACGCTCAGACTCCTTGCCGCGGATGTCGAGATGCCGCTTGAGAATGATCCGATCCTGCGTCAGCGTGCCGGTCTTGTCTGCGCATAAGATGTTCATGGCGCCGAAGTTCTGGATCGCATTCAGCCGCTTAACGATCACCTTCTTTTGCGCCATGTCGATCGCGCCCTTGGCCAGATTGACGGTGACGATCATCGGCAGCATTTCCGGTGTGAGGCCAACCGCCACTGCCACGGCAAAGAGCAAGGCTTCCAGCCAATCGTGCTTGGTCACCCCATTGATGAGGAGTACGGTTGGCACCATGACCAGAATGAATTTAATCATCAGCCAGGTGAAGCGGTCGATGCCGCGATCGAAAGCTGTCGGCACGCGCCGGCCAGCAATCTCATCGGCGAGCTGTCCGAAAAAGGTTGCGCCGCCTGTGCGCACCACAACGCCAGTGGCGTAGCCACTGACAACATTGGCGCCCATGAAACACATATTCGGCAGGTCGAACGGCCCGTCCACGGCGGTGTTGTTGGCATGCGCGAACTTCTCTGCCGGCATCGCCTCGCCGGTGAGTGCCGACTGGTTGATGAACAAATCCTTGGTTTGGAGCAGGCGAAGGTCCCCTGGGATCATGTCGCCGGCCGAAAGCCGCACGATATCGCCGGGAACCAGCCCCTCGATCGGCACCTCCGAATAAGCGGCGGCCGTGCCGCCGGTTCGCCGTTGGACCGTAGCTGTGGTTCGCACCATGGACCCCAGACGCGCGGCTGCTTCGTTCGAGCGATGCTCCTGGATAAAGGCGGTCGTAATCGCAAGCACCACCATGACAGCAATGACAACCGCCGCCCTGACGTCGCCGAGGAAATATGACATGGCCGCCAAGGTAAGCAAAAGTGCATTCAGTGGGTTCTTTGCGCGTCCCCACAGTTCCCGGAAGAGCGTCGGCTTCTTTTCTCGCGTAACCAGGTTGGGTCCGTAGATCTTCAAGCGTCGCGCAGCCTCCTCGGTTGTGAGCCCGTCTGGGCTCGACCCAAGGTGCGCGCAGGTTGGTAGGGGTTCGAGGCGACTTAGCGCAAGGACTTCCTCGGTCTCGGATACCGGTCGGCTTGGACCGGATCGATGAGCATGGCGCTGAAGCGTCAGTGAATCCTGTGCCATCAGGCTGCAACCTCAGACGGGCCATCAATGTCTTTAGTCACAGCCATCTCAAAAACAGCCAAGCCCGTCATGCGGACCATGGCAGTCGGAAGTGGCCATGCGGAACTAGGCAATGCGCTTGATCGGGTGACCTTCGGGATGATTAGGCTACTCATGAGCACCACCTGGCGGTTTGGTAACGGTCGGCAATGAGCATGCCCCTGACGGCGCCAAATGCATTGATTTAGATCAGAACTGGAGGTCTTCCCCGACCCGAACTGTCTGCTGCAGCTCCGGCGAGCCCATGAGATCCGGCAATTCAAGTTCGAGGCTGCTGTCTAGCCTGCCGCAATGATAAGAATTATTCGCAGGCCTGATCTGTTGTTGGCTATAGGCGGCGCTGAACTACGATTTGAATTTCTGTCAAGCGAATCGAAGAATTGACCCCCTCGTCGAATTGAGGAACTGACCCCCTTCATTGGTTTGCGGTTTCGTTGGTTTCAAGCGCCGCTCCGGCC